>NZ_JAVKTS010000002.1:0-342667 GCF_031460495.1 Tissierella sp. | reverse complement strand
TATGCCATCATTGGTGATATTTTCCTCAAATAGCTTGAATTTCACATGCTTAAATTGACTATTGATACTATCCTCTAGCAAGTTAACCTTGGCTACTGTAAATCGCTCTAAGAGGAATTTATGACCTTCTAATTCGGCTATGAGTGAAGATACTCTTTTTTCTTCTGCTTTAAGTTCTTCTATCCTAGCTTTTTTCTTTTCTACTTCTGATTTGCCATTAAGAATTTTATTAAGTTCATCAATCTGGGCTTGAATATCTGATTTTCTAGCCAATAACTCTGATGATTTATCTTCTACTGGCTTATCTAATTCAGCTTGGAGTGCATACATTTTATGGAACAATACAGTATAATCTGCATATTTACTATAATCTGGTTCTGGAACTGGCTTTGATATTTCTTTGTTTAGTTCATCTATTGTAATAGTAATCTCTTTTAGATTTCCTTCTTTGACCGATAATTCATTTTTCAAATCGTCTAAAGTAGATTTAGCTTTCTCTGTCCTTTCTTTTAATGATGTGCCTTCTACCTTATTTGCATTGATTTTACATTGAAGTAAACTTAGTCTAGAATTCTTTTCTTTCTCAAAATTAACTTTCAGTTCCTCCATTTGGGATTCAATGATTTCTTCAGGAGCATCTCGTCCGCAAGTCGGGCAGCTTTTATTTAAATCTGGAACAATAAACTCTTCTGACCTTATTTCTAAGTCCTTGTCGTTTAATTCTCTCCATGTATTTAGCAAGCTTTGTCTAGTAACTGAATTGAACTCTAAAGTTCTATTAGCATCGTCTATTTGCATTTTTAAGTTGTCTATCCCAGATTTGATAAGATATTGTCCACCTTGTAACTCTGTTTTTTTATCAATGAGTTTTTTTATATCTGTTCCTGATTCTTCATTAACCTTTGCCTTTACTTCTTCTAGTTTAGATTTAAGTGAATATAATTCTTGGTGTTTTTTATTTAGTTCATTAGTCTTATTAGCTGCATTAGTCATCATAGATTCAACTGTAGCTAATTCATCCCTGTAATCCTTTAAATCTTCTTCTATAGCTGTATAATCAGGTTCTTCCTGAGGTAATGACCTAGTCAGTTCATCTATTCTAGGTGGAAGATTATCTCTTTCCTTCTTAAATCCTTTGAGTTTATCTGCTAGGACTAATTTGTAATCTTCAATGCTTTTACCATTAAGAATATCTGTTAATTTTGAAAGGCCTTCATCTGAAGCTATTACTTCTTCATCTGTTCTGTTACCAGATATCTCTAGCAAGATTTTTCTTCTTTCTTCCCATTTCAGTTTGGTGTTAAAATATAAAGGATTGGTTATCATTTTGAATATATTTTCATTGATTAAACTGTCTATTTTTTCTTTGTACTCTGTAGCCTTTTGAGGTACTTCGTCATACCAATATGAAGCGGTATTGCCTGTTAATTCGGCTGTATCTGAACCCCTTTTAGTAACCCATTTTTCCTCTTGCATTTTCTTTATTTTCAATGGTTTTCCATCTATTAACATTTCAGCTTCTACTTCTGTTTGTAGATGGTGAATATCTTGTCCTAGTTCGTCTTGTGGCTTGACTGTAAAAGTTGTGTTGTCGTTGCTGTCTTTTGAAAAAAGTAACCATAGGAATCCGTCCATTAAAGTTGTTTTGCCTTTGCCATTGTCTGCAAATACTGAAACATTTTTACCATCTGCTGTTAGCTTGAAATCCTTGATACCTTTGAAATTCTTTAGATGTAGGTAATTTAATTTGATATTCATTAAAACTCACCTGCCTTTGGTGGTTTGTAGCTTTTCATAATCTTAGCTATATTTTCCATAGCTTTATCTAAGCTTTCGTTTGTAAATGAAGTTGATTCACCCATTTGAATTACATGAATCTCTTGTCCTTGAAATCCCCCTATTTCCCCCAAGGTTTCTTTACTTATTACTCCACCATTTGCTACTGGATAGGCTGTATCTACTAAATCCTTTAATAGGTCTACTACAAAATGCATTTGAGTTGCTTTTTCACCTTTATTTGGGCTGTAAGCTACTTCTTTATTCATAGTGTTAAATAAATCAGCAGTAAGCCTAACTAGATGTGGTATTTGTCCTGGGCTAATTTGATATTTTTTCATTATCTAAATCTCCTCTCATAGTCACATACTTCTACAAGCTTCCTAATTTCTTTGGTTTTTTCGTCATGCTCATACTCCGCTGTTTCTCTAACTTCTACATACTGCCTTCCTTTAACTGTGTCTACTTCAGCAATATCTCCAGCTCTGAAATCAAGATATTCAAATTCTTTTGGAACTCTCCATGTGTAAATCTTTGTACTTCCAAAATGTACTGCATGGATGTATTTGGTCATTTTTTTATTGATTATTCGAATGATAGGAAAAGATGAATAATTTTCATACCCTCTAAAAAAATTCATTATTTCAATATGGTTTGCTCTTAACCAATCTTCTTTAAATATTATTTTAGAAACGCTTTCTATTATGCTAAATGTTTTAGACCATGCGTAACCTGAATATTTCGAGTTAATACTCTCGCAAGACCTTTCTCCTGATACCATTCCCCAATCATTAAAACATTCAAAATAAGCAATATCTCCTTCTTTTAGACCTCTCTTTTTAAATTCATCTAAAGTCATAGTATTCATCTGCTCAGCTAATCCTTGTATATTTGCATCAGACCAAGACCAACGCCTATTATCTTCTTTCATATAATAAGACCTTCCCATGATTCTATCTATTGTCATTACAGTCCCTAAATACTTATCCATAGCCCCATTATCTGCCATATTTGTCATTCTTTTTGATACAATTCTCACTTTGTCTCCAGCTTTATATTTCACTTGCTAATTCCCCCTTATTTGATATAATTTAGTTGAGTGTTTTTACCTAAGACCTTTTTCAGTTGGTAGCTGGAAGGTCTTTTCTATTTGTTCTTTATGCTTCTTTTCTCTGATATAGTTATTCAGCTTTTCCTCTGCCTCATTTAACTTATATATTGCGTTATCCATATGGTCTGGTTCTGTTATTGAAATTTCGTTTAATTTATTTCTAGCAATTTTTACATCATCTACTAGTGATTTCATTGTTAGATCCATTTAACTCGCTTCCTCCCTGCAATAAATATGTGATAATTCTTTTCTATAAGGCACCCCTGCTCTAGCTAACTGGTTTTCTCTTGTGAAGAAGTCATCTTGTGAAAGTATGAAATCAAAACAATTGCCATAAGTTTCTTTCATTTTTTTAATAGCCTTAGATTTATTAGGTGCATGCACTGTTTGATAACAATGGCAAAGTGGGTGTCCTGCCCTAAATGTAAATACAAACCTTTCCATTACAGCATCTCTTCCAATTTTTCTAAATCTTCATCTCTCCAAAGTAACCCTCCACCGTCCATAGCTTTTTTCTGTAAACTCATGTTAAAGAAAACCACATCATGTCGATGGCCAGAATCACCAAAAGTATTTACGATAATTCCTTCTGCTCCAATAAACTCTTTAGTTTCGTCATTAGAACCAACTACTCTCACAAAATCCAATTTTTCTAAACCCACGATTATCTCCCCTCTCTTATTATTTGTTTTGCTATCTTTCTAAAGTCCTCTGCTTGTCCTAAATAGATGTAAAAAATAAAACCTAGTAAAAGTATGAGTACAACTCCATTGATGCTAGTAAAAACTATTTTAGCTATTAGGCTACATATTAGATTTAGCATTTAATCTGCCCCTTCAATTTGAGATATGATTTGCTTTATTTGACTTGAAGTCAAACATTTTTTTAATGCTGTTGCTAATGCTCCGAATACTAAGTCATCATAGAATTCTTGGCTTTCAGTATCTTCGATTGGATTTAAGATGATACAATTTAGTAATCTTGGTTCCCGCCTTTTCCTTTTTTTAATACTCATCTTGACTCCTCTCCTTTCTTGCGTGTTGTACAAGTTTTAGTCTAAAAAAATATCTATTTTTTCAGTATTTGTCAAATCAAGAAAGTTGGATAAGATATTAACTTCTTCAATGTATAAGCTACCTCTTCCATTCATTTTGTTGCTAAATGTTGTAATACTAACATCTAATGCATTTGCACAATCTTCATAAGTTTTCTTTTTTTCAACTAACTTCCCTTTTAACTTGTCAATATTCATTCAAACACCTCCTTTAAACTTGCATGTTGTACAAGTTGTGATTTAAGTATAATTTAACGGTCGATTATTGTCAAGCACTATGTGCAAGTTTTTTTATAATTTGTATAATATTTCTTGCATAACACATCAGATATAGGTATAATTGCATTATGGAGGTGTTCTATATGAGCGAATATAATTTAGAATTGGGAAAAAGAATCTACAAAGCAAGAATTAATAAAGAAATAACTTTAAAACAATTAGGTGATTTGGTTGACCTTAGTGAAAGCACAGTTCAAAGATACGAAAAAGGTAAAATAAAAAATGTGGATATCGAAATGGTAAAAAAATTTGCTAAAGCACTGGGGGTTCTTCCTGCCCATCTGTTAGGTTGGGAAATGTCAGATGAATATAACAATTCCATAACAATTCCTGTATATGGATCTATACCTGCTGGCATGCCACTTGAAGCCATTGAAGATATTCAAGGCGAGGTTGATATTCCAGTAGAGTGGATGAAGGGAAATAAAAAGTATATAGCATTGAAAGTTAAAGGAGATTCTATGTATCCAAAATATTTAGAAGGAGATACAGTAATTATTTTAGTGCAGCCTGACTGTGAGACGGGTGATGATTGTGCTTGCTATGTTAATGGATTTGAAGCTACCCTAAAAACAGTAAAGAAAACAACAGGCAAAATTGAATTAAAGCCTATAAATCCTAATTATTCACCAAGAACATATAATCACCCTGGAGAAGTCAAGATTGTAGGAATAGTAAAAGAACTTAGAAGAAAAATATAATAATCAGGAGTGATATTATGAAAATAGCTATATACTCCCGTAAATCAAAATTTACTGGCAAAGGAGAAAGTATAGAGAATCAAATTTTAATGTGTAAAGAATATGCAAATAGACATTTTGAGAACATAAAAGATATTTATGTGTATGAGGATGAGGGTTTCTCTGGTGGAAATATCAATAGGCCTAAATTCCAAGAACTTATGAATGATGCTAGAGAGAAGAAATTTGATGTCCTAATCTGTTATAGGTTAGATAGAGTTTCTAGAGATGTTGCTGATTTTTCATCTACTATAGAAGAATTAAATAATTATAATATAGCTTTTGTATCAATTAAAGAGCAATTTGATACATCTACACCAATGGGAAGGGCTATGATGTATATAGCTAGTGTCTTTTCTCAATTAGAAAGAGAAACCATATCTGAGAGAATTAAAGACAATATGCTTCAATTAGCCACAACTGGAAGATGGCTTGGCGGAGTTCCTCCTTTGGGATTTGAATCGGAAAAAGTACCATATTTAGATAAGGATTATAAAGAGAAGTCACTAACAAAGTTAAAACCAATAAGTAAAGAAATGGATTTGGTAGAGTTTTTTTATGATAAGTATTTAGAGTTAGGTTCGATTCATCAAGTTCGAAAATTCTTAATACAAAACAATTATAAAACTAAAAATGATGCTTATTTTTCTACTAGAGTTATATCTGATATATTAAGAAACCCAGCTTATTCTAAGGCTAACGAGGAAATATCTGATTACTTAGAAGATAGAGGTATTTCAATTGCAGGAAAAGACAGATTGAATGGCCAAAGAGGTATTCTCATATACAATAAAATAAATGGGAAAGGTATGAAGAATGATAAAAGCGAATGGATAGGTGCTGTTGCAAAGCATATCGGGACTATAAATCCAGATAAATGGTTAGAAGTACAAAAACAATTAGATGTAAATAATATGGAAATTACAAGAACCGGCACTTCTACAGTTGCACTATTAGGTGGTATTTTAAAGTGTGCTCACTGTGGGTCTGCTATGAATATAATGTATGGTCGTAAAAGAGAAGATGGCACATCACCTCATTATTATGTTTGTAATTTAAAAACTGCATCGGGTATGGATAAATGTAACAATCCTAATGTCAATGGAATTGATATTGATTATACAATTATAGAAAAAATACTGGAATTATCACAATCAAAAGAGATATTTTTGAAAAAAATGAAAGAAATAAATAAAGATGATGAAAATGATAATAATAGAAATATTATAAATAAGTTAGAAAACCGTAAAAAAGAACTTTTAAATGAAATAGACATATTGGTCAATGAATTACCTAAAAATTCTATTGCGTCAAATTACATACTTCCTCAAATTGAAAATAAAGATAAAGAGTTACAAAAAATCAAAGAAGAGATAATTGAGCTAGAAAAATCAAATGAAAAAACTAAAAAAGAATCTGATAATGTAAATTTTGTTGTAAACAATATTGTCAACTTTGCGAAACTAGCAAATGAATTAGACAATGAGCAGAAAAAATGCTTTATTCAAACTATAGTGGATAAAATATATTGGAATGGTGAGGATGAATTATTAGGAATACAATTCTTTACTAATAAAGATATAAAACTATCTAAATACCGTTCCACTTCCAGTAGGTCCAGTAACCAAAATCATTCCATAAGGTTGAGCCAGGATATTATCAAATCTTTCCAGATCTTTATTACTGAATCCTAGTGATTCTTTTGAATAACCAAAGTTAGATCTATCCAATAATCTTATTACTGTTTTCTCCCCATATATTGTAGGCAAAGTTGAAATTCTCATATCTATTTCTTTATTATTTATCATTGTCTCTACTCTACCATCTTGGGATATTCTTTTTTCTGCAATATTCATCTTACCCATTATCTTTATCCTTGTTATTATAGGAGACAAGCTATGGCGAGCTAAAGTCATTATTTCATTAAGCTCTCCATCAATACGAAATCTTACCCTTATATCATCTGCATTTGGCTCTATATGTATATCACTAGCTCTATCCCTTACAGCTTGTTCGATTATTGAATTAAGTAATTTTACAATTGGAGCTGAAGTTACCTCAAGTAATTCTTGATTTTGGATATCATCAGTGTTTATTGGGGAATAATTGTCTTCAAATTCTTCTAATACCTTTATTGCAATATGACTACTGTAAAACTCATCTACAACTTTAAGTAACTTTTCTTTATTGGCAATAACTGGCTGAATCTCCGATTTAACAAATAATCTTACATCATCTAGTGCAAATATATTTAATGGATCAACCATTGCCACAACCAGTACTTCCTCATGTTTATCGATTGCAATAAGTTCGTATCTTCTAACTATAATTTCCGGAATAATCGTTGCTACCTTTGCATTAATTGGATATTTGTCTAAATCTACATGAGGTATGCCTAATTGCTCTTCTGTTGATTTTCCAGCAGAAACTAAAAGTTCCCCTAGTTTCAATTTTGTATTTGCCATATTCTCACCTCTTAAGTTTAGTAAAAATATATAGGAATTAATGTAAATTCAAAATATTATGATTTATTATACTATTCGACATAAGAGCTTAAATTTCCTGCTAGTTTTTCAATTATTTTAAAATTAATTTCTTTTAGATCAAACCAAATTTTTTGACTTAAAATAGCTTGATTTAATAGCATTGATATACCCGAAAAAACCTTAAAACCCTTTAATTTTGATTCGTATAGTAGTTTTGTTTCCAGTGGCTTATATACTATATCGTAAACAATGGTTTCTTTAGAATATCCATTTAATTCTATAGGAGACATATCTTCCATAGGATACATACCTATAGGTGTGGAATTAATAATAATATCAATGGATTTTTTATCTATATTTTCGAGTTGTAAATTATCTACATTAGTTATAATTTTATTATTTATTGAGTTAATCTTTTCTTTAAGTAAAATGCAAGACTCTATATTTCTATTTCCTATATATATGCTATTTATGTCTTGCATAGCTAATGTTACTCCAATAGAAAATGCAGCGCCACCTGAACCTAAAAGTAGAATATTTTTATCCTTTAAATCTATGTTATTATTAGAAAAAGTTTGAATAAAACCTTCTCCATCTGTATTGTAACCAACAAATTTACCATTTTCATTCTTTACAGTATTAACAGCTCCCATTATTTTAGCTTCTGTAGTTATATCATCTAAATATTTTATTATATTTTTTTTATGTGGAATTGTTACATTAAACCCTTTTACTTTCATTGCCCTAAAAGCATTAATAGTATTTTCTAAATCTTCTCCATTAATATTAAATGATAGATATACACAATTTCTATCAAAAATTTCAAAAATACTATTATGTATTATTGGAGATAAGGATTTTTCTATGGGATTACCAATTAAACAATAAAGATTAGTTTCATATGTTATGTTCATAAAATACCTCCTAATTATAAAAATTATAGCATCATATTTTGGCAAATAATAGAGAACACTCGTTTATGCTCATAATTACACTAATGAATAAACATAAATTTAAAAAGTTGGTTAGATTATACAAATTGGATAAAAATTAGTCTAAATAATATATCTATTATGTGTAAGACTATTCTTAGGAGGTGGATAATTTGAAAAAAAATAAAATAAGTCTAATAGTTTTATCTTTAATTTTGGTAGCAGCAGTAGCAGGATGTGGTACTAATGGCAGAATGGGAAATATGTCTACACAGGCAAGATTACCTAATAATGCTAACAACCGTTGGATGAATGATGGCAATACCAATAATAGATTAAATACCAGCCTAAACAATGGTAGGAGAGATAATCTAAATAATGGGATGTTAGGTAATGACCTAAATCTTAACAATGGAATGGTAAGAAATAACACCAATAGTGATTTAGGTATGATTAACAATAATAATCTAGCTACTAACAACAATAATCTAACTACTAACACTAACAATTTAGGAACTAGAGCAAACGCTATAGCTAAAAGAGTAGCAGCATTACCAGAGGTAGAAAGTGCTTCAGTTTTAATTAATGGAAATACTGCTGTAGTTGGATGTAATTTAAGCAACAATAATAACAGAACTATAAGTTCTAATCTTAAACAAAAAATAGATGCTGCTGTAAAGGTTGCTGATAGAAATATAGAAACTATACAAGTAACCGCTGACCCTAATATTAATACTAGAATTAAGAACATGAATACAAGAATAAACAATGGGAATCCAATATCTGGATTTGCTACAGAAGTAGAAGATATAATTAGAAGAATAACAGCTCCGATAAGATAAGAAAAGATTAGATAATTCAAATAATAATCAAATTGTAAATTTTGAAAAATGTTAAGTTATTTAAAGGAAGTAATTAAGCAGCCTAAGTTCGATATTCTATCGAAGGAAGGCTGCTTAATCCTTTTTATATTAGGGGGATTATATAATTCATCTAGATTATTTTATTTATTCATTAAAACTTTATTTAGCTTACCAAGTGCTCTTGTTTCAATTCTAGATACATAAGATCGAGAAATCCCTAACATTGCAGCTATTTCTCTCTGAGTTTTACAAGATCCATCAATAAGTCCATATCTAAGCTCAATTATAACTTTTTCTCTATCTTTCAAAGTTTGGTTTATAGCTTTATATAAGTTTTTGACTTGCAGTTTTAAATGTACCTCATCTAGAACTTCATCTACATCTGAACCCAATATATCCAATAAGTTTATCTCGTTTCCTTCTTTATCCATACCAATTGGTTCGTATAAAGATAATTCTACCTTAGTCTTTTTTGCTGAACGTATTGTCATGAGAATTTCATTTTCAATACATCTAGCAGCATATGTAGCAAGTCTTGTTCCTTTTGTAGGGTTATAAGTTGATATCGCTTTAATTAATCCTATGGTTCCTATAGAGATTAGATCATCCGTATCTTTACCAGTGTTATTATATTTTTTTACAATATGGGCTACTAATCTTAAGTTTCTTTCTATTAACACATTTCTTGCTCTTTCATCTCCTTTTGAATAAAGATCTAAAAACATTTTTTCTTCATCACTAGAGAGTGGTTTCGGAAAAGAATTCGAGTTGATCATATAACCACAGAGAATTACAAATGGTCTTAATACAATGCTTAGAACCAATAAAAGCATATTTTTCAAACTTTTCACCCCCATTACTCATATATAAATATATGTAAATGGAGTTAGTTTTGTGCAAGTCCTAATAATTTAACCTATATATTTCTTCACAAATATTCTTAAATACTGGAGCTGCAGATTTTGATCCTGAATTTGCCTCTTCTACTAATACAGTAATTACATACTTGGGATTTTTTCTAGGATAATATCCTGCAAACCAACCATGGATTGTTTCTTCTCCTCTTAATAGCCCTTCAGCTGATCCAGTTTTACCTGCTGCTCCACCAATATCATTTAGATTTATTGCTCTGGCAGTTCCTGTTAACATTACTTCCTCCAATAATTCCTGTACTACTTCAGCTGAGTAATTGCTTATTAGCATTTCATTTTCATTTTTATTATATCTTTTAATTATTTTTCCATCCTTTGTAGTAATGCCTTGAACTATTGTCATATCCTTTTGGATACCATTGTTTGCAATAATCAATAGTAAATTCGAAATTTGTAATGGAGTGGTTTCTATCTTTCCCTGACCAATGGATATATTTCCTATTGCAGGTCCCAATAATTCTTCTCCTTCTGGTAGTGAACCTTCTACTTCTTCAATGAGTCCAATATTTATCTTCTCACCAAGACCTAAGGTTTTGGCCATATCTATTATTTTCTTAGATCCAATTTCTTTGCCTATCTGAATAAAAACTGAATTGCATGATTTGGCAAAACCATCTTTTAAAGATATATGACCATGAGTACTATTGCATTTTATTGTTAATGAATTAATATTCTCGTATCCATTACAGTAAAATTGGTGGTTTAAATAGGTAGGATTTTCTTCTAAGATTGCTAAAAGAACCACAATTTTAAAAATTGAGCCAGGAGGATATGATACTTGTATTGCTTTGTTATATAATGCCATATCATCTTTATTGAAGTAATCAGCAATATTATCTTGATCAAAATTCGGCCTACTAACTAATGATAATATCTCTCCTGAACTTACTTCTGATACTATAACAGCTCCTTTAATATTATTCTTATCAAGGATTTCTTCTACTATTTGCTGTATTTTTGAATCTATTGTTAATTGAACACCAGCAGGATCTTCAGAGTCTATAGTATTATCTACATGGTAAGCAGATCCAAGAATTAAAGACCTTCTTTTGTCATATTCTATAAACAAGGAAGCTTTATCTGATTTACTCAAAAATTCATCATATATCTTTTCTATCCCATATTCTCCCTTATTTTCTGCTTTATTTACATATCCAATAACATGAGATAATAAATTGGATTTTGAATATCTATCTACAATATCAAGTATAAATATATTATTTGCATCTTCAATATCTATTACTTTTTTTAATGGAATATATGCTAATTTTTCTGGAGAATTCAGTATTATATTCAATTCATTAATAGATAAACTCGTATTTTTTACAATTTTATCCAAAAGCTCTTCATTTTTTAATATTTCTCCTTTTGAAGCAATTAATGTTTTAGTCTTTTCTATATTTGTCATTGGAATCAAATTTCGATCATATATTATTCCTCTTTTGGAGCTTAAATTTATTTCAGTACTCCTCTGTCTTAATCCTTGCAACTTAAGGTTTTCCTTATCATTTACTTGTAAATCATATAGCCTTATCAATAGTACTAAAAAGACTATAGAACTAATATATTTAAATAGCTTTATTCTAGTATGAATTACATTCTTCTTAGATCTTGCCATAAAAAAACCTCCCTAGTTAGTGTTTCCACTTTCAGGGAGATTAAAACTAATTATTTAATATTGCATTTATTTTAGCTACTATTATATCTATAGCTACCTTATTGTATCCGCCTTCTGGTATTATAATATCTGCATATCTTTTAGTAGGTTCAATAAATTGAAGATGTGCTGGTCTTACTGTTTCCATATACTGGAATATCACAGAATCAAGAGTTCTACCTCTATCTTTAATATCTCTTAGTATTCTTCTAATAACCCTTACATCAGAATCAGTATCTACAAATATTTTGATATCTAATAAGTCGCGTATATCTTTTTCAGATAATATTAAAATACCCTCTAATATTATTATATCTTTAGGTTCTACGGTTATTGTGTCTATTTTTCTAGTATGCTTCTCAAAATCATATATGGGCTTTTCTATGGATTTGCTACTTAATAAACATTTTAAATGTTCAACTAATAGTTCATTATCAAAAGCAAAAGGATGATCATAATTTGTTTTAACTCTTTCCTCATAGGTTAAGTTAGATTGATCCTTATAATATGAATCTTGCTCAATTATACAAATTTTCTTTTCATGGATTGATTTAAAGATTTCTTTAGATACAGTAGATTTTCCCGAGCCTGTCCCACCTGTTATTCCTATGAGTATTGGTCTTTTCAATCTTACTCATCCTCCCTTCCCTTTCTAATCATATCCATTTTATTTACAGGTTCTGCCATGAGAATTTTCACTATTTGCTGTGGATGAGGTGCCACATCTATTTCAGTTCCTTCTTCATCCCACATTTTTTCAATAGTTTGACTAAAGTACTCTTTCTTTGGTCCAAATACTTCAATAGTCTCACCTACAAACATTCTATTTCTTTGCTCTACAGTTGCAATCTTAGTTTCCTCATCATAATCTAAAATAAGTCCAACAAAATCATAACCTCTAATATAAGACGATGTTGTATATACTTGGGCATCAGTACTTGGCTTTCCAAAATAAAAACCTGTAGTAAAATCTCTATGACTAGCTTTCTTTATTTCATGTAACCATTTATCATCGTATTTATAGTTTTCTGGATTTTTAAGATATTCATCTATGGCCATTCTATATGCTCTAATTACAGTGGCTACATAGTAAGAACTCTTTACTCTACCTTCAATTTTAAAACTAACAATACCAGATTTAACCAACTCAGGAATATACTCTATCATGCAAAGGTCCTTTGAATTCATAATAAATGTTCCATCTTCATCTTCATAAACTGGAAAATATTCTCCTGGTCTCTTTTCTTCAACTAGATTGTATTTATATCTACATCCATGGGCACAATCTCCTCTATTGGAATCTCTACCAGTCATATAGTTGCTTATTAGACATCTACCTGAATATGACATGCACATTGCTCCATGTACAAAGGTTTCAATTTCTAAATCCTTTGGAAGCCTATCAGTCATAGCCTCTATTTCTTTAAAAGACAATTCCCTAGCGAGGACTATTCTCCTTATTCCAAGATTATACCAAAACATTATTGTTTCATAATTAGTTACGGAAGCCTGAGTACTTAAATGAATAGGTAAGTTAGGCACTGTCCTCTTAATTATAGAAAACATTCCCGGATCAGAAACAATAACTGCATCTGTATTTATTTCATGAAGCTTAGTTACATATTCCTCTAGACCATTCATATCCTCATCATGAGGGACGATGTTCAATGTAATATATACTTTTTTTCCTCTTTCATGAGCAAATCTTATTCCTTCCTCGATTTGATCAATTGAAAAATTCTTTGACGCCTTCCTAAGGCCAAAGCTATCTCCTCCAAGATATACTGCATCTGCACCGTAAGTAATTGCCATTTTTAACTTTTCTAAATCTCCTGCTGGAGCTAATAGTTCTATATTATTCAAAATGTTACTCCTCTCTATAAGTTATTGCTATTCCATCACCAATTGGAATTATGGAAGATGTATAACCTTCTATATGATTTATATATTGTAGAAATTGTCTAAGTCTTTTTACTATGGTCTTTTTCCTTCTTATAACAAGGTCATCTGTTGCAACCATTCCCTTATAAAGAACGTTATCTGAGACAATAATACCGCCTGGATTAAGTAACCTTATACATTCTTTGAAAAAATCCATATATTGACCTTTAGCAGCATCTAGAAATATAAAATCATATTTTTCTTCTAAAGTAGATAATATATCTTCTGCTTCTCCCTCTAATATTTTAATTCTTTCCAGATACTTAGTTTTAGATATATTTTCTATTGCTAATTCTATCATATCTTTTCGCCGTTCGATAGTAGTAATTTTGCATTCAACAGATGTATTTTCTGCCATAATTAAAGCAGAGTATCCAATTGCAGTGCCTATCTCCAATATATTCTTTGGACATTTAATCTTTAATAAAACCTTTAATAATTGCGCCACTTCAGGCTGAACAATAGGAACATGATTATCTTCTGCGTATTTTTCCATTGCTTTTAGATTACAATTATTATCGGGCAACAAACCTCGTATATAGCCTTCAATATACTCTTCGTTTATCTGACTCAATTTTATCATCCTCTTTATTTCTTTGGTTTAGCATTTAAATGATCTTTATAAGTAGTAGTAAATGTATGAGTGCCATCATTCCCTGTTAGTACAAAGAATAAATAATCTACATCTGCTGGTTGCACTGCTGCAATTAAAGAAGCTTTACCCGGTGATGCTATTGGTGCTGGCGGCAAACCTTCGTGAATATAGGTATTATATGGGGATGGAGTTCTAGTATCTTCGTTACTTAGAACTTCTTTTCTTTCCCCTAAAATATATTGAACAGTCGCACATGATTGCAACATCATTCCTTGGTCTAGTCTATTGTGAAATACTGCAGACATTAAGGGTCTCTCTTTATCCACTTTACCCTCTCTCTCTACTATGGATGCAAGGGTAATAGCCTCGTTTAAAGTTAAATCAATATCTTTTAGCCTTGGTTCTATATCTTTCTTATATATTTTATCGAATTCATTTAGCATTTTTTCTATTATTTCTTCTTCTGATGAACCAATATAAATTTCATATGTTGATGGAAATAAAAATCCTTCAAGACTTTGATTATTATCTAATTCTTTCAAGAAAATAAACTTGTCTTCAAAATTATCCTTATTGCCTACTAATTCCAAGAATCTTTCTTTATCAATAATTCCTTCATTTGATAGTTTATCTGCCATTTGTCGAATTTCATATCCCTCTGGTATTGTAAATCTAACAGTATTATAATTTTTTACTCCAATAGTTAATTTATCAATAATAGTGTCTAGATCCATACCTGTAGATAAATTATATTCTCCAGCTTTTAGCTTACTAGCTACATTTTTATTCTTAACTTGATACTTGAATAGCAATTGATTTTTTATAAGTCCATTATCATATAAGATATCAGCTATTTGTGTGGATGAACTTGCTACAGGAATAGTTATACTTACTTCTTGAGGGCTGTGCTTAGACATGGGACCTAAGGCTTGTTTATAATAATCAAAGGCTCCAAACCCTACAATTGCAAGAACTGCAAATATAAATAGTATTCTAAACAATCTAATACTCTTAGTTTCTTTTTTCTTTGTTTTTTTATTTTTCATCTTAGCATTTTCCATTTCTACACCCCACTTTTCACTCTTCACTGTCTTCTAGTACTCTTTTAAATTTGTAGCTTTATCATAAACTGATAAGATTAGACTACCAAATAGCGCTACTGATAATAATTCCCCGCCACCAATACCTAGTACAGTAAGTAAATATGGTACCTTCGTAAAATATGATACCCAAATGGATACAATTAATCCATTTAATACTACTGGTGGTATTATGCCAGTTATCTTACTCTTCATCTTTCTTGTTAGATACGCAGCAACTAAAGTAATTAGGCTACCCCCTAGTATGTCTACTAATCCAAACCCTGAATATGATGCTAATAGTAAATTAGACAATAGACATCCAACAAAAACACCAGGGACAGCTGCAGCTTCTACTAATGGCAATAACGCCAGTCCTTCTGCAATCCTAAGTTGTATTGGACCAAAAGTTAGATTCATAATTGGAAATGGTAGCATCTGAATTAGAACTAATACTATATATAAAGCAGCAATCAAACTTGCTTTGGTTAAGTATTTAGTGTTCATAGTTTACCTCCTACACTTAAGTTAATTAAAATTTTAATATAATTGGCAAAATTATTGGAACCGTTGTTGTACAAATTACTCCTGTAATAAACGCAATTATTGTAGTATGAGGATCTGTTGAAGAAGATATTACAGGGAGTGAAGTATCCATTGCAGTAGCCCCTGCAGCTGATACGGATTCTAATTTCCCAATATATTTTGCTATTAATGGTATTGTAATTAAGCCAATTACCTCCCTAAAAACATTCGATAAAAATGCTAATGCACTAAGTTCTATATATCCATCTGCTAAAAGCATAGTTGAACTTAAAGTATACCACCCTAATCCTGCTCCTATGGCACCTGATTCATTTAATGGCATCTTAAGAAGCATCCCTGCAATCATGCTTCCTACAACAGAACCAATTATTACAGCAAAAGGTACTAATAATATTCTCAAACCCATCTTCTTTATTTTCCCAAATACATCTTTTTGTTTTCCAATATCCATACCCACAAAAAATAGTAAAAGCATAAGTCCAATATCTATAATAACTCCTATACTTGAGGAAAAGGTATCTGGTAGAAAAAAGTAGCCTGCACCTGTGCCTAATAGAACGGCAAGAAATATCTTAAGACTCAATCCTATCACTCTCCAATGCAATTAGTCTTTTAATTAAATGTACTGAAATTATACTAAAAACAACTGTAAATATAGATATTATTCCTGCTTTAAATCCTATTGAAAATATATTAGAAATAACTTCATCATTTATTCCTATAGTAATTCCCATAACAAATAATAAAAACAACAAACAAATATTTTGAATCAAATTTAAATTTTTTTGTAACCTTTCACTGACTTTATCCTTATATCCAATTAATCCACCTAATAACAATACTCCTAGATATAGAAATAATCTTATTCCCATGAAAAATCCTCCTTTGTAAATTATCCTCATCTATTATACCAAAATCCCTGGTATAAATCTATACCAGGGATAATATTATACTTCCATTATTATTGGTAGTATCATTGGATTTCTTTTTATTTTTCCATATAGATGATTTCTTAAGGTATCTCTTATATTAGATTTAAGGGTAGCCCAATCAGTTATATTTTTCTTTTCGCAATCTGCCAGTACAGATTTCACAATATTTCTAGCTTCTTCCATTAGATCCTCAGATTCTCTAACATATACAAATCCCCTAGATATAATATCTGGTCCTGCTATTACTGTTCCTTCTTTTTTACTCATTGTCACAACTACAACAATTAGACCATCTTCTGATAGATGTTTTCTATCCCTTAAGACAATGTTTCCCACATCTCCTATACCCAATCCATCAACCAATATATTGCCTGAAGGTACTGTTCCAGCTAATTTAGCTTCATCTTTAGTTAACTCTAATACTGATCCATTTTCAAGAATAAATATGTTTTCTTTAGGTGTACCTAATGACTCTGCTATCTCTGCGTGTTTTTTCAAATGTCTAAATTCTCCATGTACAGGCAAGAAGAATTTAGGTTTAACTAGAGTTTGCATCAATTTTAATTCTTCTTGACAAGCATGACCTGAGACATGAACATCTGCTAGAGATTCATATATAACCTTTGTTCCTCTTACTACTAGATTATTTATAACTTTTGATACTGTTTTTTCATTTCCAGGTATTGGGGTAGCAGATAATATTACTAAATCTCCTGGTTGAATTTGTATTTTCTTATGCTCAGAAGCAGCAATTCTAGAGAGAGCAGACATTGGCTCTCCTTGGCTGCCAGTGGTTATTATAGTTATCTCATCACTATGATATTTATTCATATCATTAATATCTATTAAAGTATCTTCTTTCATATGAAGATAACCTAGTTCTGATGCTACTCCAATAGTATTTAGCATGGACCTACCAGATAAAACTACTTTCCTGTTATTTTGCTCGGCTGCATTAATTATTTGTTGGATTCTATGGACATTTGAAGCAAAAGTAGCTACTATAATTCTATGTTTATGATTAGAAAAAATATCATTAAATGTAGCTCCAACAGTCTTTTCACTCATAGTAAATCCAGGTCTCTCAGCATTTGTGCTATCTGACATCAAGGCCAATACACCCTTTTTTCCTAGTTCAGCAAATCTGTTTAAATCTATGACATCTCCACCAATTGGTGTATAGTCAACTTTAAAATCTCCAGTATGAACTATTATACCTATTGGAGTATGAATAGCTAAGGCAGAACTATCTGGTATACTATGACCTGTTCTTATAAATTCAACATCCATACTTCCAAGTTTTATAATATCACCATGTTTTACTACATTCATACTTACATTATCTAATCTATGTTCCTTAAATTTAGTTTCTACAATACCTAAGGTTAACTTTGTTCCATATATAGGCAAATTTAATTTTGTTAATATATATGGCAATGCTCCTATATGATCCTCATGTCCATGTGTCAGAACAATTCCTCTTATTTTTTCTTTGTTTTTAACTAGATATGTTACATCAGGGATTACAACATCAATTCCTAACATTTCATCTTCTGGAAAACTCATACCACAATCTATTAATATAATATCTTCTTTGTATTCTATAGCAGTAATGTTTTTACCTATCTCTCCCATTCCGCCAATGGGTATGATTTTAAGTTTGTTCGGTTTCCTCATTATATCAACTCCTCTTTTTCTCTTTTATATTTTTACCATTCTAATAGTTTTTAGTCTGTAAAATTAATATAAGTTAAAAAAAAACCCCTATAGGGATTTATTTTTGCATTCGCTACAATATCCATAAAACTTCACATTATGATTTACTATAGTAAATATACCCTCACTCTCTATTTTTTCTTCTAATGATTCTAGTAAATCAAGTTTAACTTCTTTAACCTTTCCGCAGTGTAAACAAATCAAATGATGGTGATGATGATTCTCCGAACCAGCACTTAACTCATATCGACTACACCCATCATCAAAATTTAACTTGTAGACTATATTTAATTTCTCAAATAACTGTAATGTTCTATACACTGTGGCAATACCTATATCAGGGTAATCGTTTTTAACAATACTATATACCTCATCACAGCTTAGATGTTCATCAAAGTTATCCACAATAACTTTCAAAATCCCTCGCCTTTGAGTTGTGAGTTTATACCCGCCCTTTTGAAGTTTCTCTTTTATAACATTCATATTAATTTCCATTTTTTCACCCGACTATAATCCTATATTAAGCATACTATTATTTTCTTACTTTGTCAACTATTGCAAATTCTCCTTTTGCATTTCCTCATATGCTTCTATGGCATCTTCTAATTCTTCATCATCATCTATTCCAGCAAAAAGCATGTCTCCATTTTCATCTGTCTCCATCCTTAGTATATAAGTGGGACTTTCAATATCATCTGCTGGCATTAATGCGGCATAATCTTCATCATCCAAACCAAAAGTAGCCAAGATAATAAATTCTTGCTCCTTACCTAGTTCATCTAATAGAAAAATCCTTTCTTTCACTATAATACACTTCCTTTCTTATCTAAATATATTTGCAAAATAAAAGTAGCTGCAACTTTATCTATTACAGTTTTTCTCTTTTCTCTTCGTACATCACCTGATATAAGCATCTTCTCAGCTGCCATAGTTGTTAATCTCTCATCTTCATATATTATATCTAATTTATATTTATTCTTAAGCCTTTCAGCAAATTTAATAGTCTTTTCTCCCTGTGGTCCTATAGACCCATTCATGTTTTTTGGTAAACCTATGACTACTTTATTAATATTATACTCATTGATGATTGTTTCTAAGGCTGCTTCATCTTTTGCTTTCCCTTCTCGTCTTATGGTTGTTAGACCTTGCGCTGTCATCTGTAACAAATCAGAGATTGCTACACCTATAGTCTTATCTCCTACATCCAATCCCATTATCCGCTCCATACTTCACCTCCACAATTAGATTACCTTTATACAAAATTCTGGACATACCTTTGCACAATATCCACATAAAATACATTTATCATTAGGAGTTGCTACTCCATCTATAATCTCAATACCTTGTTGATTACATCTCTTAACACAATTACCGCACCCAATACAATAATCAGCCACAATTAATCGTCTCTTCTTTTTTTGTAATTTATCTTTAACATCCTCCTCCAAAACTCCTTTCTCAAGAAGAAGAATATTTGCATCAATTTCATTCACAGACTGCATTCCAATGGCTATGGAGTTAATAAAAGGAATTGATCTTACAAAATTAAATGCAGATTCTGCTTCCTTAATTAAATGTCCTCCACCTAATGGTTTCATAGCATAAATACCCTTACCCAAATCATGTATTTCCTTTAATACGGATAACATATCTTCTATATTACCGTCTTGAATTCCAATTCCATATTTGTTTACTATTGGATGAATAACATCTATTTCTTGAACATCTCTAGCTGCTATTGCTCCCGCAACCCGATGGGTAGATAATCCTATACTTCTAATCTTACCCTCTTTCTTAGCTTTTAAAAAATATTCTATAGCCTCAAAATGGCCTCTAACAGTATAAATGCTTTCCTGTTCATGTAGTAAAAACAAATCTATATAATCAGTACCTAATTCCTTAAGTGCCAGCTCTAAGCTGGTTTTTGCCATTTCCTCTGTATATGCGTAGGTTTTAGTAGCAATTACAAAGTCTTCCCTCTTAATACCCTTTAATGCAGCTTTAATGTAATTATAATTCTCATATATTTCAGCTGTATCAATAAAATTAATTCCTTGGTTATAGGCATATTCTATAAGGTATGCTCCTTCTTCTACACTTAAATTTGCTTGAAAAGGAGTCATTGTTAGTGAACCAAAACAAAGCCTTGATACATCTATATCTGTATTTCCTAATCTTGTTCTTTCCAATTATTCCACCTAGTTTCACATATATTCTAAATAAAGTCCTGTAGAAATTAAATTCATAGCTATGCTAGCTAATAATAATCCTGAATCATTTAATAAGAACCCCCCTATTATTCCTGCTATACCAGCTATCAATGCTATCAATGCTTTTTTATTAATCTCTTTTAATGCATTAAATACAATTAAATGAAAAATCATATTAAATAATAAAACATAAGTCCAAAAGGAATTACCTATTAGTTTGATATTCATAAGTACTTTTCTTATTACAATATTAGTTAAATATTCTATTCCATTATTCTTAATGAGTAGAATAGAATTTCCTAAATGTGTAGTATTTTCATTAAACTTTATATCAATATAGCCCAATAAAGATATAGATATTATAATACACAACAATAGATAGAGCGCTCTTTTGATAGTAATTTCCTTATCCATAAAATTAAAGATATAGATTATCGTTGCCATGATAAATGCCATAGTTCCACCTACATTAGCCCCATAAAGTGGATGTCCTACCATAATTACTGATATAGAAAATAAAATTAATGGTAATAAACTCTTATTGTTTTTCTCTGAAATTCTAATTGATAGCAAAGTTACCGACCCCAAGAGAATACCTACCATCTCATTGCCTATACCATAATATCTAGCCCCTATAATGGGATCATGAGATAGTACGGAATACTTGCTAATACTACCTTTCAACAATAAATCTAGGAATATTACAAATACAGAAAATGCTGAAATATACATCAATTGATTATTATTCTCCTTAGTTCTCCAAATAATAATAAAAAACAATAATAAGAAAATTAACAATAACATTATGTAGATAAGTATATTAACTGGCTTAAATAATGAAACTATAAAAAGAATGTTAGGAATAAAGAGTAAGGTAGCCACAAAACTCTTTATAACAGTTTCTATTTTACTTGTTATCTTTATCTTTGTAAGTACTATAATGATAGCTATAGATAATAGAATTATTGAAATCAATCCATAATAATATAATGTATTAAATCTAACTCTAGATGTAGTATTTATTTGCTTATTCAATTTTATTATATCATCTAGCTCAATGTCCACTCTAATTGTCTCTATTGGGTTGCCAGACATTTTTTCTTTTGGAGCCTTTAAATATTCCATAACAGTAGGTCCAATATCTAAATTAGTCACTAGACTTTGTCTATTGGTAGTTAAGGATGCTATGGTCCCCCTTTCAATTCCTTCACCCCATAATACAATTGGAGATAACCTACTATCATCAACATTCATATCTCCACTATTAGGACTTGTAATTATCAACAAGGAATTATTACTGTCTAATAAATCAATCAAATCCTTTAAAAAATTATCTAAATCCCTAAGAATTCTCTCTCTTATACTTATAAAATCTTCATCAGAAATATTAGCACTATAACTATACATCCGCTGCAAATCACCTGTATCTACCACAATAAAATCTGCCTGACTACTTACCACCTCAGTTAATAACGTTTCATAATCTGTTTTATATCCAAATGGGTATTCACTTTCTTCCAATGTTATATTATCTATATTCCCATAATCAATTAAACCTTTGGAATCCATAGGAATCAAGGCTGAAGTTCTATTGGGAATATCCCTTACATCACCGTTACCATATATTGCTGTTTTCAATCCACTATTATGTAAATTATCACCAATTGCTCCGATACTTGGTAAATAATTATTCTCTTTATTCAAATTGTATATTTTGCTTATAGAGTTATTTACTAAAGAATTCTCCATATTTTGAAACTGAAAATCTATACTACTATAATTAGCATAGGCTTTTCTTGAAGAATTGATAGTAAGAAAGCTTTCTGCCCCTGTATAACCTGTTGTACCTCTAGTGTTCATTAAACCAATACTACCATCTAAGATAATTGTATTTAAATAATCCATAGCTTCAATATCCTTTAATGTCAATTTATTCATGACTACTAGATATACCTTAGGATTATTGCTTGCCCCATAGGAAATATGAGGCAGTAATAATATTGATAAAAATATGCAAAATAGAAACTTTCTTATTCTCAAATCAATTCTCTCCTAAACTACTGACCCTTCTTTAGATACTCCTTTAAAAGTTCTTCTAATAGTTCATCTCTTTCTATACTACAAACAGCTGATCTAGCGTTATTATAGCTAGTAATATAGGTTGGATCTCCTGATAGTATATATCCAATAATCTGATTAATTGGATCATAACCTTTTTCTTCTAAAGAATTATAGACAGATAATATTATTTCTTTTGCTGAGTTGATATTGTCCTTTGGTGGTTCAAACTTCATAGTTTCATTTAACCTATTGTTCACAGAAACACCCCCTAATATACTATATATTATACCATATAATCCCTATATAGTTGGAAACAAATATTGATTTTGCTAATATTTGTTTCCAACTGTTTCCTATTTAATTTGCATCTTGATTATATCTGGAACTATTGATAATGCTTCTTTAATTTTTGAAGTATCCTTACCTCCTGCTTGTGCCATATCTGGTCTTCCTCCACCAGAGCCACCTGTAACATTAGCCACTTCTTTTATTATATTCCCTGCATGAATACCCTTTTCAATTAAATCCTTAGTTACCATACCTAGAAAAGATATTTTTTCATCTTTAACTGTTGCAAGAACAATAACTCCTTGCTCAAGGCCATCTCTAATTTTATCACCTAAATTTCTCAAACTATTCATATCCATATTATCTACTTTGTAGGTGATTAATGATATGCCATCTATATCTACTTTAGATGCTAGAATCTCATCTGCTATGGATGAAGCCATCTTTGATTTAAGAGAGTTTATTTCTACATCCTTTTCTTTGAGTTCTTCAGATAAAACTTTAGCTCTATCTATTAATTTAGTTTTGTTAGTCTTAAATATATTACTTAATTCTTCCATACTACTGTCCAAATGGCTCAAGTATTCATATACACCTATACCTGTTATAGCTTCAATTCTTCTCACTCCAGAAGCGATACTAGCTTCAGAAATTATTTTAAACATACCTATGGTTCCAGTATTATCAACATGGGTACCACCACATAATTCACGAGAATAATCTCCCATACTTAATACCCTTACTTCATCACCATATTTATCTTCAAACAAACCTACTACACCCATTTCTTGTGCATTTTTTAATGAAGTCACTAAAGTATTAACTTCTAATCCATCAAATATCTTAGAATTAACGATTTTTTCAATCTGATTTAACTCCTCTTTTGTTACACCTTCAAAATGAGTAAAGTCAAATCTTAATCTATTAGGAGTTACAATAGATCCAGCTTGGTTAACATGTTCACCTAATACATCTTTCAATGCTCTATGCAGCAAATGAGTAGCTGAGTGATTCCTTCTGGTTGAATTTCTTCTTTCTTCATCTACCTGAGCAATAATTTTATCTCCAACTTTTCCTATCCCTTCAATTACTTTAACTATATGAATTAAACTACCACTCTTTGAGTGTTTAGTATCTAATACCATAGCTTTAAAATTGGATGATTCAATTATTCCGATATCTCCTACTTGGCCTCCCGATTCTCCATAGAAAGGGGACTCAGTTAATATTATAACTCCCTCATCTCCAGGATTTAACTCAGTAACTTTTTCATTATTAACAGATAGTCCTGCTATTTCAGATACAATATTTGTTCGTTCATATCCTCTAAAAAAAGTATCCAATCCTTCAAAGATATCATGTTCATTTCCTGTAGACCAGCCAATATTATCTCCATCTTCTCTGGCCTTTCTTGCTCTATCTCTTTGAGCTTCCATATTTAAATTAAACTCTTCTTCATCTACTACTAAGGACTTCTCTTCAAGAATTTCCTTCGTTAAATCCAATGGGAAACCATAAGTATCATAGAGTTTAAATGCTTTTTCTCCAGAAAGTACAGTTTTATTTTCATCCTTCATCGCATTAATATAATCTTCTAATATAGACATTCCTTGATGAATTGTTTCTTGGAACTTATCTTCTTCAGCCTTAATTACTTTCTTTATTTGTTGTTCTCTATCTTTTAGCTCTGGATATTCTACTTTCCATGAGTTTATAACTATATCTACTACCTCAGATAAAAAAGCATTTTCAATCCCTAAAAGTTTACCATGTCTAGCAGCTCTCCGGATTAATCTTCTAAGGACATAGCCTCTTCCTTCATTACTTGGAATTATTCCATCAGATACCAAGAAAGTCATAGCTCTACTATGATCTGTTATTACCCTTACAGAAACATCTCTATTTTTATCTTGCCCATAAGTAATATTAGCTATTTTTTCAACCTTCTTTAGTATCTCCCTAACTGCTTCTACATCAAAAATGGTTTTTGCGCCTTCCATTACGGCAGTAATTCTTTCAAGTCCCATACCAGTATCTATATTTGGATTTGGTAACGGATTATACTTTCCATTTTCATCTTTATCAAATTGAGTAAATACCAAATTCCAAACTTCAATAAATCTATCGCATTCACATCCCGGCTTACAATCAGCACTACCACAACCATGCTTTTCTCCTCGATCTACATAAATCTCAGAACATGGACCTGATGGCCCTATTTCCAACTCCCAAAAATTATCTTCTTTCCCTAATCTAACTATTCTCTCTGCAGGAACTCCTACATTTTTATTCCATATTTCAAAGGCTTCATCATCCTCTAAGTAAATTGTAACCCATAAATCTTCTTTAGGTATTTCCAATTTCTCTGTAAGAAATTCCCATGCCCATGCAGTTGCTTCTTTCTTAAAATAATCACCAAAAGAAAAATTTCCTAACATCTCAAAAAATGTAGCATGCCTGTCTGTTTTCCCTACATTTTCAATGTCCCCTGTTCTAATGCATTTTTGGCATGTTGCCATTCTTTTACTTGGAGGTGTTTGCTCACCTGTGAAGTATTTTTTAATTGGAGCCATACCAGCCCCTATTAATAATAGCGATTTATCATTCTTAGGTACAAGTGAATATGACGGAGCTACTAAATGCTCTTTTTCTCTAAAAAAGTCTAAAAATTCTCTTCTGATTTCGTGCAATCCTATTTTTTTCATTATATATACACCTCTCCATTTAAGATTATCCGCAAGTTGTAATTGCAAAAAATCGTCCCCAATAGAGGGACGAAATTCCTTCTTTCTATATTTGGATTATAATTTAATATACTAATTTTGTCAATAAATCCAAAGATTAATTGTCAGTTTCAGGTGGTCTTTTAAGTTTCTCAACTATAAATTTAAATAGAATGATTGATACGGCAACTACTGGGACTGCTAAAATCATTCCTACCACACCAAATATTCCTCCACCAATGATAATAGATAGTAAAACTACCATAGGATGTATGCCAGTTGTATCACCTAATATTTTAGGAGCCATTATATTATTCTCTATCCATTGAATAGATAAGAAAAACAAACTTACCCATATTGCCTTTAAAGGGCTGGATAAATAGGCAAAAAATACTGCAGGTGCAAAACCTAAAAATGGACCAATATAAGGTATAATATCTGCAATACCTGTAATAAATCCAATAACTATTGCAAAATCAACTCCAATAATTAATAATACTATTGAAGTCGCAATGCCAACATAAGTTGCCATAATTATCTTTCCCCTAACAAATTTAGAGAGAGAGTAATCCATTTCATTAAATAATTTCTTATACTCTTTTCTTCTTTTCTCAGGAATTAATCCCATTATCTTAACTTTAAAATAATCTTTATCCACTAAGAAGTATAATGTCAATATAGGGGTTAATACAATACTTACGACCTTTGAAAAAGTATTTATTATCCCACCTATAAAGGTTTTAAGACCATTTACAACTATACTTTCTAACCCTACGATATTTTCCATAACTACCTGTTGAACACCTTGAAACATTGGTGGTAAATCTCCTAAGGTTGAATAATATTTATTGTACATTGCATCTATTAGACTTGATGCCTGTTCAAGGTACTTTGGCATATCAGAAACTAATCTTTTTATTTCCGTAGTGGACCTTGGAACTACTAAAAAGAAAAAAAACATTATAACTAAAATAATACATAGATATAATAGCAATACTCCCCATACTCTCTTTATTCCTTTTTTTTCTAAACGATTAATGATTGGGTTAAAAAGATAAGCTAGAATTGCAGATAATATAATAGTATAAAATGTATCCGAAAGTACTGTGTATTTTTTCAAAAGACTATAAAATGCAAATACGAAAATCAAACCTAATAATATTGGCATAACTTTTTTATTATTTATTTTTATCTTTCTATTATCTTCCACATATTTATTACCAATATTTACTAGATAATAAATAATTAATATTAATAAAAGAATAGATAATGACCAAATCACTTTAAATAAAAAAACAGGTTGATTATATTCAATCATATGTATCTCCCCTTTGGATTTGGAAAAGGCAGCTAATGCCGCCTAGTTCCACAATGAGTTCATACCATCTTTTAAACTTGACCTTACTTTTCTAGCAGATTTCATCATTCGTTTTCTACTCATAGGTGTCATCTTTGAAGTAAGTATAATACCTATAGATGTACCAATGACAGTTCCCCAAAAAGCTCCATTTTTATATCTATTGTTAAGCATGCAAATCATCTCCTCTTCTAGGATTTTATTTAGTATAGTTAAAGAAAATGCAAATTATATAATAAGTACATTTTCCTTTCGCTCTATATAATATATGTTCTCACTAAAAGAGGATTAAAATTCTATCAATATTATCTATAATTGAGATATTATAGAATTTATTTTCAAATTTGATACTAATCTAAGTCTTCTTCATGATTATGATGATCTTCATCAAAATCTACATTGTCTAAGCCTTCTATATGAACATTGTTCTTCTTAGAATAATCAAGTAGTGCAGATTTAATAGCTTGCTCTGCTAAAACAGAACAATGCATTTTCACTGGTGGTAATCCATCAAGAGCTTCTGCAACTGCTTTATTAGTTAGTTTCATTGCATCTTCTATAGTTTTTCCTTTTATTAATTCTGTTGCCATACTAGATGATGCTATTGCAGAACCACATCCAAAAGTTTTAAACTTAACATCCTTTATAATATCATCTTCTATTTTAAGGTACATTTTCATTATATCCCCACATTTTGCATTACCTACTTCACCTATACCATCTGCATCTATTAGTTCACCCACATTTTTAGGATTTTGAAAATGCTCCATTACTTTTTCTGAGTACATTTATTTTTCCTCCTTATTTTTGTCATATAGTGGAGACATCATTCTTAATCTCTCAACTATTTTAACTAATTTTTCTACTACAAAATCTATCTCTTCTTCAGTATTAAAATCTCCTAAAGACAATCTAAGAGAGCCATGAGCAATTTCATGAGGTAATCCTATTGCTAACAGTACATGAGAAGGATCTAGAGAACCAGAAGTACAAGCAGAACCACTTGAACCTGCTATCCCTTCCATATCTAAACTAAGTAATAAAGATTCTCCTTCTATAAATCGAAAACACATATTTACATTTCCAGGTAGTCGAAGAGTTGGATGTCCGTTTAGTTTTACATTATCAATATTAGATTCTATTTTACTAATTAAATAATTTCTGAGCTTTCTTAGTTTTTCATTATGTTCATCTAAGTTTTCATAAGCCAATTCTATAGCTTTTCGCATTCCAACTATTGCTGGGACATTCTCAGTTCCAGCTCTTTTATTTCGCTCTTGTCCTCCTCCTGATATAAGAGGATCTATTTTTACACCCTGTTTTATATACAATACCCCAATTCCTTTAGGTCCATAAAATTTGTGAGCAGACATGGATAATGCATCAATATTAAGTTCTTTAACATCTATCTTAATATTTCCAATTGCTTGAACAGCATCTGTGTGGAAATATATCTTGTTTGATTTTGCTATTTCACCTATTTCCTTAATAGGTTGTATTGTCCCAATTTCATTATTTGCATACATTATTGAGATAAGTATAGTCTTATCTGTTATTGCATTTTTTAATTGTTGTAAATCAATCAACCCATATTCATCAACATCTAAGTAAGTAATATCAAATCCATTTTTCCCTAAGTATTCACAAGTGTGTAGTACAGCATGATGCTCGATTTTAGTAGTTATAATATGATTGCCTTTTTGCTTATTTCCAAAAGCTATACCTTTTATTGCCCAGTTATCAGCTTCTGAACCACCAGCAGTAAAATATATTTCTCTTCTATCTGCATTAATTACATTTGCTATTTTTTCTCTTGAATCTTCAATTGCTCTTTTGGACATGCTACTTAAGGAATATACTGATGAAGGATTTCCATATTTTTCTGTAAAGTATGGTAGCATTTCATCCAAAACTTCTTGCTTAACGGGAGTTGTTGCTGCATTATCCATGTATATATATTTTTTCATCTTATTCTCCTCCTAAGATTATTGTTTATTATTTAATTTAATTTCATCATCTACCATATCCTGTAATGTTATAGAGTCAATTACTTCATCTATACTGTCCTTGATTCTAACCCAAACTAGCCTTGTTGCACAGCCATCTTCTTTATTACATTCATTATTATCATCTATTACACAGTCAGAGGGTGCCATACTTCCTTCAAGAGCTCTAAGTATACAACCTACTGTAATTTTATGCGGACTTTCTGATAACATATAACCACCTTGAGCTCCTCTAACGCTATTTAACAACCCTTCTTTTCTTAAAGTTGAAAACAATTGTTCTAAGTAGCTTTCAGATAGATTCTGCTTCTCTGCAATCTGGTTTAAAGATATTGGTCCTTCTCCATAATGTAAGGCTAACTGAAACATTGCTTTTAACCCATATCTTCCCCTTGTAGATAATTTCATTTTTTTCACCTCTTTTAATTCCAACTAATTCACTTGGATATCATTAATAAGTATATTATACCCTAGTATTTTTGTCAACATTCATATAAAATTATTTTTCATAAAAAAAGGAAGAGCTATTAGCTCTTCCTTATATTACCGTTCCTATACTCTGGTTGAATACAATCTTCATCTGTGTCATTTATTTGACATGGGAAAAATCTTGGGAATGTTGCGTATTCTATGAAATCTTCACATATATCTTGTGGACTAAATTCATCACATAGTGGTGGTTCCGGACAATATCCAAATGTTGGTATCATAAGTTGAACTGTTCCTACGACCTTAATTATTATAAATACTCCTGCTGTAAACACTACTGTATCTCCTGTTTGTACTGGTGGTAGTAAAACTTCCGAACTAGTTTCTATTACTATTCTAAAATCAAATTCATCTCTAGCATCTGGAATGTATAATATTATGTCTTTAAATATATCTGGTAAGAATCCTTCTTCTATTATGTTCCCATTAATATCTAATGCTTGAAAAGGAATTTTTATCGTAAATCTAACTCTTCTAAAGTTTGGTGTATCAGTATCAGTTACGATCAAAGTATTAGGTACTATAAAACCTGGTCTAAATCTTATCCTATCGAAATTCTTATCGCATACTTCTACTTCTACTTCTGGAAAACATTCTCTTTGTTGACAACTTGCGAAGACTTTATCAACAATAACACAATCACAGTCTAACTCTGGAAATACTTCCATAATCTTTTCGCTCATATTAAATTCAGCCATGCTTTTCACTCCTTTTATTTAATAAATTCGTATCCACTAACATATTATGTATTGATAAGCTAATGTGCTACTAATTAATTATGGAGGTGAATTAAATGTTTGAACCAAATATCAATATTATTTTCAATTCCAAAGATGATGTTTTTGTATTCCAATTAGAAACTGGAGGAATAATTTCTTATACAATTTTTGATTCGTCATTGCATTATATGGAATCAAATAGTCTTAAGGATAAAGATATATTAAAGTTTTCTACACTTATAGATGAATATGATACAATACATCTCGTTGCCTTATTAAATACAGGGGATTTAAACTACTACAAATTCAGCGAAAAAATATGGTCTAAATTAACTATTGCAAAATTTGATACAAAATCAAATATATATAACCAAATTGAAGTATTAAAAATTAATAACAAACTACATATTATTTATAACTATTCAAATTTAATTAATTCAAATATATGGACCATCCAGCATGTAGTCTATGAAAGTGAAGAAAAACATAATGCTATTAGATATCTATCAAAAAAATCAACTGATCCTTTTGTCTTAAGTTATGATAGTCAAGGTACTATTCATATACTTTATAGAAATGATATTAACAATCCTCAAATATATCATTGTTTTTATAGTCCTTATACTAGAACATGGAGCTCACTACCGAAACAAGTATCTTCTGATAATAGCAATACCTCTTTACCTTTCTTATTTATAGATTCCAAAGATAATCTACATGGACTATGGATAGAAGCATTAGATGGTAGATATCAACTCAAATACCTAAGAATGAGCTCTAAAGGTAAGGAAAAGTATATATGGAAGGATGTTCTACTCCCATATATACAATTTTCAAAATTCTTACCAATTATTTTTGAAGAAAATAATGTTTTAAAATTAATATTTATATCAAATAATAGTATTAATCTTCTTTATTCCAATGACTACGGTTGCACATGGTCAAAAGGTGAAAATAGTCAAGATATTGATGAAAATATTATATTATCTAAAGTTAAAAAGAATTCAAATAATATTAGTTATCTATATTGCTATCCTTTTAATGAACTTAAGTTTTACTTTTTAGATTCATTATTGCATAAAGAATCTAAAAATTCGACTAATGAACTGCCATTAGAAACAGAAAATAAAAATATTTCTTTAGAAATTATCCATACTGAAGATACTATTTCTAATGAGTTGGACACTAAGTTAAATGAACTATTGAGTAATTACAAAAATTTCGAATCTCAATTAAGCAAATTATTGGCTAATCAAGAAAGTCTAAAAGGTAAATTAGATGAAATTCAAAAGTCAGTTGATTCAAAAAAAAGGTCTATTTTAAGCAGATTATTCAACTGAATTAAATAAAAACTCTCTTGTACCTAAATTTACCATCTTTTCTTTCGGCAATATATATATCAGGAGCTTCTATACCCAATTCCTTAGCTTCTTTATATAGAATATCAGTATATTTTAAATTGCTGAATTTAATTGAATAATTGCACCCAGCCTTTATAGTGCAAGGAGTAGAAATTATTTGAAAATTATCATATCCCATGGACTCTAATATTGAGTATAGGAAGACAGCTTGATTTTTAGTTTTAAAAACGGATAAATAATAATTGTTACTCATATGATTACCTCCTTTATATACTATAAGTATTTACTTTGCCTTATAAGTGTTACAGTTTTTACTGGATAAATATATATTTTATAGGAGGATTTTAAAATTAAACAGGACAGGAATACCTAAAGTATCCTGTCCATCTTAATTATAGCCCTAATTTAATTTTTAATTTTTCAAGCATATCCTTAGTCATGGAGTCTAGGTTGTATTTTGGATTCCAACCCCACTCTTCTCTAGCAGCTGAATCATCTAATGAGTTTGGCCAAGTATTTGCAATACCTTGTCTTACAGGATCCACATCATAATCCAACTCAAATTCAGGAATATATTTCTTTATTGATGCAGCTAACATCTCTGGATCAAAACTCATAGCTGAAACATTAAATGCATTTCTGTGAATTAACTTAGATGGATCTGCTTCCATTAAATCAATAATTGCATCTAAAGCATCAGGCATGTACATCATGTCCATGTAAGTACCTTTATCAATAAAGCTTGTATATTTCTTATTCTTTAATGCATCATAGTAAATATGCACTGCATAGTCTGTAGTTCCTCCACCAGGTAGTGTCTCATAAGATATTAACCCTGGGAAGCGTACTCCTCTTGTATCTACTCCAAATCTTTTAAAATAATAGTCACATAGCAATTCTCCAGCTACTTTTGTTACACCGTACATAGTACTAGGTCTTTGAATTGTATCCTGTGGTGTATTATCGGGTGGTGTAGAAGGTCCAAAAGCTGCGATTGAAGATGGTGTATAGACCATACAATTTTCTTCCCTTCCAACTTCAAGAATATTATATAATCCATTCATATTAATATCCCAACATTGATCAGGATGTTGTTCACCAACAGCAGATAATATAGCTGCAAGATTTACTATAGTGTCAACTTTATTTTTTCTTACTACTTCAGCCAATGTTTTAGGATCATTTATATTTACGATTTCAAAAGGTCCTGATTCTATGAGTTTCTCATGTCCGTCTTTTATCCTTCTACCACTTGCTATAACATTGTTAGCGCCATACACTCTTCTCATTTCTGTAGTAAGTTCTGAGCCAATTTGTCCTAATGCTCCAGTAATTAAAATTTTTCTCACTAAATACACCTCCAAATATTATAAAACTATGTAATTCGTTACAATTATATCATAATTATAAAAAATTACATAGTAGTTTTAAAAATAATAAAAGCCCATTTAAGAAAATAATATTAAATGGGACTTTTAAATCTTATTTAAACTTTCTTCCTCCGCCTCCATGGCTTCTCCCACTTGAAGATTTGTGGGTGGTACTTCTTCCACTTGAAGAAGATGATGAATTGTTCTGTGGTTTTGGTATTACTCTGGTGGTTACAAACGAATCAATTAACTTATCTTCATTTTCTGTAAAACTTACAATGCTATTATTCCTAAAATTCAATGGTTTCACCGGTTTCTTCATTTTGTACTTGGATTTAATGCTAATAAAAAATATTCCAAAAGATCCTAGTCCTCCTAAAAGGCTAATAATAAGATCAAAGAATGTTAGTCTGTTTTTCTCCTTAGGTTCTTCTGGATAATTATGTTGATCTGAGGGTATACCAGCCTTAAGATATTCTTCTGTTCCTTTTAAAAATCCCAAAGTTGCTCCGTAGTAATCTCCCTCTACTAAGCCGCTATCAAATACATCATCAAGTACTCTTTCTATCCTCTCATCAGTCAAATACTTAATCCCAATACCTGATGTTGATATATATGCCTCTCCGTTATCCATATCTATTAAAAATAATATCCCATCGAAATTATCTCCTACACCAAACCCGTTATAATCAAAGAAATCATCTGCATATTCCATTGAAGTCTTGCCCATAGCATCATTTGTAGTTACAATAATTATATCCATATTGTAAGAAGTAGATAATAAATTTGCTTTTTCCTCTAAACCTATTATTCCTTCCTCATTAAATAGCATAGCGTCATCAAAAACAAAAGATTTGTCTGCAAAAACTGTTATAGAAGAGAAGAGAATCAAAATTATCAAAATAAAGAACATACCTTTTATTGATTTACCAGCTAAGCCTACCATATTAGGGCACCTCCTATTGCAAGAACTGCAGAAGTGATTCCAAATATTATTGATGATACTTTAAATAATTTTCCTTTATCTAATGGAAGTTCTCCAAAGGATTTTCCGGTTTGCCCATTTACAGCATATACATAAGTTTTATCATTATAGATAAAAGTTAATATCCACGCAGGTAAAAGTGTATAATTCCACTCTTTAGAGAGAATATCTACATTATTACTTATATCATTGACATGATTAAATCCCGTTATTGTCTCAGATATTAAACTTTTAGAATATCTGTTGACTTGTTCTTCTATTTTTGGAGTTATCTCTTCTTTACTAATATCATATTGCTCTGCAAAAAAACCTGACAGATATGGCATCGAAAATTTTTTCGCTTCGTCTTCATTATATGGTGCAATACCACTTAAGAGGTTTTTATCTATTTTAGTAAATGCTAATTCCTCCACATTGCTAATATCTATTTTCCCTTTTCTCTCTATCTGAAACTTCTTTGTTTCTGTATACTCCCTGTCTCCACTACGCCATATTCTTATGTTTCTTCCCTCTCCAACATAGTCAATATCTATCTTGCAATCGGCCCACCAATAAGGCAAATATACACCTGTTATCTTTTCTAATTGAGAATTACTGTGGAAATCCTTGGGAACAAAGCTTTTATTCTTAGCCCAATTGAAAAAGGTTTTTGTCGCCTTCTCCTTATCAATGGAAAATGGTATTAATTTATCAGGTTGAAAACTTCCTGAAAGTCTATCAGATATAATCACTGGATTATGGCAATAGTAGCAAAATGTAGCCGTTGTTGTGTTATCTGTAACAACTTTTGCTCCACAACTATTACATTCATATGATGATAAATGTTTATGGTCTTCAGTAGTATCTGGGCTCTCATCTATCCCATTTTCCTCATCTACATCCTTATATATATTAGCAATCTCTTCTTCTGTATATTCACTTAGACAATAGTCACAATGAAACTTTTGTAATGCAGGTTTAAACAAGATTCCTGCACCACAACTAGGGCATTTATAAGATTTAGTAGCCATAAATTCACCTCTTAATTAGTATCTAGTAAACTAAAACTTATTTCCACATTCTGGACAAAACTTTGGAATCTCCCCTTCAGGTTTGAACCCACATTTTGAGCATTGAGATGTTGTAGCTCGTTTTGTGCCACAATCTGAACAAAAATTACCAGAATTTTTCTGGCCACATTCAGTACAATACCACTCATTGCCTTTTTGCTCCACTTGTTTTTGTTGACCCTGTTGATTCATTTGCTGTTGATTTGACTGAGACGCAGCACCCATAAAGTTACCTGCACCTTGCATACCTACGCCCATACCCATAAACGCAGCTGCAGCCCCACCTTCATTTGATCCAGCTGCTTCCATACCTCTTGCAATAGACCCTTGAACATAGCCTTCTCTAACAGATGGGTCACCTAACATAGCGCCTTTATTTCTCATATTTATTAATTCTTTAGACTCATCATCATAGGAGATACTAGAGATACCAACAGCCTGAATTTCCATACCTCTCATTCTTTTCCAATCTTCATCTAATATATTAGCCATATATTGACTTAATTCTCTACCTCTAGATGCTACATGGGATATACGAATTCCATCAACAGACATCTGATTCATAGTTGATTGTAAAGCCTCTAAGAATTCTGATAAGTATTGTTCATTTATATCTTGAATCTCTACCTTATCCTCATTCCTTGGAATTGCTTCTGCAAAAAAAAGTAGAGGATCAGTAATCTTTATAGAATAATTCCCATGTGTTCTTAAAAATAATTCAGAGTTATAAAAGTTATCAAAATAATTCAAGGGATTTGGAGTACCAAATTTAATTCCTTTTATCTCTTGTAGATTTATATAATAAACTTTTTGAGCAGTTGGTGTAACTCCACCATATTTAATTCTTTCAAATGACTCCATTAAAGAATCCTTAAAAGTCCCATTAAATAGCGATGGTAAGGATGTATTATCTACCTTATAATAGCCTTCTTCAGCTGTATAATCTACTACTTTACCACCATCTACTAAAATCATAAATTGATTAGGATAGACATGTATGACAGATCCATTTGATACTGTATTCTCTGTACCTTTTTTATTTGACCCTCTCTTATCATCTTTTCTAACTTTTACCCCAGATGTAAATACAGTATTATCTCCCATATCATTTGGTTCAATTACCTCTAACCATTGATCAGCTAAAGATCCACCTATAGCTGAAGTTAATGCTTTAATTAATCCCATTTTTCTACCTCCCTATATAATTATATTCATTATTATAACATATTAGTTTATACCCTAAAAACATTTATATAATTAATCCATGTCATAAATAATTGCTAAAAGCTATTATGAATTTTTTTCACAATAGCTTTTAGTTGTTTAAAATCCTCTGTGTTCTTTTATTTTCTAATCCACTGATTTCAATGATTCTACCATTTCAACATTTTTAAGCTTATAGTACATTGCAAAATTTACAAGAATTGCGAAAACTAATGTCAATATTATGGATATAATATGTGACTTAAAACTTAACTTTAGCCCAAACATTATATTATCCATCTCTACTGTTATCATAATAAATCTGTGCAAAATCACGCCCATTACAAGCCCTACCATAGTTCCAATAATAGTAAGGATAGTATTTTCCCTATAGATATATGCAGATACCTCTGAATCATAAAAGCCTAAGACTTTTATAGTTGCGATTTCTCTTATTCTTTCGCTGATGTTCACATTTGTTAAATTATATAAGACTACAAAAGCCAATGCTCCAGCAGATATGATCATTACCATTACAACATAGTTCAAGCTTCTTATTGTGTTTTCAAAATCTTCCTTAACTGTTCTATTGAAATTTACACCTGAAATACCCTCCAAGCTTAATAACTCTGTCGATAATTGATCTTCAATATCCTTAGAAGTATCTTCTAATATGGCAATTGCTTCATTAAATTCCACTTCCTTGTCAAAGATTTCCTCATAATAATTTGCTGATAAATATACATAATTAAAAGTATAATTCTCTGTAATTCCTATAATTTTAACTAATGCCTCATCATTATCAACATTGATAAATGTGATTTCATCTCCAACCTTTACATCTAGACTTTTACCTACTTGTTCAGTGATGACTATACCTTCTTCTGGGATATTAATTTTATTCTCTTTTTTTCGTTCCTGTAGGTGAATAAAACTATCTATATTTTTGATATCTTTTGGAACAACAATCGAAATATCTTTCTTTATATTATTCGATGAAAGAGTACCACTCTCCCTAAGAATTAATTCATAGCTATTTATTTTATCAACTTCATCTAAATATTTTGCTTTACTTGGTTTTATTCCTACTGTCATATCATAGGTAAAGAGAACCCCATATTGCCTATCTACTACAGTTCTAATGGAATCTTTAATACCAAAAGCAGTAAGCATCAATGCAGTACATCCTGCTATTCCTATTACAGTCATGAAGAATCTTCTTTTATATCTGAATATATTTCTAGTTGTAACCTTATAGCTAAAACTAAATCTATTCCAAATAAAAGGTATCCTTTCAAGAAGAATTCTTTTTCCCATTTTTGGTGCCCTCGGTCTCATTAGTGAAGATGGAGATTCTTTTAGTTCATTGTTACAAGCAAGGAAAGTAGTCATGGTTATTAATCCTATTGCTCCTAATGAAATAGCAGTTGCCAATCCTATATTAAAATTTAGAGTAACAGGTGGTAATATATACATAATTCCATAGGCATTAAAAATAACCGTTGGAAATAATGTGTATCCTACTCCAATTCCTATTATGCATCCTAATACCGTTGCAGTTAGCGCATAAATAATGTACTTAGACGCAATAGATCCCTTACTATACCCCAAGGCCTTAAGTGTTCCAATATTTACCCTTTGCTCATCTACCATTCTTGTCATTGTAGTTAAACAAACTAAAGCTGCTACTAAGGCAAAGAAAATTGGAAAAACTTTAGACAAAGCATCAATTCTATCAGCTGCCCCACCATAATCCACATAAGAATAGTGGCTATCTCTATCTAGAACATACCATTTTCCCTTCTCTACCTTACTTAATTTTCTCTCCCCATCCTCTATCTTTTTCCAAGCATCTGCTAATTCTTTGTCAGCTTTATTCTTTCCCTCTAAATATTCCTTTTCACCATCCAAAAGTTTGATTTTTGCTTCTTCAATATCTCTTCTTGCTTTTTTAAATTCAGCGATACCTGTCTCTTCGCCTTCTATAAGTTTTACTTTTTCTTCTTCTAAAGCTTTCCTTGAGGATAATAGCAGCTCCTTTGCATTATTTAGCTCCTCTTCTCCTTTATTTAATTCAAATCTTCCTGCTTCTAATTGTCTTTTTCCATCTTCCACTGATTTTTTTGTACCTTCTAACATAGCAATTGCAGTTTGTAAATCAGAATTAATTTTTTGCCTTTGTTCATCTGCTAATAAAGGGTTTTCTAAAGCTGAGTTAATTTGTGAAATACTCTCTTCTAATTTAAGTAATCCTTCTTCTCCCTTTTCTATTTCATTTTCAGCATTTTTAAAGTTTTCCTCTGCTATAGCCTTCTGTTCACTGAAAGCTTTTAATCCATTTTCGTATTCTATTTCTCCAGCTGACAAATCCTTTTCTGCATTGGCTATTTTTTCTTTACCATCTTGGATTTTTACATTAAACTCCTTTTCCTCTCCACTAAGTTTCATTTCTCCACTGGCTATATCAATTTTTGCATCTTCAATATCTCTTAATACATCCGATAATTTTTCCTCTACTTTCACTTTCTCCTCTAAATATTCATTTTTACCTTTTTCTATTTCTGCTCTTCCTTCAGATAATATCTCCTTATGCCTTATTATTTCCCTATCCTTAGCTAAGTTCTTTAACTCGTCTGTAACATTATCAACTATATGAAAATATTCATCTTTGTAAGAATTTAGTTCTGTTGCACCGTCTACAGTAGCAAATATATCTGTATATACTTCAAGCTTAAAGTTTTCCTGTGGAATCATAATGAAGTTTCTTACCTGTCCATTGCCTATATTGCTACTCCCTTTTTCGAAGGATAAGTAATATGGTGTTTGAACAGTACCTACTACCTTATACCCTGTATTTTTAAGACTCTCAGATAGAAGCTCATCCTTACCTGAGGACAGTTGAATTGTAGAACCTAAAGGTACGCTAATAGAACCATTTTTTCCTTCTTCAATAACACATTCATTTGGTTTTTCTGGTAATCTTCCCTTTACTAATCTCACTCTATTTACTATATTATCTGAGGCAATACCGTGCACCCTAAGTACAGCTTCTGCATCATTAAATCTTGCCAAAGCATCTATTGTATAGGTAGCAAAGGTCTCCTTTATTCCTTCTATTTTACTTATTTCATCTAAATCTTTTTCCGTTAAACCTAATGTTGACAAAATTCTTATATCCATTAAATTATAATCATCATAATATTTATCCGCAGTAAATTTCATATCCTCTGGAGCTATTTTTAGTCCTGAAAAGAAAGCTACTCCCAAAGCTATAATTGCTGCAATAGATAAAAACCTACCTAGAGATTTTTTTATATCCCTTACAATATCTTTACTTAATGCATTTATTTCCACTACCACTCAATCCTTTCTACGGAAATAGGATTGCTATTTATAGTTTGACTTTCAACCTTACCATTTCTAACTTTAATCACCTTATCTCCCATAGGAGTTATAGCTAGATTGTGAGTGATTACAACTACAGTCATTCCCATATTTCGACATGTATCTTGTAGAAGCTTTAATATAGATTTCCCTGTATTATAATCTAATGCTCCAGTAGGTTCATCACAAAGAAGAAGCTTGGGATTCTTTGCTAATGCTCTTGCTATTGCAACTCTTTGCTGTTCTCCTCCTGATAGTTGCGCGGGAAAATTCTTCTTTCTATTACTAAGCCCTACTGCTTCTAATATCTCCTCAGGATTTAAAGGATGTTTACATATTTGTGTTGCCAATTCTACATTCTCAATAGCAGTTAAGTTTTGTACTAAATTATAAAATTGAAATACAAAACCTATACCGTGTCTTCTATAGGTAATAAGTTCCTTATTAGAAAAAGAGCTTACTTCATTATTATCCACTATTACGGTTCCAGAGCTAACTGTATCCATACCACCTAGTATATTTAGTATAGTACTCTTCCCTGCTCCACTTGCACCAGCTACTATAACAAATTCTCCTTTATCAATAGAAAAATCAACTCCGCTTAATGCCTCTATCTCTACTTCACCCATTCTATATATCTTTTTTACATCTTTAAATTCAATATAGCTTTCCAATTTTCATCTACTCCTTATCAAAGATACATATTATATACTAATATAATTCTATTAAATATTATTTTATATTAACCATTATCAAAGATAAAGCTCATATGTAAACAAAAAGACTATCTCTTATAGATTTATTCCTATAAAAAGATAGCCCTAATCAATCGTATATTTTTTGTTAATTTGTTATTCTATCTTATCTGTACTATTCATCATATTTAACCAAGGAATTAACATGATACTTTTCTAGTTTATCTCTTCCTTTTAGAAACTCAAGTTCAATTAAAAATTCTAATGCAACGACTTCTCCACCTATTGACTCTATTAACTTTGTAGCTGATAATACCGTGCCTCCTGTAGCTAGTAGATCGTCTACTATGGCAATTCTTTTGCCTTCTTCTATTGCATCACGATGTATTTCAAGAGTATTGCTACCATATTCTAATTCATATTCATGACTAATGGTTTCAGCTGGTAATTTCCCAGGTTTCCTAACAGGAATAAATCCAACGCCTAAAGCATAAGCCACTGCTGCACCTAATAAAAATCCTCTAGCTTCTGGACCTGCTATGTAGTCCACTTCTTTATCCTCTAAATCGGATACTATAAGGTCAACAACTTCTTTAAATGCGTCCTTATCCTTAGTCAAAGTAGTTATATCCTTAAAACTAATACCTTTCTCTGGAAAATCCTCGATTACTCTAATTTTAGATTTAAGATCCAAACAAAATCCCTCCTAAATTGGAATTAAAATTATTACTACATTAGTCTATCATATATTCTTACTTTTTTCTTGTATATTTTTTACATTAATTATATTGTTTTAATCTTTTGAACATAAAGAACCTACAGATTCACTCTAGAAAAAGCAAATCTATAGGTTCTTATAATATTGAAACACCATTTATTTCCCTATTTAATTAGTATCTTTAACCACTTCATCAACCTTTGTTCCACATCCTTTACAAAACTTATCACTTGCTTCAATTGGTTGATTACATTTTACACAGTTACTAGGATATTGATTTTGGGAAGAAAAATCATATCCACATCCACTACAAAATCTTGAATCTATTGATAGTGTTTTACCACATTTAACACAATTCTTGCTATTACTATCTAAACTCTTAGGCTTAGGTGTAGAATCTACTGATATTATATCTTCCTTAGATTTCCTTCTTTTCTTGCTAGTAACTAAAAATACTATGACTAAAATCAATACTATTATACTTATTGCACCACCTACAATTAATAAGATTCTTTTCATATTAGTTGTATTTTCATCAATTTCTATATTAGTTGATATTGTAGGGACAGCATTAGTCGGCTCACCTTTTGGTTGTTGATCTGCCAAAGAACGAGCTTCTGCAAGCAATTCCGCTACTACTGGATACCCCGGATTTGTCTCGTTTAATCCACGTAATATATCTAAGGCTTCTGAATATTTTTCACCTTGAAAAAATGATAAAGCTTTTTTGTATTGAGTTGTGAACTGGCTCTCAATTGGTTTAACATTTATCTCATTCAAAAATTGATTTACCACGCTAATAGGGACTGCAAAATTCATACCAGCAACTTGAGCCCCACTATTTTGATCAAGCATACCAAATGTATTGATGCCAATTACCTCTCCAGCTTCGTTAAATAATGGCCCTCCAGAATTCCCTCCATGGATTGCTGCATCTGTTTGAAGAATACTCCAACCTCCTGACATTTCTTTACGGGCAGAAATAATTCCACTAGTTAGTGTCGGTTCTTGAATTGCCTGTGCTACATTTAGTGCATCAGACAAGGTAGCAACTGCAGGATAACCCATGGCATAGACCTTATCCCCTGTACGTAATTTCGTATCATCTCCTAATGTAACAGTAGGTAAATTTGTTTTATCTATCTTCAATATAGCTACATCTTTACCAGGGATAGGTACACCCATTTTACGCAAATCAAGTCCTACACCTTTAGCACTAACATCTGAGCCTGGGATTACATTACCTAAATAACACTGGTAGCTTGTTTGAAGATTATTAATATCAATTTGATAAGATAAAATATTATAAAATGCATTCATTAGTCCATCAATTTCTTCTTGACTCATGTCATAACCCACAGTTCTCATTTCTGATGCAAAACTATTGGTGCCTTCAATGGCATAATCTTGAAGTGTATTTACAACGAAGTTATAATATAATTCTTCTTCATTTGTAGCTACCACATGAGCATTTGTAATCAAATAGCCATCAGGAGTAACAATAAATCCTGTTCCTACAGCAGCAGTGCTAGCTTCCTCCACATAAGTATTTCCTGTAGTAAAGATATATGAAGCCATGTTCTCAATCATTAATTGCACCATTACTGAATACATAGCCTGTTCAGTATTTGGAATTTCACCGCTTTCTACCAAACTACCAACTGCATTGGTTAAATCATCTTCAAATCCACTTGTAAAAGCAAATTCGTATAATGTAAGGTCCGCCGTCCAAACTGTTTGAACTAATACTACCCCAGGCTTATTTATCATTGCTAGAGAACGAGTATCTAAAACTATGTTTTCTAGCCCAGATTTTGCTTCAACATTAGGTATCATAATAAATGTAAATAATAATATAATGACTATAAACTGACAAGGAAATCGTAATGCAGATCTTCTCAAAAAAACTCCTCCTTTTTTAAATATCACTACTTTTCACAAAAAATAATTCTAATTATAATATATTCTATTAATTTCTTAATGCATGTAAAAATACAATCATAAAATTTATATATAATTGCCTTTAATTAAGATTATATAAAAGAAAAAAGCACCCTACATATAGGAATATTTAGAGGGACAGGATTTTTTCCTGCCCCTCGTTTTCAATTCTAAGTATTTCTACTGTTGCTGATTTAAAGTATTATTTTGATTCAGATAGTCTAATCTAGTATTTAGAAATTGAAGATGACTTTCTACTTCAGTTCCCATTCTATTGAACATGTTTTTAGCTTGATTATCCTCTGTTGCTTGAGCCATCATACTATAACTGCCTTTCATTGCTTCACAAGAGGCAATTGCTTGTTGTAAATCACTTTGTACTGTCATTTTTATCACCTCACATTCTAAATTAGGTTAACCAAAAATATCTTAAAAATTCGCAAAGAATTACAAAATAAAATAACAATGTAATACTCTTGAGTTTTGTGATATATTATTAGTTAGATAATTGAAAATATTACCTATTTTAAAACAATTTGCTTGGACAAGTTGCATCAGCTCATCTATTATAATTTTTTAGGAGGGAAAAATATGTTTAATGAAAATGCTTTAAGGATTTTAGACAATTTGAAAAAAGTAATAATAGGAAAAGATCAAGTCTTGGAAAAGGTTATAATCGCATTACTTGCTCGTGGACATCTATTGATTGAAGATATACCAGGAGTAGGAAAAACAACCTTGGTTAAGTCTCTTGCAAAAAGTATGAACTTATCCTATAAGAGGGTACAATTTACTCCAGATTTAATGCCTTCAGATATTGTAGGTATTAGTGTTTATGATAAAAACACAGGTACATTTCATTTTAAAAAAGGTCCTATCTTTAACCAAATATTTCTTGCTGATGAAATTAATAGAACCTCTCCAAAAACTCAATCTAGTCTCTTGCAGGCTATGGAAGAAGGAGAAATATCTACTGAAGACAATCATTATATTTTAGAAAAACCCTTTATGGTACTAGCAACTCAAAACCCATTGGAATTTCAAGGTACTTTCCCATTACCAGAGGCACAATTGGATAGATTTCTAATGAGATTATCTATGGGATACCCAGATAAACCTAATGAAATAGAAATACTAAAAAACTATCAAACTATTAAGAACCTGGATTCCATTGAAGCTGTAGTATCTCAGGAAGATATATTAGAAATGCAGAGCATGACTGATCAAGTAACAGTACATAATGACATAATGGATTACATAGTAAATATCGCTAATACTACAAGGAATTATAAAGACCTACAGTTAGGGGTTAGTCCAAGAGCTTCTATTGACTTATTAAAAGCATCTAAAGCTAAAGCATTTTTATCTGGACGAGACTATGTCATACCAGATGATGTAAAAGAAATGGTAATCCCTGTACTTGGACATAGATTAATTCTTTCATCTGAAGCTAGAATTGAACGAAAGAACATTGATGATATATTAAATGGAGTTATAAAAAATATATTTATCCCGGTGATAGTAAATGACTAGCTTTAAATATTGGAAACTTTTTATCATTTTTATTATATTTGCTTTTGTAGTATTAGTTGGTGGTGATATGCCATATTTTATTTTATATATATCTCTACTAGCTCTATTACTTCCTTTAATTCATTGTATATATATAATTAGAAAAATCAGTGGAAATATTAGTATTCCATCTGGTTCTCTATTTATTGGAGACAATATAGATATAGAGTATACAATAGAAAATAATAGCCCTTTTCCTATTCCTTTTATGGAAATACAAAGCTATATTTCTGAGGAATTAACAGGAATAAAATCTCCTAAGATAATCTTATCTCTTGATAAGAGACAAGCTTATTCAGAGAAGGAGAGATTGGTATTAAGGAAAAGGGGTTCCTATGATATTGGTGATATTGAAGTTAATGTACGAGATATCTTTGGGTTTTATTCTTTTAAAAAGAAACTATCCAGTGAAACATCTCTTATTGTATATCCTGAAATAGTTAATCTATCTACTTTTAAAGTAATTGTTAGTCAACAATCAGGGGAATTGTTAGTACATAATTCTGCTTTCCAAGACCGAAGTCGAACTACTTCTTTTCGAAATTATAGAGAAGGTGATTCTATAAAACAAATACATTGGAAGCTATCATCAAAATCTGATAATCTAATTATTAAAGATTTTGAAAATCGAGGAGATACAAATGCAATAATATTAATCGATAATTATAAGGAACTATATTTAAAAGATGTAAATCGTCAAATAGAAGATAAGGTAGCACATACTGCACTTAGTCTTATTAATTATTTTTTAAATCAAAATGTAGAAGTCATTTTAGAGACTCAAAATAGTGAGGCTCCAATTGTAATTCAAGGCCAGCATAAATCTGATATAAAACCTTTTATTGAAGTATTAGCAAGGTTTAAGGGTAATGGTTTACATAGTTTTACATCTATTTATTCATCAAAAATTGAATATATCAAAAAAGGTTCAACCATTATCATTATTACTCCACATTTAGATAAAGAAATGGGAGCTTATGGAATTGATTTAAAAATGAAAGGTCTAAAGCCCTTATTCATAGCTATTACAGATATAGAAAATAAAAATGGATATATAGACCTATTGGTTAAGAAAAGGTTGAATGAAGATGGAATTACAGTATACATTATAGACCACTATACAAGTATAAAAGAAGCTTTGGAGGTTACCCATGAATAAACTTTCATCTAATAAACAAGCATTTATGCTTAATACAATTTACATAGTTTTTGTCTTTTCTCTTGTATATATGCTAGCTCTGGGAATAGGATTAGATTTAAACATTACACTACAACTACTCATTATCTTATTAGAAAGTGCTTTAGTTAAGTTTTTTCTTTTATATCCTTTGGTGCTTTATGGCCTATTAGTACTTAGCTTTATTTCTTCTATTTTAGTAAACCATTACATTACTCCCTTTATTCCCGATTTCTTAGAGAGGTCTTACTTTTTAATTTCTAATATAATAGATAATCTCCAAGGCAAAGAAAATATTGCTACATCTAATCTATTACCATTTTGGATAATCCTCATAGCTTTAGTAAGCCTCTTCACTGCAAATATACTATTTAAAGCAAAAAATATTTACTTGCTTCTTCCTCTATATATTGGAGCTTTTATATATTATTGGTATGCTTTCTATGATCAAGCTTATTTGATGATTGCTATCTTTTTACTAGGCTTTTTTATTTTAATGGGGATGAATAGATACAACAAAAAAGAACTTGACTCTCAAAGTGTCAGTTCTGATGATTATGATAGAACTTATAATCTTTGGATTGGGACAGCCATTAAATATAGTATTTTGATTGTTGTTTTAGCCCTTATACTTCCTAAAAGTAATAACTATATTCAATGGCCATGGCTTCAACATAAAATCTATACAAAATTCCCTATTGTAGAAGAATTGCGTTCCTATAATAATTTTTTGAGAAGTTCAGGTCATGCTTATCTCTTTGATTTTTCCACAACTGGCTATCAAGGAACGACATCACGATTAGGAGGTCCAGTAGTCTTAAATAGTAGAAAAATAATGTCTGTATACGCTGATGGCCCTACTTATTTGCGTGGAAATGTAAAGAAAAGCTACACTGGGAATTCCTGGGTGAATACTGAGACTTTTTGGGAAGATTATTCTTTACGACAAGATTTTAGCAAGCTTTCACTATTTGATAAGGAAATGTACTACGATGAATCAGATATTACCATTGTCAATCATTCTTTTGCCTCAACTACACTATTTTCTCCCTATAAGCCATCAGCAGTTTTTTATAATGGCAATCATAAAGTCAAGGTCAGTTCTGATGAAACCATGTTTTTTGATAATGGTGTTTACCAAAGGGAGTCTTACTTAATCAAAATACAAAAACCTCTTTCCTATGAAAAAATAGTATCTCTAGGGATTCTTAATAAAAAGGATCAAGTGAAAAATCTAGATTCTTATTTACATCTGCCTGAGGACAAAATAACCGAAAGGACAAAAAACTTAGTAAAGGAGATTGTAAAAGATTCAAAAGATGACTTTGAAAAGGCTGTTGCTATTGAGACTTATCTTAGAAAGAATTATCAATATAGTATAGATGTAGATGAAGTGCCTAACAATCAAGAATTCATTGATTATTTTCTCTTTGAAGGAAAAGAAGGATACTGTACTTATTATGCAACTGCTATGGCTATTATGCTTAGATTAGAAGGTATTCCAAGCAGATACATAGAGGGCTATTTGGCTCAAGATTTAGTAGAGCCTGGATTATATGAAGTAAAACATGAAAATGCTCATACTTGGGTTGAAGCATTTATAGAGCCTGTTGGTTGGATGACATTTGAATCCACACCAGCTTATTCTATAGAACCAAGATTTATAGAAAATAGCCCAATTATAGATAGCAGTGTAAATCCGGAAAAAGTAAATGAAAATCAAAATAATGTCATTAGGGATGTAGGAGAAGATATATTTGAAAATTCTACTGATATAGAAGATGGTAAAATAAATCCTAGTAATAATACAGATCAAACAGATAACGCTACAGATATATCTAAAAATAATATAATGATATTTATAGGAATTTTATTATTATTTATACCAGTGAAGTTTATAATTACTTTCATACTATTTAATTATAAGGAATTGAATTCTCAAAAATTAAATAATAAAGAAAGGATAGTCTATCTATATAATCAGATACTTCAACTTGCGGAACTACTTGGCCATCCACAAAAACATGGTGAAACACATTTTGACTACTCTAATCGTGTAGCACATAGGTTTTCTAAATTTGATGAAAAGGGAATAAAAGAAATCACAGAAATATTTGTAAAGAGTAAATATAGCAACTCTCCTACATTCAACGAAGATGTACAAAGCCTAATTGAATATAGAAAGAGTATGGAAAACCACCTAAGAAAAAATTGGGGTCCTCTTCTCTACTTTTATCGCAAATATCTAGGATTTGGATATATGAAAAATTGAGGAAACTACTTTAGCTTATAAACTCTATTTCCCAATTATAATAACCAGTTTCCTCTTTATAAACATATTTAAAATAAGCAGAAAATATTTTTCCTTTTCTGCTTTTTAAATTTCTAAACCCAACCTTACCATTCACTAATAGTAGTTCTACCATTTCCTTAGAAACCTTCTTACCAAAAGATTGAATATATTTATCCTCTTTCCAAATTGTGAATTTACAGCCATTCTTCCAATTAATACACCCAAAGTTTTTTTCATTTTCTACTACATCATTTCCACATGTAGGACATTTACCTATGCTCTCTACTCCATCTTCTAACTCAACCTTAAATTTACTTAACATAGATGTATCATTTTTTATAGCATTTACTGCATCTATGGTAAAATCCTTAATCATATTCAAGAATTCTTCTTTATTAAACCTGTTTTTTTCTATATCGGATAATGTTTTTTCTAACCTGCCAGTATATTCTAAATCTAATAATTCCTTGCATGGAAATATTTCAACTATTGTTCTACCAAGCTCTGTGCAAGTTAGACTTTTACCTTTTGTTTGTATATATCCTATATCTTTCAATTTTTTTATGGTCTCTGCTCTAGTAGCAGGAGTTCCAATAGAAAAGCCACTTAAGATAGAAGCCATCATTTCTTCAGTATTTTCTGTATCTTCTTCATCTTTAAAATTCTTACCACATGTCTCCATAATCCTTAAAAGTGTCTTTTCAATATGAAGTTTAGGAGGCTTTTTAGTTACTGAATTTACATTGCTATCTACGACATTTACGATTTCTCTTTCAGAAACCATTGGTAAAATAGTGTCCTTGTTTTCTGTTTTCTCAACAACACGCCATCCTTCTACTATCTGAACCTTTCCCTTTGAAATAAATATACCTTTAATAGCATCCTCATTTGCTTTTGATACAAGTTTAGTCTCTTCATACTCAGCAATAGGTAAAAATTGCATTATAAATCTATCTTTAATTGCATTATATACAACAGATTCATCATTATTCAATTTAGTTGGCTTAATATAGGTTGGAGTTATGGCACTATGGCCTTCTACCTTTGTATTATCAAACACCCTTTTGTTATCAACAAATTCAATTTGATTTACATATGGTAAACCCTTCTTCAATACATTCAATACTTTCTCAGTTTTTTCTTTTAAACTTTCCTCTAATGCAACACTGCCAGTCCTAGGATATGTAATAAACTTATTCTCATATAGGGATTGTGCCACTTTTAATACCTTATCAGATGTCCATCCTTTATACTTGCTGGTTACATATCCTTGTAAATTTGTTAGATTGAATAACAGAGGTGCATAATCTCTTTTCTTATCTATTTGTTTTTCTATAATTTCTGCATTATTATCTTTTAAAACTTTACTTATATCTTCTAGTGTTTTTTTATCATCAAATTTCTCATTGTCAGATTCATAATAAAGTCCTTCAAATTCCTCATTATCTTTTGTTTTAAATCTTGCTATTAACTTATAATAAGTTGAAGATTCAAATGTTTCTATTTCCTTATCTCTATCATAAATAATCTTTAATGTTGGTAACAGTACTCGGCCTATGTTTAATATTTTCTTATTATCAGTGCTATATCTTAATGTTGCTACAGAAGTTAAATTTATTCCTATAATCCAATCTGCCAATTGTCTTCCAATACCTGCATCTTGAAGTGTTTGCATTTCTTCATTAGGTTTTAAATTTGCAATACCCTTTTTCACTTCGTCTTCTGTCCACTCGTTCAATAACATTCTGAATACAGGCTTTTTCTCATTGAAATAGATAAATAATTCATCCCCAATAACCTGCCCTTCTCTATCAAAATCTGTGGCAGATATAATTGCATCAACATCAGTTCTATCAATAAGTCCTTTTATTGTATTAAGTTGTTTTTCTGCACCCTTATCCACTGAATTTCTATCAGTATTATGGCATTTTATCTTGTATTGAAATTTCTCTGGAATAAAGGGAAACTTATCCATTCTCCAACCTTTCATATTTTCATCGTAGTCTTTTGCGTCAAATAACTGTAACAAATGACCAAAAGCCCATGTAATGATATAGTCTTCTCCTTCAAAATAGCCATCTTTTCTTAATTTGATATTTAGAGCATCAGCTATGTTTTTTGCTACTGAGGGTTTTTCTGCTATGATTACTTTTTTCAATTAATACATCTCCTATATCAAAATCTTTTCTTCCCTAAATAAATTATTTTTCGAATATATCTATTGAAGATTCCTATAATACTCAGGTAATTTATTTGATTTGCATTTTTTGCAGATGGCTATAGATTCTTCCTTACACAATGGTAGCTCTCCTCCTGCCTTACTATAGACTTCTGCATTTACTTTTTGAGCAAAACATCCGATCTTTGGCATTCCTATTATTTCATTCATTTCTTTCCATAATTCATTTATTCTTTTTTCACCTATGTATCCAAAATTCATTGGTACAAAATCACATGGATATAGCTGCCCAGAAGCACTAATATATGAGTGTTGTGCCCCAGCACCACAACCGTATTTCTCTTCGCTTTCTGTATATGCAAAGGTTGTAATCTTAGGGAGATCACTCTTTTTATTGGCTTTATGCTGTATATCTATTAATCTTTTTCTATCTTCAGTGCTATATAGCACTTTACTCAAATCTTTTTCAGTTAGAAGCTTTCCACTTAAAATAGGCTCTAATATTTTTACTTCATGAGCACCACTTTCTTTCGCTAATTTAAATAATTTAAAGAGTTCCTCTTGGTCTATTTCTTCTTTTAGGACAACTGTTTGTGCTAGAGTATAAAGACCTACTTTTCTTGAATTTTCAATAGCATTTAGAGCAAAATCATGTGCCTTGGGGCTATTTCTATTATGATTATGCTTTTCCTTATCATATGAATCAAGGCTTATTCCAATACTAAATAATCCTCTATCTTTTAATTCCTTAGCCTTATCAAATGTCAAATTATATCCACTAGTAAATAAAGTAGATATACTTCTATCATCTATAGCACCTACTATATCAAATATATCTTCTCTTACCATAGGCTCTCCTCCAGTGAGGCCTATAATAGGAGTTTTCATGTCTTGGATATCATTAATAATATTAATCCATTCTTCCGTAGTTAAATCCTTTTCATCTATTCTGTTTTTAGCACTACAATAAACACAGTTATTAGGACATTTATTTGTTAAGCTTAGATACATAGAAATGGGAGCAGATCTCTTTGCCTGTATTTGTTGAGTAAATATGTTTTCTGCTTTCTCAACAGCCATTATATTTGTATAAAATGCTCTTGAAGGAAATGGAGGTAGGAAAGCACTTATTATATATTTATCCTCAAAGTTTACTATTTTCTCTCCCCTTAACATACTTGAAATTAATTTAATATATTTATGTATATTGAAATTACTATCTTCTTTGAAAATATTATACATCTTGTATAGAGAATCAATGACAGCCCTATCAAAGGACATCTTCGTCAAAACTTTTAAATTATTTAAATGCACTCTCATTTCCCCTTTCATGAACTATCTTAGCTTAAATATCCCATATGCAAATTTATGATTAACTTCATACTTACCATCTCTATATTTTTTCTCTTTAATCTCTTTAATTAACTTGTCTTTTATTAAGTCATAATCGTTAAATATACATGCAGTTCCTGCTGCTGCACCAGTTTTATTTAACCAGTCTAAAAGCTGCCCTGGTTCATGAAAAGAAAGTAATACCTCCTCTTCTTCTACCTCTACTCCTTCGAATCCATATCTATTAAACCACTTAATTAGACCTTCTTTTCCATATGGTAAATTTAATCTAATGCCCATAGGTCTAATAACTTTATCTTGGTTGTCCTGCATTACCTTTAAGAATATATCTTCTATCCCAGAAAGAGTTCCTTGAACATTTGTTATTATACATATTATTCCTTCGTCATTTAGTACTCTTTTAAAAAGCTTAAATAGTTCTTTGTAGTTAAAATATGAAAGTGCCCATCCAAAAAATATCATATCGTATTTTTCTTCTGTATTCTTTAAAAATTCAACTCCATCACAATTAACAATATTAATTCTATTATCTTTTAGTATCCTCAGTTGATCAAGCATTTTGTCAGAGTAATCCACCGCTGTTATTTGGCAATCTATATTTTTCTTCAAAAGGTTTTTGCTAATATAGCCTGTTCCACAAGCAAAATCTAATATCTTTAATTCTTCCTCTCTTTCCATCTCTTCAAGTTTTATTATCATATCAGTAAATTTACCCATTTCCTCAATCCACTTAATATATGTATTTGAAACCTTGTTGTATTCATCTCTATAGTTTTCTTTATCTATGACATCTTTTTTCATAAGTTTGAGACCCAATTTAATATAAAACAGTATTTTTTTAAGCATTTTTTTCTCCCCTAATAATAAAAAAATACTTTTTATCAATGAATTTTGTGATTGTGAACTTGCCACTTATAAGATTAATCACATCTTTGCTAGTCCTAAAATATAGCCTCCCAAACAAAGTAAATTCAAAAGCTTTTAGTATTTTAGTTTTTATATGGTTTTTTTCAAAATCTAATATAATTAATTTCCCGTTTTTCTTAAGTACTCTATGGATTTCTTCTATAAGTCTTTGCTGATTCTCTATATGATGCAATATATCAGATAATATAACTATATCCATGCTATTATTTTCAAAGTTTGTATTTAATGCATCTCCCAAGACAGGAGCTACTCTTGTATTTGCCTCAACCTTTGTAAGCATTCCTTTGCTCTCATCTAGTACATATACAATCTTGCAGTCTTTACAAATATATTCTGCTAATTTGCCTGTTCCTCCTCCTATATCCAAAACTATTTCTTCTCCCTGTAATTCCAAGACATCTTTTATTTCATCCATCTTATTTAAATTAAATAGCTTTATGAAATTATCATAATGTTTATATACCCTATCAAATTTTTTCAATACATCACTCCTTCAGATTGAGAAATGAAAAGCTCAGTTGCTCATACTGTTTTTCTTCAAAAGTATGCATGTATTCAAAAACCTTGTTGGGTCCAAATAGAATATTATTTTCCTTGCAGGCATTCTTTACTAATTCCATTAAGTAATTATTATTTGGACTACCTACCTCATAACTATTTCCATATTCTCTTATATATCTTTCTTTTAGTCCAGGAAAATGAATATCTAGATTTTTATAATAAAACTCCCTGTTGCCGTCTCTCAAAGTCAACCCCATACCAAAGCAAATAATTCCCTTTACCTTCGCTTCTATGCAATAGCTTAAAAGTCCCTTTATATTGTCCTCAGTGTCATTTATATATGGTAAAATTGGACATATCCAAACCACTGTAGGTATATTATTATCTCTCATAATCTTCAATACTTCAAATCTTTCTCTAGTAGTTGATACATTAGGTTCTAGGATTTTACACAAATCTTCATCGTATGTTGTTAAGGTCATTTGTACAACACATTTTGATTTTTTATTGATGCTTTTTAATAAGTCTAAATCTCTTAGAATCATGTTTGATTTCGTCTGAATTGCTAATCCAAATCCATATGAATTTATTATTTCTAAACATTTTCTTGTATGATTAAGTTGTAATTCTAATGGTATATATGGATCAGTCATTGCACCTGTACCTATCATACACTTTTTTCGCTTTTTTCGAAGGGCTTGTTCTAGTAATTCTGGTGCATTTTTCTTTACTTCGATATCTTCAAAATCATGATTGATTTGATAACATCGACTCCTAGAATCACAATAAATACATCCATGAGAGCATCCTCGATATATATTCATTCCGTTTTTAGCTGATAATAATCCTTTTGCTATGACCTCATGCACTATTTTTCCTCCTCTCAGAAAAAGGGTTAATTCTATTTCTTAATCTAGTCTCTTTCCACCCTACTACAAATTTCTAATTGTCCATATTATATCACATAGATTCTATCAAATAAACTTACACATTATTAATGTTTATATCTAATGGAATAAAAACAATACCTGTATCAAGTCTACAGGTATTGTTTTTATTTGGATTAATCTCTTATTGCCTAACTACTGAAAGCTCCAAGTTTCTTTATCCTTATTATAAAATCCAGAATGCAATTCTTCTCCATCCTTCGCAACTATATAATCAGTTGGTCCATGGAAAATACTGTTGATATCTATGATGTCCTTTGCATCTTGGGCAGTATAAATTAATAAAGGATTCTTATAGTTCTGAGGATTTGGCATTGCGCTAATCATTATCATACCAGTGTCCTCATAGGTTTTGTCTGCAATTATCTTATCTTCCTCAACTTTAAAGGGGAATATATCCTTATGTTCTTCTAGCCACAAGTTGCCCTCCATTGTGCCATATGCAAGAATTATATAGTCACTAAGATCAAGGGTAACAGCATCAGTATCATTTATTATTTCAGCTTTAGGAAAGAACTTACTTTTTATTTTTTCCACATAGGAATAAATACCCTCCTGAATTTTTGCATCTTCCTCCTGTGTTGAGACTATTATTGCTACTTTCATAGAGTCTTTATTAATAAAGGCGGCATTAATTGGTCCTAAAAAATCCATTTTGAAGAAATCATCATCTAGATTTTGTTCAGATAGCTCTTTAAAAACCTTAATAATTTCTGGATAATAGCTTTCCAAAGTAGGATAATCATCTCGACTTATCTCGTAGAGTGCAAAGCTTTCACACAGTGCAGGGACATAGTAAAAACCATTTGTTATTTCATTTGCGATTATTGCATCATATGCTGACTGCCCTTGATCTAGATACACTAATCTTGCAGTAATTGCTCTTATAATATGTTCGTTTACAGAAATTTCCCAACTCGGATACGCCTGAGAACTCATCTGATTTTTTATCTTTGAATACAAATTATTATATTTATTAATCTCATCGATATGATTTTCAGTAATAGGATTAATAAAGGAATGACTAAACTCATGCCATACAATATAGCGAATAGTTTCACTTGAGTAAACCGGAACTATTTTCCTATTAATGTCTTCCATTATGCTTTGGGGACCGATTATACCATAGACATCGTATAGTCCATTTTCCGCCTCTACTCTAGGACCATAACCTCCTGCATGAAGCATAGGTGCTAAGATCAAGTTATAGGAGTTTACTCCCATACCATAGTAATCATCTAGTTTCTCAATTAATTCCATGTCCTTAATGTCCTTGTATACATTATCAATCATGGCCTGATAAAAAGGAATATTCTGTTCATAGTATTTATTAAAATCAGATTTCACAGTAAAATCTCTTAATTCATCAATAAATTTAAATACTTCATTCTCTCCTGATATTCTACCAGTCAAATCCTTTGGTAATATATTGTTTTCCTTTAAGTTTAGATTACTCGAAAGATTCAACATAAGGTTTGGTGGTGCATCATAACTGAATCCTTTTTTACTTAATTTATGAAAGGTTTTTACAGCCTTGTGATTCTTATATTTTTTAAAATGCTCTTTCATTTTATCCTTATAATCAAAATCAAATCGTGTTAATACATCATATTTAGCTTGCTGCTGCACTACGGTAAGCAACTCAATCCTCGGGTCAACAGTAATATTAAGTGTTCCTAAGTTTTGACTCACAGCTTCAACTAAATTGAAACTATGAAATTGGTCCGATTTCTTAAAGACATCCTCCTCTTTGTTAACATTAGCAGAAACTATGTAAATTAAAAGTAATAAAATAATGCATGAAGATAGTAAAAACACTTTTCTTTTCATAATAATAATCATTCCTTCCTATTATTGCTTTTTAAAGCAATTATGATTTTCCAATTTAATTACAAGTTTTACCTTCTTTCATATCAATCATACCTTCTATTATTATTGTTTACAATATATTAATTTATGATTTATCAATCTTTTACAGAACAAAAGTCCTATTTTTGATATTTCTTAAGACATTAAAAACAAGGCAAGCAGCTAGAAACTTCTAGTTAGGTTTCTAGCTGCTTTTTTAATGGACAAACTATAGTCTTCTCTTTAGAAAGAACGGTTGTTGCCCATTATAACATTTGGTATCCCTACATTGCGATACCTTGGTTGAGCCTGTGAGGTATTAGGATGAGGATATTTGTTGCTACTGGCAGAGTTTATATCAATTTCTAATGCAACTTTAACACATAAATCCTGAGTTAGAATATATGTGCCACAAGGTGTTGGTGTCAGTTCCGGTTCTCCACAAATTTCTGCTGATATACGAACAAATGTAGTAGCAGGACATGTTTCTTCAACAGGTTCTCCATTACATACTGGTCCACAAATACTTAAACCTCTTCTTGTTTCGCTAGCTCCAAATAAGCAAAGTTCAGTAGGACCTATGGGATAAACCACATTTAATTCATAGCATACAGTCATTTCACCTTCTACTTTATCTAATCCAAAGTCAAACTTAAGTCCAGAACATCCTGTAGGCGGGTCTACATCAGGTGGGTTAAATATTTCTACATTATCACCAATTATTACAGTTTGTGGGACTCCATCAATAGTTACAGTTACATTTTCAAGCTGATCTTCTGTAATGTCTTCACAAATGCTGAATACAAAGTGACTTAAATCAGCAAAGTCGCTATTATCTTCACCCACACCAGTTATATTATAACAAAATCTCTGGTTTTCACCGGGATCTGGGTCCAAATTTGAGGCTGCTAAATCAAGTTCATTTGCAAATGGTAATATTTTACCATTAGTTACAGTACTATAATCCACTACTAGAACGCACGGTTGGCCTTGAGTTATATTTAGTTGGAGTTTAAGTAATTTGGAATATCATAAATTATATGAGTTAAATTAAAATAATTGAGAATAGGTTATTACTTCAAAATCATTATTATGCTCATTAATAAACTTAATAATCTGTTTAAGCTTATCATTACTGTATGTCATGCCAAATTCATCATCTTCATCTCCAATTTTATGCAGTATTAAAAGGACTGTTTTAGATTCATTAAGGGTTTTCTTGAGTTGAGATATAACTTCATATTCAGTCATATCAGTTAGCAAATTTATTGCCTTAATTGGAAAATAAGAAGTATCAAGACCATCTAATATAATAATATTATTTGATGTTCTAATATTTCTATATCCCTCATTTTTCAGTTGATTAATTAAGTATGGGTTAACTTCTCCATAGGGCATTACCACCATATCACTAGATTTCGCAAGATATCTATTATCCATCCACCGTCTTGCCCTATTGAAATCTGAAAGAAGTTCGTCAGTATTCTGATATAAATTGACTTTATGAGAATAAGAATGATTTAGTAGATCCCACCCATCTAAATATAATTCAGCAAGTTCTCTATAAGATATATACTCTTTTTCAACAGTTAGTGAAGGAATTATGCATACACTTCCTTTATAACCATATTCTTTCATAACATCATAAGCCTCTGAATATACACTCTTCCAACCATCATCAAATATAAAAAGTATTCTAGTTTTATCTGTATCAATGGTAGGACTATGGCTTTGTATGGCATTTAAGCTTAGATTCCTTGCAATATAAAAATCCTTAATACTATTTATCAAAAATGTAATAGTTCTCGGATACATGAGTATAGCAACGATAAAAGATAATAGGACAATTTTTATTTTTATCTTAATTTTGATCATCCTCCACTATTGCAACAAATTATTTTTTGACTTTCTTAAAATCTGCTTTTAAGTATGAGTCCTGCTCTAGATATATTTCAACAGTCTTTTCCTCTGACTGAACTACACCATCCCAACCTACAAATACAAAACCAGGACTTGGTATAGCTTGCACTGTTATTGGAACATCTGTGAAATAAGTACCTTTCCAAATAGTACTTTTACCTAATATATCTACAGAATTAATCCTTACTTTTCCCCCCTCTTTTGTCTCAACTCTAATAGTAGCTGTACCAGTTAAACCAAAATAATCTAATATATGCTGATAAATGTATGAGGGTCTACCTAATGCAAACTTCTTCATAACTTCAACTTCATTTTTCCAGTTCTCAACATTTTTGCCATGGAGGTTCCATCTCATTATATGACTTTCTATATTAGGATAATAGATGTCTTCCATAGTTTCAATTTTATCTACTACAACTTCTGGGGAATAAATAGTATTCAATCTATCTGCAAAGATATTGATAAATTGACTTTTAAACTCATCATTCTCAAGCAATGATCTTAACAGAAAAGTAGACCATGGAGGATTTGGCCAAATTGGTCCATTTTCCTCGGTTGCTCTTTTTATTGAGTTATTTCTAGCTGCAATTTCACCTTGATATAAACCAAATCCATGATCTAAATCAAATGTCAACCATCGCCATCGTCCATCATGACCATAGGGTACATTGGATTTATAGGTTTGTGTTCTTTTACGCCATATCCGAACATTATTTCCTGGCCAGTCATCATTATCACAGTAAATTTGTAATACATTATATTCTATAAAATTATCAACATCCATTTTGGTCTTAATATACTCATAGTCCTTCTCACTTGTTACTCCATGTTCTTTTATATATTTAATTATTTGATTATAATCCATTTCATCACCAGCATATCCTTCTTGAATTTCAACTTCTGGATACCCCGTTGGGTTTTTTATTATAACTACATCCTCTGGATCCATATGATAATAGTGACTTAAATAGTTTGAATCATAGGCTTCTCTAATATTATGAATCCCATAGTACTCTCCATTTATATATAATATACTGGCTTTCGAACTCTGTGTATCCAAAGGGATAGGTGTCTCTATTAAACTTTGAATAAGGGCATCTCGAAATAGAGAATATCTTCTATCTGTGGCTGAAGCTCTAAGCAATATACGAGAAAATTGATTTATTTCTTTATTATTTACAAGGCTTTTTGTCTTGCCATTAAAAAAATCATAGTCAAAGTAATCTTTATCATCATAGTCTTTACTAGGTTTTAGTGATAATGTTTTTAATTCAGCAGCTCTAGATGTTCCACCATGAATACTAATACCTATCTTTTGAGTTAAACCCACTACTCCATCAGGCTCAATGAGTTCTACGCTAGCTTCTCTCTCCCAATTCTTTCCCTTTTGATTGTAATTAGCAGGTGTATCTCTAGTTATTTCACTATTAGGATTATTTATTATCCATTCATCAAAAATCTTTCCAGCAATATAAATACCCTTTTCGTAATCGAATAAATTATCTGGATCTATTACCAAAGAGATAACTGGCACATTATAGTTCTTATATATGTTTTTTTCCACGAAGTAACTCTGTGTAAGCACTTTACTTTTAGGATAACCTTCCTTATATGCTCTAACTCGAACTACAGTAGCAGCATTAGTTTTCTCTGGAATTAGTATTGACTCAGTATACTTTATTGACTTTTTTGTTGGAATAGATCCATCTAATGTATAATAAATTTCTGTATCCTCGTCATATTTGCTTAGAGTTAAGCTAAATCCTTTCGTGTAAAATCCATCACTATGAGAGAAAGTCGGACTACTTAATCTTTTTGTATTAGGCCCTTCTGTCAAAGTCTCCATATCATTAGATTTACTTGGAGTTCCCTCATCAAAGCCATATAAACTACAACCTCCATCATGAACTCTCCCATAAGAAATGTTCTCTCCCATAGTTCCTAGTACAAAAATATCTTTCCAATCATTATTAGGTGCAGTAAGAATTATTGCTTTATCTTTGCTTTTAAGTTTAAAACTTGCATGTAGTTCAGTATCAGAAGTCCCTTTATTTTTGCCTGATATCCATACAATGCAGAATGATTCTGGTTCTATTACCACATTAGGAAATGTCCATAAAAAAGGCTGTCTTGGCTCATTAGATAATCCAAAGTTCTGCAAATTCACAGATGCTTTTCCCCCATTATAGATCTCAATCCAATCCTCAAAATCCCCTTCACCATCCCTTATGCTATTACGATTGTTTGTCATTACCTCATTTATAACTAACTGATAATCTATATATTCTTGATTAAATCCTACTAACATGTCTCTTTTAAACCCTAAATACAATACTACTCCTATGCATAAAGCAACAAATACATATCTTAACTTCCAAGACATTGTTATCACCTTCTCATCTAAGTCTATCCAGTTACTTCGCCATCATATGAGACAATATGAACTTCTTCAATACCATCAATTGATCTAAAAGTCTTGACTAAAAAGTCTTCTTTTACAGATTTTAAAGTAATTTCATAAGTAACCTCAGTAAAATCTCTATTGGTAGTTTTCATACGCATCTTATATGGAATTTTATATTCCCTTAGAACATCTGATATTATTTTGGATTCTATTTCAACTCCCCGTAGTACAAGTAAGTAGCAATAATCTATGTATATAAGCTTGCTGAAAATAAATAACACTAATGCAATAACAATACTACCAATAATGGCAATCAAGAACTCTCCTGTACCTGCAGCCAAGCCTACAGCAATTCCCCAAAATAAAAAACCCATATCTCTGGGGTCTTTAATCACAGTACGAAAACGAATAATAGAAAGGGACCCTACTAGTCCAAGGGAAAGAGCAATATTTTTTCCAATTAACATCATAATAATAGCTATAATAACACATACCATAACTATTGTAATGTTGAAACTTTGGGAATAAATAACACCTGAAAAGGTTTTCTTGTAGACAAAGTAGATGAATAACCCTAGTAATGTTGCCATTATTATATTAAAAACAATCCTCTCAATACTAAAAGTGTCCATACCTCCAATTATGTTAAACAGGATTTCTTGACTCATTAGCTTATCCCCCTTTATATACCTAGAATATTTCTTCCCATACAATATTTGCTTATTTGTGATTTCTGAGTAGTAAAATTAGATAATGCTCTCCTCAAAAAAATAGGCAACATAAAATTGTACTTTATTTCTAATACATAAATATCATCATTAAATACTGGTACCATGGACAAACCATCTTTAAATAAATCCCACGAACTAAAAGAAGCATGTATATTTTTATCTAAGGTCACCCTAATGTTTTGAATATCATATACATATGCTTCTCTTTCATAATCTATAATAACCTTTGGTTGATAGATTTCATGATGCATAAAAACAAAAATCTTATTAGCAACCTTTTGATTGTAGTTAAGCAAGGGGTTGCTATCTCCTTTTATGAGTTTATTAGCATCTTCCCGAGATATAGTAACGGTTTCCTTTAAAACATAGTTATCAGATTTATTCTTCAATTCTAGCTTTACATATGTTGTTGATATATCATATATACGAAGTCTTATTTTTTTTCTAATGTTGTATCCCATGGTTTTCTCGTAGTAATCTCTATTTCCTACAGTATCAAAATATAAGCTTCTAATCCAATATGAGCCTGCTATATCTGCGTTGGAATCTATACACATATTCTTCTTCAAAAATATTCTTAACTCAGCTGCCTGTCTTTTGCTAATAAAATACTTTATCTCATGTCTGTATTTATTAGTTTGCTCCTTCAAATTGAATCCCCCATCGAATTATACATTATAATCATTATTAGTCCTATCTACCTTATGCCAATGCTTATTATCAAAATAATAAGTAACAGCTCCCTTTATAAAAAAGTAAATTCTTAAAAACTGAAAAAATAACATATCAAAAATAATCATAAAATAAAGTGATCTTGTTTTCATATGTGGTACATTTTTTTTAGCCTCTTTAATAGCTATAATTGAAGCAATAATATTGAATACTATTGTGGTCAATATATAAATATATGTCTTCAGAGGATAAGCATATAAAACTTTCATTAATACTAAGATGCCATTAATTAAAAACACAATAGTGGCAAAGGAGTTGCTTAGTAAAGCATCTATGATCATATAGAAACATACATTGCTCCTAAAAACATTTTTAAATAAGAATCTACTATTATTTAAAATAGCATCAATAAAACCTTTTTGCCATCGAATCCGTTGACTTATTAATCCCTTTAGACTTTCAGGGCATTCTGTATAGCAAATTGCATTTCTATCAAAGACTACTTTTTTATTGTGGTTTCTTGCATATTCTTGGAAGCGTATAGTTATATCAATATCTTCACCTAAACCTACCTTAAATCCACCAATTTCCATCAGGATACTTTTTGTAAATACACCAAAGGCTCCTGAAATTATACTTAAAGCATCATTATAAGCCAGTGACGCCTTGTAGATATAAAATCCCTTAATATAGTCTAGTGCTTGCATTAAAACAATTAGTTTCTGCTTCCCATCCAATTTAAACATTTGCATAATATGAACTACTCCCCCTGATGCGATAATATCTTCATCATGAAATGTCCTGTTCATACTCTCTAAGGCATCTTTCTCAAGAACACAATCACCATCCATTGTCACTATCAGTTCATGTTTTGAATGCAGAGCTCCAATATTTATACTATTTGCTTTTCCGCTATTATATTTGTCTATTACAGAAATAAATGAATACCTATTAGATTTATATATGCCTTTTACTTCATCTGGAAATAAAGACAAAGTACTAACTTCTAATTGTTCTAAATCTAATATCTCATTAAGAATTTCCAGAGTATTGTCTATTGACCCATCATTTATAAATATTACCTCAAAGTTATCATACTCAATATTAAACAAGCCTTGTATTGTATGTTTAAGTATTAGTGCCTCATTATAGCATGGCACTAAGATAGACATCCCTTTTTGAGGCACTTTGTATAGAATACCCTTATCTCTCAGTCTGCAAGAGCTTATCAAATGGTATATAGAGAAAAATGTACTTAAAAAAAGAATTAGAAAGAATAACATTTATAAATTCCTACCTTTCCTAAACACTGGTTCAATAGAGGTAGAAAGAATCTTGAATTCATTAGGAAATATAGTATCTCCATCAGGACTTCCTGGCCAATTTCCTCCAATAGCTTGATTTATTATTAAATACATATATTCCTGTGGTACCCCCAAGCTTGTAGTATATAGTTCCTCCTCATCTATATACCATGTTAGGGACTCAGCTTCCCACTCTAAGGCCACAGAGTATTGCTGTTTTTCTATTACCCTATGTACAAAATAATCTCTTCTTTGAATACCATTTTCTTCAAAGTGAACTACACCATAAAATATATCTGGTTCACTTCCTATCATCTCAAAGATATCTATTTCCGGAAGTGCCTCTCCATTTATGGGCAAGAGCCAGATTGCTGGAAATATCCCCCTCCCCTTAGAAATCACAATATCAAACTCAAAGCGGCCATATTTAAATGACTCTGTACTTTCTACTAGTCCTGAAGTATATATTTCTACTTCTCTATTTTCTTTTGTTGAGCTAATAACTATGATATCTTTGTCAAAAAATACATTATCTTTGCTATATGACTGCAGTTCATTATTGTATTTTTCTTCTCTATCAATAGCTATCCAACTTTCTATCTTATCTTTATCTATATGTTCAGTCTCATCAACGAATATTTCAGGCAAATCTATATTCGGTTTCTGTACCTTTGTTATAATCTCTTCATTTTGATTTTCTTTATCTATCACTCTAATTTGTTGTATACTATTTTTAAACTCTTTCATAAGTACAAGTAAGATAACCACTAACAATAAAGATATTAAAGTAGTTTTAATATATTTCCTAAACATAAAGGTACCCCTTTTACTTTTTCATAAAGATTTAAAGCTTAAATATACTTAGCTTTAGGATCTTGATTATATATCTTATTGAGGGTATCTTAATTTTATGATTCAATTTAAAAATTTGTACCTTTGTTTTTTTGCACTAAAAAAGCCCTGCACTTTGTGTGCAAGGCTTTTTATATATAAAACCTTAGGGCTTCTCCCTACATTTTGTCAACCCTTGGAAATTCAAGGGCATTCTCAGCCTTAATCATGATGACTTTATCATCTTCTAAGAGTAATGTATCACCAATTGGAACAATGATGTCACTACCTTTACGTTGCACCATGATGATAAGATGGTCAGGTGGTAATTCTAAGTCTTTGATGTATTGGTTCTCCCATTCATGACCACTTGGAATGGTAAACTCAGTTAGATCTTGCCCACTCTCATCAAAGTGTATTTCACCGCCTAAGATAATTAGGTCATTTTCTTCTATGGTTATTTGTCCTCTTGGAACAATGGTTTTGCCATCGCGTTCGATTTTCGCAACGATAAAATCAAAAGTTAAGTTCAAATCCTTTATCTGAGTACCTATTAAGCTACTATTAGGATGAATTCTTGTTTCCAAGAAGCCAATTTCCGCTTTGTTTTGATAGTAGTTGAAGGTCTGCAAGACTGTATCATTGGGATCTAGCATATCCCATCGTTTTGCTGCAGGTGGCATTAAGGAACCTTGAGCCAGTGAGGAAAGTACACAGATACCGAATACTATATGGTAAATATCAACTGAGATTATGGCATCACTATTTACGGCCATGATGGCAAAAGCAATGGCTGCAGCACCACGAATACCAGCCAGTGAAATCATTTTTAATTGATTGCCTTTGAGACGAAATGGCAACATAAGTCCATAAACCGTTGCTGGCCGTGCAATGATAGTCATAAATAACATAATAGCAAGTGCTATTGGAAATGTTCCTAAGAATTTTGTAAAGTTGGACAATAAACCCAAGATGAAAAACAGCCCAATCTGCATGATCTCAGTAAGCCCGTCAAAGAAAAACACAATATCACGCTTACCTCGAAACTCCATATTTCCAAGATAAATACCTAGGATATATAGGGCCAAATAGCCATTACCACCGAAAAGATTTGTCGAAGCATAAGTAATAAGCACGACAGAAGCCATAAAGACTGAATAAATACCATCTGCTTTGAATCTATGATTTTTAAGTAATTTTCCAATAATAAAAGCGAAGACAAAACCCATGATAATTCCAAGGGCTACCTGAGATAAAATCAGAATTGGTATAGATACTTTCGTGCCTGCAATTACGGATAAAAATACCATGGTCATTGTATATGCAGTCGGGTCATTTGAGCCACTTTCTAGTTCAAGTAATGATGCAGTATTGTATTTCAAGTTCAAGTTTTTCGAACGTAAAATATTCGATACACTTGCAAAGTCAGTGGAACCGACAATAGAACCAATGAGCATACCTTCTAATAATTCAAAACCTAGAATGAGATGACAAAATAAGCCTGTCAATAAAGCAGTGCCCACAACGCCTAAAGAACTAAGTATAATTGCTTCTTTTGCAACTGGTTTGGCCATATTCCAGTTAGTACCAAAGCCGCCGTAAAACATGATGACCATAAGTGAAACTGTAGCAAAGTTATCCGCAAATTTGAAATCCTCAAAGTCAAATCCTAGTGCACCAAATGCCATACCTAGTACAATAAATAATAATAACGCAGGTATCCCGTGCTTGTTGGAAAAACGGATGGCAAAAAGCGCAAGTATTAAAATAATTCCTACAATTAAATAATTCATATATTCTCCTTTCATATGAGACTTAATATTAAAATATTTTCTTATATTGCAATGAAATTTAATTAAAAGTCAGATGTGCCAAATTTTCCATTATTAAAGTCTTCGTTTGCCATACTCAATTCTTCCTTCGTATTCATTACAAAAGGACCACCAGCAGCAATAGGTTCATTAATTGGCTCGCCACTTAAAATGAATACCTTAGCATTTTCACTTATTCCTTCAATATTTACATCCCCATCTTCATTCTTAAATAGAATAAAATCCTTTGCCTTACACAATTCTTTATTTATCTTTATCTCACCATCAAGTACTAAAATCCCCATGTTAAAATTACTTGGTTCATTTATTTTTACATAAGTATTGTTGGTAATTTCTACAGTATAAATATTCATTGGTGAAAATGTCTTTGCTGGCCCTTCTACTCCATTAAATGTTCCTGCAACAATTATAACATTTCCTTTTTCATCTGGTAAAACTATTTTCCCCATATCTTCCTTGGTTATTGCTTGATATCTTGGTTCAACCATTTTATATTTTTTCGGAAGATTTACCCATAACTGAATTACATGGAAAATACCGCCTTTCAAACGGAATTGCTCTTCATGATACTCCTTATGGAGTATTCCAGATCCTGCAGTCATCCACTGTACATCTCCGGGATATATAACCCCATGATTACCCTTATTATCATGATGTTCAACAGCACCTTCAAAAGCAAAAGTTACAGTTTCAAAGCCTCTGTGAGGGTGTGGTCCTATTCCCTTTGGTGTTTTGCTAGGCGGAAATTCTATAGGTATATTATAATCCATTAGTATAAATGGAGAAAATCTCTCAAGTAAATTTTTACCTGAAGGGAAGTAATTACTAACCTTAAATCCACTTCCTACCCAATGGGTACGAGACCCTTCAAAAATTGTTTCAATTTCTCTCAATACTGGCATATAGACACTCCTGTTCTTTTATAAAATAAATCAAAAATTCTCCCATCTATTAACTTACCCTTAAATAATTCTTATAATCAAGTTTGAATAATCTTTTAATAAACAATTCAAACATATATTTTTGGTTAATGTGACAGAAAATATAAAGCTAATCACAAGGTTTTAGAAAAAAGTGTTGTATGAACTAGCTTTCCGTTAATGTTTTCACTTTCCATTAAATCTATTGAATTCACTTCAAATTGAATTTTACTAATTGATTCCTTTAGCTCATCTGAATTAAAGGTATTTATCAATTTAACTTTTCTCCCAATAGTAAGATGTGGTTTATAGTCTCTTTCTTCTAGTTTAAATCTTCTTTCCTGTAGTAGATTATGAAGTTCTTCTTGTATATCCATTAAATCTTTATTCTCAGTAATCCCAAACCAGTAAATATTCCCATCATTACGCTTAAAGTATCCTAAATCAGACAAAGAAAGAGTAAACGGAGCAGCGTTTAAAAGTTTCATTGCAGATATAATATCCTGTACTCTTTCCTCAGATATCTCTCCTAGGAACTCCAATGTCAAATGCATATGATCTGTACTTACAAATCTTCCCTGTTTAGCATATTTCTTAATGCTTTCCATTATATTATTAATATTATTTTTAACATACTCATCAAAGTCAATAGCTATAAACAATCTCAAATTATCACTCCTATTATTTTATTAAATAAATTTGTAGTTCTCTTAAGTACTACTTATATTCCCCAGAAATTATTCTTATAATCGGATTTAGATGTCCTTTCAAACCTCCATTATTAAACATATATATATAGATTAGTTTTGATTATAGAAAAGACCTAACTAACTTAAGTTAATTTAGGCCTTTTACATTATACTTTAAATGTAGAAGTATCAATCCATTCAAAGTCCTTTCTAATATCCTTAATAGATTTTACAAGATCGAAGAGGGCTAAATCTTTCATCTTGGCTTCAATCATTATATCTATATCTGTATTAAAATCCCTACAGGTCTCTATAAAATCAATAAATTCATTTGGGTTAATAAAATCTGCATGTCTTCTATCAGTAGGAGTATCCTTAGGACTTGAAAAGTGTAGTTTTGGTGGAAGTTTTTCCTTACTCCATGTAAGAAATATTTCACCTAATAGTTCCTTAACATCTTCACCTTCATTATTGCAAAGATGATGGTGAGCATCTAAGACCATTGGGATACTTAAATTCTTACATAATTCAAGAGTCTCTTTAGCAGTAAAAGTTTTATCATCATTTTCTAAGATTATTTTAGATGTAATTTCCCTTGGATAAGTATTGAAATTTTTCTTAAATCTTTCTAAGGATTCATCTTTACCACCAGCTCCACTTCCCACATGAAGTACCATTTTACCTAAAGGATAATCTATATCCTTAAAGAGATTTGCGTGAAACCATAGATTGTTTTTTGTGTTTTCAACTATCCTTTTATCCACACTATTTATTACATTAAATTGGTCTGGATGAGTGTCAACTCTCATGTTGTTTTTTTTAATAAAATCTCCGATTATTTGAAAATCAATTTCAAAATATCTTCTATAATCCCAATTTACTTCTGGATGAGTTGCTAATGGTACAAGGGCAGAGGTAATTCTATAAAAATGAATATTATTCTTTACATTATATTCTAGGATATCTTTTAAAGCTAAAATATTTGAATAGGTAACCCGTTTAAGCTTTGATATCTTTTCTTCTTCACTGAATAACTTCTGATAATATGTATATGTTACATTACTAGAGGATGTAACTTTAGGAAGCCCCAGTGCAATGGCAACATAGCCTAGCCTAACTATCATAAAAGACACCACCTTTTGATTATGGGTATAGTATGTGTATTTTTTGATATGTTAGTATTATTAAAAATCTTTATTATGAAGCTTTGGATAATACTCCCCTACAGGACTATAATCAAGTATATGATTTTCATTAAGTAGTAATGATTCTAATTGGCTAAGGTCTTTAAGAGGGTTTATATCGGTTATTTTATTATTATTTAATTAGTGCATATTAATGTATAGATTCAACGCATCATGGTACACATCAATTTTTGTCTCCTGGGGTTCAGTTTCTTCATTCAAAACAAGATCCACCATGTGATGCGGAGTTTTTCCGCCGATAGCCATGGATTTAATGCAGGAAACGCAATAGACCACCACATCCTGACAAGGCATCTGGGAGGCACGCTTTTTCTGTAGTTCTGTGACTTTTTCGATTGGCAGCTTTGGATAAAAATTATCACCACAGCATATTGATTTTGTCCCACTAAATTTAGAGTCAATAATTTCTATCTTCATTTTCTGCAAAATGCTTCTGACTGCTTCATGAACCTGTGGCTTGGGTCGGTATGAACAAGAGTCCTGCACCGAAACTGTCAGCCCGGTATGATCCGGCAAAGCGAGATTTTCGATGCTGTCCAATACTTCCCATAAAGAAATTGTTTGTATTCCTTCATATATGGAACGAAATCTTCTATCACAGCCTGCACAATTATTAATAATAGTAGAGCCATGAGGTAGTTGTGGATCATGGCGGCAGCAAATGTTGTGAAGCTTCACCGGTCCAAAGTATTTATTAAGCATATTTAATATATTATGTTCAGATTCAGGTTTGTAAATACTTAATGCACATCCTGGATTAAAATAACACTTTTCCATATCAATATTAGAAATCTTAATGCTCGAAATCCTAATTTCATTCATTTACTAATCCTCCTAGATTCTCTATCACCACTATAAAATCCATTATGATGTTTAAAATTGGGTGATGTATATAAATCATAAACTTCACGAACTTTATCCGTTACAACCCCTTGAAGAAAAGCCTTTGCTATGCCTTTTTGATTATTTATCATATAAACTCTCTCTCCTTTTTCTACTAATAATTTACATTACCTTATTTTTATTATAACCTATCCAGAGGTGTGCGGTAGCAAGATACTGGTATTAATAACCATATCTTGCTCATGTCTTATTAACTTATTATCTTAATTGGTTTTCCGAAACAGCAAAATTTAAAGAGATGCTATTAGCTCTCTTATAAATATTTCTGCTTTTATTAAGTCTTTTTCGTTAGGATGTCCCTGGGATAATCTTCCCATAAAATTGAATATCTTTTTATCAGTAAACTCACTTGGAGAGAAGCTACCTTTACAGGCAAAACTTCCTTTATTGATCCCTCCTATAGATTCTATAAGTTTAATTAGACCATTGTTATAGAACTTCATTCCAACTCCACTGGTAGAAAACACAAAAGTATACTTTCTCTCTAAGTCTAATTTTTCTACCAATCTATATAATTTCTGATGCGTACTCTCTCTATATACTCCGGAACCAAATCCAATAAGGTCGTAACTTTCTATATTAATATCTTTAAAATCCTTTATATTAATTAAGTCACAATCAATATTTTTAGCAAATATATTTGCGATTTTTTCAGTTTGCTTTCTATACTCTGAGAAATATAAAATTAAGACCTTCATATATGCATCTCCTAACTAAAAATTTAAATTCATCAGGCACTGCTGCCATTAAAACACCTTAAGCTTAACTGCGAAAGTTCTACTAGCCACATAACAATTCCATTGGCACTTGCATAAGTAACAAATCCTCCCTCAGTTCTGCGTCCTTTTGCATTTGATTTTGCAGTTTTAAATAGAGCATTTGTCGCATTTAAATCAGTGTAACACTCTTTAATTAATAATACAATGAACAGTCCATTAAATTCTTAAACTTGCATATTTTACTCCTTTAATCTATGATAATATATGTATAAATAAAATGACAAGAAGGGATAACTTTGACAGAAGGAAAAATTTCAAAATCAATAATATTATTTGCATTTCCAATCTTATTAGGTAATCTATTTCAGCAGCTTTATAATGTAGTAGATTCCCTTGTAGTTGGTAATGTATTAGGTAAGGAAGCTCTTGCTGCAGTTAGCTCCACTGGCAGTTTAATTCACTTAATTATAGGTTTAATTGGTGGAATATTCGTAGGGGCAGGTGTAATAATCGCCCGCTATTATGGGGCAAAAAACCAAAAAAGTCTATCCATAGCTGTTCATACCACTATTGCATTTGCATTTATAGCTGGAGCAATAGTAACAGTAATTGGAGTTGTATTTACCCCATGGTTATTAAAGTTAATGGGTACACCAGATGATGTCTTTGCAGATTCAGTTACATATTTAAGATTGTATTTTACTGGCGGAATAGGCATTGTTATGTATAATGCTTGTATGGGCATATTTCAGGCAGTTGGCGATAGTAAACGGCCTCTCTACTATCTGATTATAGCATCAATTATAAATGTAGTATTAGATATATTGTTTGTAGCTGTATTTAACTTTGGTGTAGGTGGTGTAGCTGTTGCTACAGTCATATCTCAATTTGTCAGTGCAATACTGGGCTTTACTAAACTTACCAAAGTAGATGGTGATTACAAATTATATATAAAGAAAATAAAGATTGATGGTGAAATGCTAAAAAGCTTAATGAAAATGGGTTTACCTACGGGTGTTCAAAACTCCGTAGTTGCATTTGCTAATGTTATAGTCCAATCAAATATTAATCAATTCGGATCTATTGCTATGGCTGGTAGCGGTAGTTATACAAAACTTGAAGGATTTGCATTTTTACCAATTACAAGTTTTAGTATCGCTCTTACAACCTTCATCGGCCAGAATATCGGTGCTAAAAAATATGACCGAGTAAAAGAAGGTGCCCGTTTTGGATTGATAGCTGGTTGTTCCTTGGCACAAATAATTGGTGTAATAATATGGTTCTTGGCACCAAAACTAATAAGTTTCTTTAATTCAGATCCAGCAGTTATTGAACAGGGAGTTATGAGAGCAAGGATTATATGCCTTTTCTACTTCTTACTAGCACTTTCACATTGTTTATCTGGTATACTTCGTGGAGCTGGAAAAACTAAAATACCGATGATTGTTATGTTAGTAAGCTGGTGTCTTATCAGAATAACCTATATAACTGTAATGGTAAAAATAATACCAGATATAAGGGTAGTTTTCTGGGCATATCCTCTTACTTGGTTAATTAGCTCAGCTGCATTTATTGTATATTATAAGAAAACGAATTTGTTAACGGAGTTTAATGTAAAAAAGGAAGTTTTTTAAACTTCCTTTTTGCATTTTAGGAATGACAGCTTACCTGATAAGATTTCGCTTTTGAACTTAAATTAAATATTATTTCGTATTAATCTGAACATTTTTATTTATGTCATCCCAATAAACATCAAACTTCAAGAAATGACCTAATTCTCTAAGCTTAAAATAATTATTTCCATTAATAACATATCCTGCTATACTAACATCAATACCGTTAATATATATTTTAGACTTGGATAATAATCCAATCCTTGGAACTCCGTCTCCCTTGGCAAGCTCACTGCCTACCATAGTATAAGGCATTCCTAAATTCAAGGTGATGTCATTTTTCTCTTTGTCCCATACTACATCAAACTGGCTTTTCGTATCACTAAGAACCTTTGCAATATCACGAAGCTTGAAATAATTGTTATTATCAATTAGATATGCATCAAAATCTATCTTTTTTCCATTGACAAATACTTGAGACTTTGTTGGAATTGCTTGTTTCTTTGATGCTAATTCCAGTAAAATTGGATTACGAATAATCATCTGTTTATCATCTTTTTTAACCCAAGCAGATCCTTGGGAAAAGACTTGAGCGTCATCATAAATTAAAGGAATGACTACTTCTCCTGTTTTATCAATATATCCATACTTACCATCCTTTTTTACTAGAGCTAGACCCTCAGAAAAACTATTTGCAGAGTCATAAATCAAAGGAATGATTAGCTTTCCGCTTTTGTCAATAAAACCATATTTATCTATTCCATAATGTCCTGTAGAATAATTATCATCTATATCCTTAGCAACTAACGCTAGACCTTCGGAAAAATTCTTTACTTCATCATAATCATCTAGAGAAATTACTTCTCTTCCAGTTTTATCAATAAAAGCCTCTCCACCATCAACTTTTTCAACCCAGGCCAATCCTTCATTAAAATATCTTACATAATTATATTTTATCGGAATAACTATTTTTCCAGTTTTGTCAATAAAGCCGGAAAGACTTCTTCCGTTTGAATTTTTATACACCCCTGCCAGACCTTCAGAAAAACCATTAACATTTGCATATATAGCTGGTATAGCTAGTTTTCCGTTTTTATCAAGAAAACCCCATTTCCCTGTATTTATTACAAATCCATCTGAGGGAGCTGATGAACCATTTAAAAATCTACTCATTCCTTCAGAAAAGTTGTCAGCAAAACCCTCCGCAAGATTGAAAACTTCTTTTCCTGTTTTATCAATAAATACAGTTTTATTATTAATCATGATCTTAGAAAGCCCATCTGAAAAATTATAGTCTAGAGGATAATTAGTAGAAATAATTTCATTTCCCCTATTATCAATATAAGCATATCCATTAAATGTTCTTATCAAAGCTAATCCATCAGAAAAATTACCTGCATATAAATATTCTATAGGTATTACTTCAAGTCCATTTTCATTAATAAAACCATATCGCCCATCCTTATTGACTCGTGCCACCCTGTTTAAAAAAGGTCCTACACTTGAATATTCTGTAGTCAATTCAATTGTTTCAAGTTCTTCTTGAGTATAGGACTTCGCATACGCACATGGTAAGATAGTCAAAATTATAATAACTGTTAAACAAAGAAAAAAAACTCTTTTTTTAGTTTGTCCCATTTTAGTGCCTCCCAATCTTCATTATTTTTCCATTTGGCTTACTCTTTGAATTATACATAAAATACTTAGGTATATCAAGCGATCTTATAGAGAATTCACCACTCTAAGATTTACGCTCTAATAATCCTCTCAGGTTGATATTTAATATATAATTCAGTTGATTTGCACCAATCATGATTTCTCCTGCTCATGTGATCAAAGTCTACAAAACAGGCGGTTTTTGAATAAAAAAGTCCCTCAAACCTAAGTCTAAGGGAGTTCATAAATTTTTTAGTTGTTTATCTTCCTAAATCAATAATGTTTTGAATAAGGCCTTTACATTTTCCACATTCTTCTCCAGTCACTTCATCTGCACCTGTTCCAGCACCTGTTATTTCTCCAACCTTTTCTACTGTGTCAGCACCATTCTTAACTGCATTTACTACTGCCTCTAAAGAAACCTTCTTACAACCACAAACAGAAGAGAGTATACCTTCTAATTCACTTTTACATCCCTCACATTCAGTACATACGCCTGCAAGCTCAACTAATTCATCTATAGTTCTTGCACCAGAAGTCATTGCTTTTCTGATTGAAAGATAATCAACATCATTTTTAATACAAATTACTTTATTTTTTGCCATTTTAAACTGTCTCCTTCTCATATATATTTATTATCTAGTATATCATTTTCTATTAATTAATACTAATCATGAATGAACCGTTCATTTGTAAAAAACACTCTTAATGGCTTTAAGAAAGAGGTATAACTATACCAAGAGATGTTTATTAACTTCTTCCTTGCTTATTGGATTAAGTAATGCATTTACTAGCTCTATTTAGATATTGATATATATTATTTGATTATCAGCAATTTTTTCAGTATAATCATTAAATAAAAAGTGTAACATAATAAACGAGGTGACATAATGCCAAATTTAGGCGGTAAAACATTTAATTGCGAAAAGGAATTAACTCTTGCAATAATTGGTGGTAAATGGAAAATGCTGATTTTGTGGTATTTAGGCAAAGAAGGAACAAAACGATTTGGAGAATTAAAAGCTCTTATGCCTGGTATTACCCAAAAAATGCTTGTTAATCAATTGCGAGAACTTGAGGATCACTTAATTGTTCATCGTGAAGTTTATCCTGTAGTTCCTCCAAAGGTTGAATATTCACTTACTGAGCATGGAAAAAGTCTTTTACCGATTTTAGATGCAATGTATGATTGGGGTAAAGATTATATTAAGAATGTAATAGAAAAGGACACTGAGAGTTAATAAGTGTTTTAGCATAAAAAGTTTTTACTAGGATAAATTAGTCTCTAGTAGTGATCTTAAATTATCACTGTTGAAGGCTATTTTTTTATAATCACATAGTATCATTTTGTATACTATGTAACTTATTTGTTAGTATATGAAAATAAAGTGCGTACTTCCCATTATGAATCATTTGATTTATAATAATATTTGTGCACAAGAGATATTTGAATTGAATTCAATATTATTAAAAACCATATACAGGAGGAAATATAAATGCAAAGATTTACTATACCAAGAGATGTTTATTTTGGAGAAAATGCAATAGATTATTTAAAATCAGTAAAAGGAACTAAGGCAATGCTCGTTATTGGTTCTGAAAGACTGATAAAGGATGGAACTGTTCCAAAAATACAAGAATTACTAAAAGAAGCTAATATTGTAACTTCAATATTTTCAGGAGTTGAAAATGATCCTTCAGTTGAAACTGTTATGAAGGGCGTTAAAGCAATGAATGAATTTAATCCTGATTTAATTATTGGTATCGGTGGTGGTTCACCAATAGATGCTGCTAAGGCAATGTGGATATTTTACGAGTATCCAAAATTCACCTTTGAAGAAGCTGCAAAACCATTTAATTTACCTGAATTAAGACAAAAAGCTAAATTTATAGCTATAGCAACTACAAGTGGTACTGGTTCAGAAGTTACTTCATTCTCAGTAATAACTGATGAAAAAACTGGTGTTAAATATCCAATAGCTGACTACAACATAACTCCAGATGTTGCTATTGTTGATACTAATTTAGTTCAAAGCTTATCACCAAAATTAGTTGCTAATACTGGAATGGATGCTTTAACTCATGCGTTTGAAGCTTATGTTTCAACAGTTAGAAATCCAATAACTGATGCATTAGCTATGAAATCAATTGAAATGACAGTTGATAATTTAGTTAATTCCTTTAAGGGAGATTCAAAAGCTAGAAGTGAAATGCATATAGCTCAGAACTTAGCTGGTATGGCATTCTCAAATGCAATACTGGGAATAGTTCACTCAATGGCTCATAAGACAGGAAAGATATTCAATGTTCCTCATGGACTTGCAAATGCAATTTATTTGCCATATGCAATACAATATAATGCTAAAACAGCAGGAACAGCTTATGCTGATATAGCTAAAAGATTAGGTCTAAAAGGAACAACAACTGATGAATTAGTTGAATCATTAATTCAACTAGTTAAAGATTTTAGAGTTACTATGAATATGCCTTCTACTTTAAAAGAATTTGGAGTGTCAGAAGAAGATTTCAAGTCTAACTTAGATAAAATCTCTGAAGGTGCTGTAGCTGATGCATGCACAAGTACGAACCCAAGAGAAATATCTGTAGCTGAAATGAAAAGATTATTTGAAGCTGTTTATTATGGAAAAGAAGTAAATTTCTAACCCATTAAAACAGAAATAACATAATTATAAAGATAAATATTATGGGTTTACACTAATCCTTATTTAGGAATTAGTGCAAACCCATTTTCTTACATATAATTCTTAGTGAATAAGCTCCAATGATAATCTTCATTATCTAATTCATTATAATATCAAAATTATACCCTCACCAATCCATATCCATGCTTAAATCAAAACGGTTGCTTTCATTAAATCTTGATAGATACATTAGAATCATTGTCAATTCTTTCATTGCCTTTTCAGGAGTTGTTTTATCCACTTTAAAATCCTCCCTTTACTCTAGAATTCTTAAGGATATTTATTAAACTACGCTTTTAATTACAGCATCTTTTAATTAAAAACTTTTGTAGCACTCCAGCCAAGACTCTTTGCCCATGTACGAGCAATAGATACCTCTTCTTTATCTTCCCCTTCATAGCATTCTTCATATTAATACCTCCAAATAAGAACGAAGTCTTTTCTCTACCATATGTTCTTACTGGATTACCTGCAGGAGTTAGAACTGTAATGACTCCAAGTTCATAAAATTCTTCTTTTGCCCTTATAGCTTTAACATTTTCATTTGTTAATTAATAAGCTTCTTTGTGTTTTTTTAATCCTTTCATCTCATTATAGCCAATTAATACTGTCCATACATAAGCACAAGTCTTAGGTATCATAAGCATCCCAATAAGAGGATTTATATCACCCCATAAAACTACTGGTACATAAAATGCAAAACTAAGAACAATTGTCAACCACATATTCTTAAAAGCTATATCATTTGCTTTCTTGGCACTCTGATAAAATAGGATAATAATAAAAATACCCATTGCTGCAAAAGGAATATTTCGATACACACCCCAAGATAATGGTGGTGTAGCACTAGTCCATGCATTTTGTGGCATTAGGCTAAGTGCGATTCTTATAATCCCTAAGGCATATACTGAAATAGTTAAGCCCTTCTTTCCCTCTATCTTGTAACGTAAACGCCAAACATAATACAATATTACATAAAATATGGTCATTGTAATTGAGGTAATAAATTTGCCAATTCCTAACGCTGCAGTAAAGTTTTCAAGTCCTATTGTGTTAAGAGCCAATACTCTAGGTACTAAGTGGAATGAATCACCTAGTCCCAGTGTCACCGCCATAATTCCAAATAATTTATATTGCTTATTACCATTACTGTTTTTTATCATTAAAACTCCCATAATAATTACAGTAGAAAGATATACAACATCAAACAAAGTTTCAATAATCGCTTGCATAATAAGTCTCCTCTTTAAATTTATAGTATTTACTTTTGAATCTTAAATCTATAATATATAATACTATAGATCTCTTCATTTAAAATCTAATATGTGTTTTATCTCTAATAACTGACTATCCAAATCTATTTGTATAGGTTTATCATTATATTTGCTCCCATACCTATGTTAGATTCTAATGATATTTTTCCTTTATGGATTTCAATTATTCTTCGGACAATAGAAAGGCCTAGACCATTACCATCTGTATTTCTTGACTTATCCCCTTTATAAAACTTTTCAAATATTCTTTTTTGATCTTCTTTAGATATTCCAACACCATTGTCTTTGATTGAAAAAATAATATTTCCTTGTTCTTCATATAATTTTATTTCAATTTTTCCACCTTTTGGAGAGAACTTAATTGCATTATCAATTAAATTTATCCAAACCTGATACATTAAATTTGGATTACCCTTATATTGAATATTTTCTAAATCTATTTCTAGTTCAATATCCTTTTCAACCCACTTATTTTCCAGCAGAAGAATTGCCTTCCTTATTTGTTCATCTATTGTAAAATTTTCTATGTGGGTAGATATATTTTGATTGTCAATTTTATTTAATGTAAGAATATTTGTAGTTAATCTAGATAATCTCTCAGTTTCTTCTATAATTATATCTACATATTCCCTTCTTTCTTCTTCATTGCAATCCCTTAAAAGTTTTGTATATCCCCCTATAGAAGTTAATGGTGTTCTAAATTCATGAGAGATGTCAGATATAAAATCATTTCTAAAAATTTCTATAGATTTTAATTCCTTAGCCATAGTATTGAAGCTGGAGATAAGAATCCCCATTTCATCTGTCCTACGACTCTCCAATTCTATATCAAAATTTCCTTCAGCAACTTTTTCTGTTGCTTTAATTAATTTTTTTATAGGATTTACCATTAATCTTCCTACAAATAAAAATAGCATACTCCCGATAATGATAGCCCTAATATTTATAGACATTATGATATCTCTAGTACTAAATCCCAAATTTTCAAACTCAGGCTTAGCTACTATATAATAATCTCCTGTCTTGGTTATAGCTATAGGAGTGGAAACAGTAGTATTCCCAAGCTCATTTGTGCGCAGTGATAAGGTCTTTCCAGTTTCCAATAATGACATTTTTTCTTTTTCAACAGCATATTCTTCTATGTTTTCTTCAAAACTTATAGTAATATAATTATCTTTAAAAAATTTTTCAATGCTTCCTATTGAAATATTTTCTCTTTCATATTCTTCCTTTACTATTTCCACACCTTCTATTAATTGTTTGCTCAACTGCTCTAAAGTGTTTATCTCTGTACTAAAAAAAGAAAGTATTGAAGCCAATATATTACTTATAATGAAAACACAGATGAAACTTAGGACTAACTGGCTGTAGATAGATTTCCTCATTATTTGAACACTCCCTTGTAACCTAATCCCCTTATAGTTATTATCTCAAATTCACTAACATCTTTAAATTTTTCCCTGAGTCTCTTTATATGGACATCTACAGTTCTTTCATCTGCTTCACTATCAAACCCCCATATATCATCGATTAACTCTTGACGAGTAAATATCTTATTTGGATAGGATAATAGCTTATAGAGTAAATAAAACTCCTTCTTGGGCAATAATATAGTATCTGTTGCCGTCCTTACTTCTAAGGCCTCATAATCAATTATAATATCACCTATACCTATATATTTATCTATGCAAATCTTTGAGCGACGAAGTAAAGCTTTAACCCTAAGAACTAATTCATCCATATCTATAGGTTTTGTCATATAGTCATCAGCACCTAATTCAAATCCCGTCTTTTTATCAGGGTATGTGTTCTTTGCAGTTACCATAAGTATTGGTAAATTATAATTTGCCATTCTAAGTTCCTCTACCAATTCATATCCATCCATATTAGGCATCATTATATCAGCTATGATTAAATCAATCTTTATATTTTCAAGAATATCTAGTGCTGCTTCACCATCTTCTCCATGAAAAATTTTTAATCCTTCTCTTTTTAAATAAATTTCTATTAATTTTCTTATCTTTTCATTATCATCTACTATAAGAATATTGGTCATAGATTCACCTCCTTAATAAGATTAAGTACTGTTAAATATGTCTTAATGTATCTATAGGATTTAATCTACTAGCCTTTCTAGCTGGCATAAATCCAAATACTATACCTATTATTCCTGAGAAACTTATTGCTAAGATGACTGTAGACATTATAATTGTCAAGCTAAATCCAATGTAAATAGATTCTACAAAGGCTATGAGCATTCCTACTATAAGACTTAGTATTCCTCCAAATACAGATAGAAAAATTGATTCAATAATGAATTGTAGTTGCATACTATTTATAAGTAGTTCTTCACCTACTGGATCTTTTCCTAAAAACATTTCCTTATTTATACTACTCCCTATTTATTCTTTTCGCCATTTTATTTTAATACCTCCATATGTTTTATATAATAATAATAAACTATATATATGAACTTAATATGAACTATTTTAACTGCTACAACACAGGGCATAATATCACTCTTTTGTTGATATGGTGACATTATGCCCAATTTTTTTTTGATTGTATGCATTATTTTCTTTATAGGCAGTTTAAAAGTGTTCTTTTTCTTTAGCATTTATCTTTACCTATTCGGATTTCAGCATATGTTTTTCCTCAAATCCTTTATTCCTTAGGTTCCCATAAATAAGTCCTGCTATAGCGCCAACAGCTGCTGGATAATCCAACCAAGTCCCTTTGAATAAAATGGTAGACTGTTGAGGATAATAACTTTTAGTCCAAATTGCTCTAAGGCCTCTAAGATACTGACAAAGGAAGTACATATCATAGCAAATAAATATACATAAGAATTTCCCTTGTAAAAATCATTAGTAAGTGTAAGTACAATAAGCACAATTGTCATTGGGTATATAGCAGTCAATGAGGGAAATGAAATTTTAAGTATTTGTGTCAATCCTACATTTGCAAATATCATGCTTGATACAGATAGTATTGTAATCCAAACTTTATATGATACCTTAAGCATTAGCTTTGCAAAGTATTGACTGCATGATGTTAAAAGCCCTACTGATGTTGTTAAACAAGCAAGTGAAAATATTATCCCTAGTAAAACTAAAAATCCTTTAGGTAAAGGAAAATGTGCATAATCACCAATAGGTGCTGCAAATTCACCTATTGGTTTAAACATGCTAAATACAAATATACTCGTTATTAAAACCAATAGTGCAGGTGTTAAAACTTTTCCAAATCTATCAACCAGTTTTGATGGTGTCATACATAGCCAATAGGCAATCCCAAAACAAACTACATTAAACTTACAAGTAATAGCTTTTTTTTGTCCATTTTTTCCACTTTAAAAACCTCCGAGTTGTTTTTTTCATATTATGAATAAAATTTATAATACCAATATCACTTTCCATAATACACCCCCTATTTACTTATTTTTGAACACTAAAAAACTCGCCCCCAAAAAGGGACGAGTTATACTCGCGTTACCACCCTAGTTCTATAAATTATAATTCAAAAATTAATTTATAACACTCTTCAACATACATTATAATATGTGTTCCTTTTAACGGCGGACTACCTGCATTACTTACTTGAATAAATTTCAGCTCTGCTTCTCAGAGATGATTTTCAACTAATCTTTAAACATTGGCTCTCAGCATAATGCCAACTCTCTGTGGGACAAAAAAATAGCCTACTCTTTCTCTTCATAGAAATTATATATTAAATTATTGAATTTATATATTTTATAACATGTACTAAACTGATTGTCAACAATTAAATTTACTCTACAGTTTTTGGACAATCCTGGCATGAGATGGACATCTACTTCTCCTACAGTTTCACTCCTTCACAACTAGTGTTACTGCTTCAACATGCCTGAGAGTACAATAATGATGTTGTCAGGACCTGGTGGTTCCTTAGCGGTAGCCCTATCTGGTAGTATGTTTGTCATCACAGAACAAATGAATATCACATATTATGTAACTAATAAATGAATTATAAATATATATTAGGAGGATTAGGAATGAGTAAGAAATTTGTTATCACTTTTGCTGGAGATACAAGCTTAGGAGACTGGTATGTAAATAAAACAGGTAATGAAGATTTGATTCAAAGACTTGAAAGTAATCCTGAATCTTTTTTTAATGGGGTTGAGCCAATTATTAAGAATAGTGATTATTTCATTATAAATTTTGAAACTGTTTTAGTAGATTCTGAGCCGACAATTTACTTTCCAGACAAAGGTTATCCAAACTGGGACAAATCAGAACGTCTACTAAGAACACTTAGAAGTATTGGTGTAACAGCTGTAAACTTGGCCAATAACCATACAATGGATTTTGGTCCTGAAGTAATGTTGAAAACTAAAGAATTATTAGAAGAAAATGACTTCAAGACTTTTGGAGCTAGTAATAGTCTTCAAGAGGCAGAACAACCATTGAAAATAACTCTTCTCGGGGAAAAAAGCTTGAAAAATATTTATATCATTAGTGGGCTGAGGGCTTCAAAACTCTATCATGAGAAGTACAATTTTTTTGCTTCTAATGATAAACCAGGGGTCAATTCCTTGAATTTCAACAGAATATGTGAACAAATAAAGAAAATCCGTAATGAAGATCCTTCTTCATTCATTATCTTGTTTCCACATTGGCAAGGTATTGATTATAAATGGGCTTCAGAAAGTAAAGATATACATGAATTATGTTCTAAATTTATTGAAAATGGCGTCAACTATATAATCGGTCAAGGTCCACATATATTAAATCATTTTGAAAAAAGAGATACCGGCAATATTGCATATTCTATTGGAAATTTTGTCTGGAACGCTAAGGGGCGTTATAAAAAACTTCAAGCACCACCTTATAGTGCCATAGGAAGGCTGCAATTTGAGGAGAAAGAATTTAATTGGAGTATTGAATCTCGTTTTTATCCCATTGTAACTGATAATAGAATTACTGATTATCAGTCAAGACCTGTTAATGAACAGGAATTTGAAAATCTAATAAAAGTTCTTTCAAGAAAAGAAGAAAGTTTTTGGCACGGAAAAGATTCTCGAGGATTTTACATTTCCTCAAATAGAAGTAACTCAGAACTACCCTTGGTTTTCCAAGGCAAGAAAACCAATGATTTTATAATCAATAATATTACATTGCCAAAACCAAATGAATATAATAATCAAATTTTTTCTTCAAAATACCTAATTTCAAAAGAATTTTTTAAAAAAGGATATACATCTACTTCTGTAGGAAAATACCTTATTGTTAATATTGGTGAAAAAACTTTGGCCTTTGATGAAACAGAATCATCTTATGATTCATCAATAGGAGCACGTATAGCTAAAGATAAAACTCTTGCAAGAGAATTCTTAAAAAAAGCCGACCTGAGTATTGCAAAAGGTGAGAGTTTTTCAATTCAACAAAAAGAAAAAGCTTTAGCCTATGCACTGTCTTTAACAGCGTGTGTTATAAAACCTTCTGATGGCCATAAGGGAATAGGAATTACCGTTGGAGTCAAGACTAGAGAAGAATTCGAAAATGCTTGGAACAAAGCAATTTCATTTACCAATAAAAAAATTATAGTTGAAGAACAATTTATTGGGGGTACAGAAGCCAGATGTTTAGTTGTGGGAGGTTGTTGTTTAGCTGCTTTTTCTTCAATATCTCCAAACATTGTAAGTAATGGCATTGATACTATTGAAGAACTAATTAAACAAAAAAATAAAATCAGATTAAAAAATCCTCATTTAAGAAATAGGTTGATTGAAATCGATAATCACCGACTATCTATTATTAACACTCAAGGATATACTCTTTCTAATATACCGGATAAAGGAATTAATGTTATTATAGACTGGAATAGAAATGTTGGAACAGGTGGCGACAGCCTAGATATAACAGATGAAATTCATCCGTTTTACAAAGAAATTGCAGTAAAAGCTGCCAATTCAATTCCAAGTTTATTCGTCGTTGGAGTTGATATTATTGCAGACAATCTTTTCCAAGAACCTCAAAAAAATCGCTATGCTATTTTAGAAGTCAACACAAGACCTGGAATTGGCGGACATCATTTCCCTATGTATGGTAAACCGAGAAATGTTGCAAAAGATATTGTAGAATACTGTATTAGTAGAGCACTAAAGGAAAGGAATTAGTCTAATGATTACTAAAGAAACACTTATTGAAGCAATAGTATTTACAAAAAATTTCTATTTTAAGAATGTTGTTAATAAAAACGGAAAATACATTTATTCTTATTTACCAGATAAGAATAAAAAAGAAAATCAATACAATATCTTACGTCATGCTGGAACAACATACTCAATCCTAGAAACCTACGAATTAATGCCTGATGAAGAATTGTTAAAAACAGCTGAGTTAGCTATCAATTTCTTTATTGATAAAGTCAAAAATTTTGAGATTAATGGAAATTTAGTTAGTGCAGTAATTGATAGGGACATTATAAAATTAGGTGGAAATGCCCTTGGTATTATTATGTTAGCTAAATATACACAAATAACCGGTAATTTTGGGCATCTGACATTGATGCAAAGAATGGCAAGATGGATCTGTGAAACTCAAGATGAATTGGGAAGATTTATTATTCAAAAGCAGCAATTTTCTACTAAAGAAGTGTATAATTTCACTTCAGATTATTATCCAGGAGAGGCAATCCTTTCATTAGTACGACTTTACGAAATAGATGGCAACGAAGACTGGCTTGATTGTGCAGAGCTTGCAGCCCACTATCTTATAAAAATACGGGATAAAAGCAAAGATATGGATACAATTCTCCATGATCACTGGCTATTATATGGATTAAATGAACTTTACAAATCACGACCTCAGGAGCTTTATTTTAACCATGTTATGCTAATCACCAAATCCATCATGAAAAGTCAGGTTATAGATAATAAAGAGTATCCTTATTGGAATGGAGCATACAGCATACCACATATCCGTCTTGAATCAACTCCTACTGCCTGTCGCAGTGAAGGTTTATGTGCTGCTTATAGTCTATTTCATGACGAAGGAAATGACATAGAAGCTAACAAGATTAAAACAGCTATTGAAGAAGGCATACGATTTCAGCTACAAACCCAGTTACGACCTGAATCAGTCGTTAATTACAAAAATAAAAACCTCTGCATAGGTGCCTTTCAACGAGGTTTAAAGCAATATGATTTAAGAATCGATTTCACTCAGCACAATATATCAAGTATGATTGCTTATTACAAAATATTATCTAAGCTAGATTAAAAAGTCCCTCATGAGAGGGACTTTTGTATTCAATATACTATATTAGGAGTTCTCCAGTTATAATACTTTTTTTTAGGCGATTTGTGTTTTCCATTGACAAGTGGATTGCCAATTTTCGTCTTTACTCCAATTTCAATAGGAACCTCAAAGCATATTTTTTGTGTTAGAATGAAGGTACCACACGGCGTTGGAGTTAGTTCGGGTTCTTCACAGATACATGCTGAAATAGGAAGACTCCTGACAAATGGTTTTAGGTCAATTGGAGTACTTACTTTCATTGGCACACAAGCCACTGATTTACATGTCTGATTAGCAACCATATTTTGATTACTCATACGCAACCCCCCTTGTGGATAGGATTAACCTAAATCACTATTGTCATCATTAATTGTCATCATCGTCATCGTCATCGTCGTCGTCGTCATCGTCATCGTCATCGTCGTCATCATCGTCATCATCGTCGTCATCATCATCGTCGTCATCGTCGTCATCGTCGTCATCGTCGTCATCGTCGTCATCGTCGTCATCGCCATTACAATCATCGCAATCATCAACTAATCTTACATTACTAATCAAAGCATCCCCAACATCAGTTGTTACACCTATTTCAACAGGAATTGTTACACAAATATCCTGAGTAATTAAAATTCTAACACTGTCTGTTCCTATGCAAGTTACAGGGTTTTCAGGATCTACAATCACTATATCTGGTTCCCCACAACAAAAAGTAGTTGTTGGAAGTTCATTTACAAATGGAGTGATATCAACGGGTGCACATACAGTGCCACGTACAAATGCTTCAGCAGGGCAAGTTCTATCTTCATCTTGTAATATTATTAAATCCTCTCTCACTTTTTTATCCTCCCTATTTTTATTTTCTTTAACACATTAGTACATAATTTTCTCTTTATTTCATATTGTACAAATGACTTATTCTCCTAAGTTGCAAAAAATTTGATGTCTACTATATAATATGTGCCTTATAAAATTTGGTTACATCTTAGATTAGTACCGAGAAAATTTACACTATATCGAATCTTTTTAATTTCTTTAGCTCCACCTTTTATTGCAAAGTGCAGCATCTCCATTACTTTCTCTTCATTGGTATGATAATCATAAGCTTTACCTATGTGTCTGCATCTATGGGAAGTACCTTATTCTCTTGTACTCAAAACTGATACCAAGATTGACTTTCCTCCTTTCACGCAAAAAGCCGCTCACTTTATCATCGATAAAGCAAACGGCTTTTTATCTTTTATTTCTACGTATCTTTCCTTTGCATTCTAACTACCCTCTCCATGTGCCTTGAGAGGATAATAATGATGTCAACAAGACCTAGTAAATCCTTGGTGGCAGAGTACCAATCAATGAAAGCTACTTGATACATACTTTCTCATTTTATCTAGATGAAAATAGCATCTACTTAAAAATTTTTATTAGAATTTATTTTTTCCTTTTAGTACGAGCAATGCATTTACACTGACCCTCATTCGGGTCAGAAGTACTGGTTGCATTATCAAATGTTAAGACCACATTATCTAGCGCAGAAGAATTATTACATGCTGTGCAGAATTTCTCTTAGTTTGGTATCTTTTACACGGCCTATAGATTGAATTTAATTTGTCACTTCTAACATAAATAATAGAACTCGGATCAAATTTATCTGTAATTTTACCATATACCCTTTAATTGTGAAAAGAACCATGATGCGTTTAATTCTATTTGTTTTATGTCTTTTGTTAATTCTATTTCTTCTTGGATTTGTCGGATTTAAATATATAAATGGAGATGTAGACATCCTTAAAATGTAAATAAAAAGCATTGATAGAGTGTATTCCCCTATCAATGCACACTTTCGTCAAACTTTATTCAACATATGCATTATGAAAATAAACATAACCTGTCGGGCTGACCTGTACCCCCTTCAAGTTGGGGCTTTGAAGTACACCACCCCGGACGAATGAATAAATGGGGCAAACCGGCATTTCGTTTATAAGAATATCTTCAGCCTCATGCATTGCCCTAATCCTGGTTACTTTATCCATACTATGCTTCGCTGCTCTGATAAGTTCATCATATCTTAAATTGGTCCATCCGGTTTCATTGAGTGAATTATCCGTCGTCCACAATTCAAGCATCGACATGGGATCATTATAATCTGAAATCCAACCACTTTTGGCAATCATATAGTTTCCGGAGTGACTACTATCGATAAGTTGCATAAATTCCATATCTCTAATTTTTACCGTAATACCCAGGTTATCCTTCCACTGCTGCTGAATAGCTTCCATAATAGCCTTATGGCCATTATTGGTATTATAAATCATTTCAATTTCTGGGAACCCTTTTCCATCGGCATATCCAGCTTCGGCTAACAGTATTTTTGCCTCATGAATTTTTGCTGTAGTTGCAAGTATCCCATTATCTTTCGCTTCTGTCCGGAAATCCTTCTCAGGCAACAAGCCAGGCATTCCATACGGGACAACCCCTACTGCAGGTTTTTGACCTAATTTCATTACTTCCTCCGTTATAAACTTCCTATCAATTGCTAATGCTAAAGCTTTTCGTACTTTGGAATCATTCATTGGGGCCTTCGTTGTATTAAATAGCAGGTAGTATGTGCCGATATAATCATAGATATGAAAGTCCTCATTCTTCTTCAATTCAAGCTCTAAATCCGCTGAAATACTGCTGTAAACACCATCTACCTCGTTAAATTTATATGCATTCACCGCATCATTACCCTCTTCAATTAGTATCCAGTTAATTCTATTTACTATAATTCTTTCGTTATCCCAGTAGAAAGGATTCTTTTCAAAAACCATCTTTGAATTAGCTTCCCAATATGTCATTGTATAGGCCCCGTTGGATACAAAAGATTGCGCTTTCGCATACCACTCATCTCCATATCTTTCAATAATATCCTTTCGCACAGGCATATAGATAGGATGGCCGATCATAGTGATCCAATGGGATGCAGGAGCCTTTAGTTCCACCCTCAGCGTTTTATCATCCAACGCCTTTATTCCTACAGCATCTGTTGATAGACTTCCTTGCAAACTGGAAGAATTGTACGCCTCTGCGTTTTTGATATCATAAAGCATGAACGCATATTCACTCGCAGTTTCAGGATTCAAAGCCCGTTTCCAAGCATATTCAAAATCCTGGGCCTTGACGGGCACTCCATCGGACCACTTTGATCCACGCAGATAGAAGGTATATACCGTACCATCCGGAGATACCTCCCATCTTTCAGCGATACCGGGCTGGATACTTCCATCCTTTCCCATCCTGGTTAATCCTTCAAAAGCATGAAGTATATATGTACCTTCCTCAATGAATACACTCTTTGCAGGGTCCATAGTATACGACTCTCCGCCTACACTGACATTTATATAATCCCTTGAACTTTTTACATTTACAGCACCAGTGAAAAGACCGATTATTTCATCGATCCATTCTTTCTCGGAAGTAGGAGAAAAAATATTTTCAATATCACTGATAATAATTAACCCCCGGTCAAAAAAGACCTTTTTGCCAAAAGCGTCTTCCGCCAACCTCCGGAGAGGAATATATATCCTATCTCCTATGCTTTGAGCTGGTACATCCAGTGTGACCTCTTTGTCATTTACATACATTCTATTGCTTCCAAGTGTAAGTTTGACGATCTTCTTATCGAGATTTATCGTAACTGTGGACGTTTCATTGTCCCAACCAACCTTGCCACCGAAATTTTCAGCAATAAATCTTACAGGAACAAGTGTTCTTTGATTTCGGGTGACCGGAATGACATCCGGGTTGGTTGGATCGATCTTTACTTTAGTATTATTTACAAATGCATTTGGATTTTCCAAGTAAAGTACAACCGCATTCCTTAACCGCTCCTGTACAACACCTGTATAGCCAAACACCTTATTCCCACTTGTTTGTACGGTTGTGAAAACCATAAAAACAGAAAGCATCAAACATAGTCTTTTTATAACCTTTGTCATTTTTAATCCCCTTTCCCTATATAGTGATTAGGTACTCACGTTACCAAAATTTAGTTCTCTGACTACCTATCCCATCAATACCCTATCTTCTTTTACAGTTTCCAGCTTCAATTCCTTTGCTGCTAGGACCTCTTGCATCCTCTTTTGAAGCTCTCTTTCATACTCCCTGCTTCCATGTAATCCATGTCTAGAAATTTTTCTACTGCCTTTCCTTTGTAAAAGCAGTGTATAATTACTCTGATTATACTATATTTTGCCAATATTTGCATTATCAATATACAATCTTCTCAATTTTATACCGAATGACAATTTTGCATTTATAATTACCATCAAAAACATAATTCTCAATAAACAAGAAACAAGCCTCTAAGCTTGTCTCTATTCCGATTAAGGACTATTTAATCTTTTTTATCATCTCAAGAGTCCCATAGTAATTTCGAGGATCACAAATGCACTTAAATTCTTGATTTATCAAGGATTCAGTGTTCCTTTATAATAAAGTTCTGCTTATTTTCCCTCTTTTTTCATTTTCTCTTTTTTCTTTCTCCTATTTATTCCCCAATTGTTCCCCTATTCTTTTCCTGATTTTCATGGAAGCAGGACTTTATTATATGAGAATCAGGAGATTATTTTAAAGAGCAGGACTTAATTAGGGGAGGACAACTTACTTCACAAGCAGCGTTACGACTTCAACGAGCCTTGAGAGGGTAATAATGATGTCGTAGACAGATATTATCCCCTTGGCGGCAAGGTAAATTTCTGATAAAAGCTATAATTTGCATCTTTGAAGGCAGAATAACCCTGGAACACATCTAGTTTTTTTGATATTACTTGGCCATACTTTAAAATTACAATTATTTTAAATTGAAATCAACAAACCCCTCAAAAGATATTTATATTTTGAATACTTTGTTCATCGAAACTTGTGTGCTATCTTCTTGTCTTAGTACAATTGATTAAATTCCATTGATTTGTTCTGGATTTATATATAATAAATGCATCTAGACTTTTGCATCTGGATGCATTTATATTGCGATTAACCCTTAATCCTATTTATCTTTCTATCTTTTATTTCATAAATTATATCTGCAACATTATTAATTAAAGTCTTATCATGGGTTACAAATAGGATTGTTCCCTTATACTCCTTCATCATTGCTTCTAATGCATTTACAGCATAGGTATCTAGAAAAGTAGAAGGCTCATCCATAATAAGTATATTGTACTCCCCAGATAGTATTTTTAATAACATTAACTTCGTTAACTCTCCACCACTTAATTGAAATAGTGATTTTCTGATGTCATCTTTTTCAAAACCCATCTGAACTAACATTGCTATTAATTCACTTGGTTTATAATCGGAATCTTCTAGCAAGAATTCTAGTAAGGTCTCATTTTTTTATCTCCTAAAATATCATTAGTCTCATACTTACTTGTTGTAATCTATTTAGCTTTTGAATTTGTCCTTCTTAATTTTTCATATCTTTTCAACACATTATCACTTTGAAATTTGAATAACTCCTGAACAATGGGATATCTCAGTAAAACTAATATTCTTATTCAATAAAGATTTCCTCAACTCTTCGAAAACAAAATAAACTTCTTCATCATCCCAATATTTATTATAATTTATTTTGCATTTTTCTAATAATTCTCTTGTCTCAAAGGCTATATCACCGATGATAATTTTTCCATCTTTATTAAGGTAGTTTTCAAGTTTTTCAATAAACTTAATTTTTTCTTCATCCTTTAAATGGTGCATTGCATAGGTACTAATAATATAGTCAAAGGAATTATCTTTCATTTCTTCTGGTAACCCTTTTGAAAAATCATATTTAATTAAATTTGCAATAGGCATTTTTTCCTTTGCTATTTCTATCATCTTTTGGGAAAAATCTATACCATATATTTCATAGCCATCATCATAGAGTTTTTTAGTTAATACCCCTGTACCAAATCCAATATCTAATATTTTTGCTCCCTCTCTCTTGCGGGCTATATTATAAATAGTATTTAAAACATCTTTATAACCTGCAAATGGGTATTCATCATTTTCTTCACTTAACTCTACACTTTTGTCATATCCATCTGCCCATAAATCAAAGCCTTTCTTATCTAGCATTTAAAAACTCCCCCCTGCTTATTTCATAGTCTACTGAGCCTCGCCAATTACCAAGCTGGACTTTAAAGGAGTTTTCTTTTATTCCTATCTTTCTTGCCTTAATCTTATATTCATATACATATTGTGCTCTTTTATTCTCAAGCATAGTGTCCCATATAATTCTATCTATAGGGAATTTAGAATTAATATTTTCATCTATAAATAGAAATTCAAATAACAGTTTAATAATTTGTGGATCATACCCTTGGTTTTGATAACCAGAATCACATATTTTCCATCCAGGATATGCAGCACCATCACCTTTAATTCTATAACTCAGCTCCCCAACGAGCTTGCCATCAATTTCAATTATACAAAGCTGGCTTAATTTTCCTTCCCAGTTTCCAATTTCATCTATGGTTTCTTCCAAGGATTGTCCTAATCCTTTGGAAAATCCTGCATGCTCCATAACTTCACCATCATTCCACCACTTGTTTAATTGAATAGCATCATCTACACTAGCACTTCTAATTATAATATTCTCTTTTTTTATTCTCATACTTTCCTCCAGTAAATTATTCCGAGGGTTTATAAGACATGCACCCTCCCTGCACGCTTAGTTTTCATTGTTGTTTTCATCATACCAACCACTCCTTTCACGATTTACGGAAACTTTCACAAACATTACAATAATCAATATTCTACTCATAATTATTGTACCATACAGCCTATATCTAATAAACATATATTTCCTATTCCACATATCCTTATAATAATTAATATTGAATTTTGCATCAGTATATACAATATGTTTTTTAATGGACATGTTCCCGAGAACAGAAAGGCATTGAATGTCATCTGTACATTCAATGCCTTAAACTCTTGCTATTGCTATATTCTATAGTTTTTCCATCTTCACGATTGCCTCAACGTGCCTTGAGAGTACAATAATGATGTCGTAAGTATCTGGTATCCCCTTGGTGGAAGGATATATTTCTTAAATAGTAGACATTGTTGTGCCGTTTTTTTGCAATTCAGTGCCTGCAATTTGCATTATAATACTTGTAAATTGTAAGCAATAAAACCTTCAAAAGTTCTTGAACTCTTAAAGGCTTTATTCGATACAATTTAAAACAATCTCATTAGAACTTACAAAAATAGATTTTGTTGTAATTATCTTTCTATTCATCTCACCATTGTAAGGATATTTTTCCAACAACTCGCATTGTTCCGTATTGCCTACAAAGTCAGAGAAAGCCAAAAACCAAAAATCATATATTACTTTGCCTTCTCCTCCATTTCAGAATTCTTTCTTTTTGTTCTTCTTTTTCATGGAAGTAACTGTATAGCTTTTATCATTCAACTTTTCACCATCCATATTATGTATCGTACTTCCAGCAGCACTTTTTATACTTTAATCCTGATTGGCATGGACACGGATCATTGCGGCCAACTCGCTGGTTAAGAACTTGTTCTATTTCAATCATCCTTTTGACCATATCAGCCGGTAATGAAAATGTATTTTGTAGTGACTCTGATGCTATTCGATCACGTTCATTAAACAAACCGATAAACTCAGCCACTAGCGGTGATGAGGTCAGTGCTTTACGGATATTAGGTATACAATACCCGCTATAAGTCATTTGATTGTCAAGTAAAAACAGTATTGATGTTTCATTATTTATATGTGGAGTAATATCAAACATTTCACCTGTGGGAGATTTCCATATAGCATGAGCCTCTGCTTCAATTAGGACATTCGCCCTTTGCCAAATGCTCCAGCCGAGAACTCTTTGACCACCGTGCTCTTTTATATATGTGTCAACATTTTGAAAACACTCGTTGATAATGCTACTTGATTCATCGATAACCGTAACAAATACAGGTTCATGCTCAGATATGAATCGACATAATTCTCTTATCTTTGGTGTAATTACATGTGGAGTTTTCACTTTACCCATGAATATCTATCTCCTTTATCAACACTTAATGTCCGGAAATTTCTGCTTAAATCGCCGTTTTGCTTTGGCATACATTTTGGTCAATGTTTCAATATCTTCATGGCTTTCCATTAAAACAATGTCAACACATTCTTCCGGTGTAAAAAGATGAAATGGTACACTCAAGTGGTTCATTTGGCCAAGCATTGCTGTTCTTAGTTCTTCGTCCGATAAATCAAGTTCATTCTGACAATGGATAACCGCACTTGTGATACCTGGCGCCATTGTAACTGTAGATTCTTTGTAAGGGAAAAAGTTATGTGCGTATATATCAAGAAACTGCGGATCGTAGCCATTACCAAGACCGCTTAAATCATAGAATACGACTTCTGATAACATACCCAGCGCATCGTGTATCTTATTTTCTTCTACCAGAAAAGTTGACATATGATACCTACAGTTTCTGTATAAGCCAAAGTCACGAGCTGCAAAATGCTCCATGCTTCGTTTATTAAGATAACCCCATATCTTATCCCGATAGGGCATATATGGTGGTTCATGAATTATTTTGTTGAGTGACCATATATCTAGATCTTCAAGCGTATGACGGTGTATGTATGGTACATAACCTTCTTCTTCAAGTGCTTGCTTTCCGAGCTCAGTTAACTGGTATGTTCTTTTAGCGAAACGGGTGTTTAGTTCTTCATGGGATATCTCTTCCATTAGCCGCTTTACCAATTCATCTTTTCTACCGCTCACTTTAAGTCCGTGTTTCCTCAATTCATCCTTTATAACTGTGGCATTTTCTTTTTCAATAGCATTCTGTAAATCTCCAACTTCCAGAAATCCTCGATCAAGCAGGGAAAGAAGATATTTGTCGACATCCCTCACACCATACCTGTACCACCAAAAGCCTTGAAAGGAATTACCTCCCATATAATATGAACTGGCATAATCGAGAACCAGTACCTCGTGTGGATATAAGCCATGCTTGCTAGCAATTGCAGTTTGCATTCTCTTTTCGGCTGGAACAATTTCTTCTGCAACGGATGGTATTATTTCAGTAGTCACCTTTATGAACGATGATATATTTGCTTTTGGCTGTTTTATAACTCCGGACTGTACCCTATTCTGTGCAGATGTTACTTCACTTTTAACTGGTTTCGATTTTCCTTTAAAAAGGTTAAAAAATGACATTGTAAATTCACCTCTCTTGTTAATACTTTTTACACCCTATCAAATTCTAAGTTGATATTAATCAGCATTAAAATAATCTGCATTGATAATCTCCATCAAATTATTCTTTACTTGAGTTATTTTTAAATTCAATTTCTTTATGCTTTTCAAAAACACCATACTTCTAATTAGCAATCATTATTTCCTCATCTTCATTTAAATCTTACAGTGATATATCAGTAAATAATAAAACTGTGGCACATTCTAAATCTCAATTATGTAATATTTGCGATTCCCATTAAAATCATTCCATATAAAATCATGCCTACCAAATAATGTGATACATTCTTCGTTCTTTCCGATACCGGTAGGTTTGAAAACTTCACCATAAACTGAATATTCTTCTCTGAAAAATCGATAAATGCCATCATTCAATTTTCCTTGATAAAATGGCTTGTCTGAAACCAATGTTACACAGCATGTCTTTACAAACCCTCTTTGTCTCAACTGCTCCATGAATCTAATGTCTTTAACAAACGAGTACATCTGCTCAGGATACTGACCATTTAATGGGCATTTAAGTTCAATGGCATATTTCTCTTTTTTATCCTCTGAAAAAATTGAAATATCAATTTCTTTCTTAATTGTATTAGTGTCAGTAGTAAAAAAAGTTATATTTCTTTCAAATTGCACTTTATATGTAGGAAGAGCTTCCCTTAAAAAAATGCCGAGTTCATGTTGCAGGCTAAATTCATTGTAAATTTCGATATTTTGTCTTGTAACCAATTTAAAAAAATCAGATACTAAGCGTTTTAATTCAAGCAATATAGTCACCTCGATCCCATATTATGTTATAGTATCTAGACTCAGTTTGTGTTTGCCGTTTAGGACAGACTTCTGAAATTAATGTTCTTGCTAAACCAGTAATTTATACAAGTCCTATTTTAGTTTCAAAGTATTGCTAATATATTTTATCCAGATGTCAATTGCAATTATAAACTCATCTAAACCGCCTTCAATTGTTTTGTTCTTATATAAACTTGTAAGCACAAGCATTGTATGTTTTCTTCCTTGCAATTTTATCTTTCCAACAGGGTATCTATTATAAGCCACATTTACTGTCCCATCAGACAAACGAGAAAGTTGGAATTCTCCTTTTAAGTGACTACTTTTTTCAAGCAACTTATCAAGGAACTTTACTTCTTCTTCGATGAGCGCGTATTTCTTAGCTGGATTACTAGAATTGTACGGTATATAATACTTTGGTTTGATTTCATCCATCACTTAATCTCCCACACGAAAGTAACAGTGTCACTTATGCTAATATCATCAGGCTCTATCTCAGGTGCACAGGATGACTCCATTACCATACACCTATCCTCCATGTCATACCTAGTAGGTGAGTACAAATGAAGTTCACCCCAATTATAATCAATATTAATCAGATTGCCTAAATCAACACCAGAAGCCTTTGATAAAATTTCAGCCTTTTTCCTTGCATTTTCTGTTGCTTGAATAAGTAATTCTTCACTTACAGCAGCCTTGTCCTTAACAGAAAACTGAATATTTAATTTGGGATTAACTGTCGCTTTAGCAATAGCAGATAATACATTTGACATGACTTTTGGATCAAAATCAAACTCTAGTTTTAATCCTTGCTCACAAATATATCCATCAAACCTACTTTTATAGTTATTATCTTTATCTCTATAACTCTCATAATGAGTTCTAACATTGAAGCTTGTTGTCTTTAAATCCTTTTTGTCAAAGCCTACAGTTTCAATTGCAGAAGTAATTATGTTAACTGAATCTGTTGCGAACTGCATTGTTTGATCATATTCCAGCTGTTGGCTTTCTAAATTCATCGTTATAATTATTAAGTCTGTCTTTACACTTACATTACCTGTTCCCTTTACTGTAATTAATCGGTTCATACTTCTACTCCTCCTTCTCTGTGAGTTTTTATCCAATTGAGCAAATATGGCCTATCATTATTTCCACCTGGCTTTTCAAACCATTCCGAACACAAATAGTATTCTTCACCATTAATATTAACAATCGGTTTTGCCATATATCTAACCGGCCGTGTCTGTAAATCCTTTTTCTTCAACAATAACGGATACTGCAAATCAAAATTTTCTTTGGAATATTCCTTAGTCTGCATTTTCCCTATAATATCAGGAGAGTGAACCTCATTTTCCAAAATCCTAACCAATTCAGTACGTACAATTTCCGCAATTTTCAGATTTTCAAAACCCGGTATAATATCAGCCAAACTTTGTGCAATCTTATTATCGATATTTACTTTAGCCTTAGGGAGTAAATTTCTTCTTTCTGCATTAAATGAAAAAAGGTTGCACATTTGAATACTACGCATAAATAATTCATTAGTATCAGAAATTTCCTTTGATAATTTTAATACTGGATCAAGGATTTCTTCTTCAAACGCTCCATTAGCTAATATCTTGACATCATACTCTAACCCCAATCCTAATAATACAGCATTAACATCTTCTATAACGTCAATCAAATCATTAAAGACTGAAGGATTAATTTTAGGGGAAGCAAATATGATATCTCCATATGAAATATTAAAACAACCAAGCATGCACATGGCAGTACGAATACATTTTTTTACTACCCTTGAAACAGTTTCAGCACGAGAACCATAATTTAATCCCGCTTCATGGAAAGCAATATCAACAGCATAGATATGATCTCCATTTTCATCAAATGAAACTCCAACAACATCAGCTTCACTTTGTCCAATTAGTTGATCCAGAGAATTATTTTTGTATATATTGTATCCATATTTTTCTTGAAATAAATTATTAGATTTAATCATGAGCTGATCTATTATGTCCTTATTTTCAAATGTCCAACTTGGTGACACTGCCCAATTAAGTTGAACTATTTGACACTTTTTAACATGCTTAAGCCAAGATAATATAAGCGATTCTCCCATTTCAATTTTCATTGTTAGAAACTCCTATTCAATATATTGTATTTGTACTCATAAATTCAAATGTTATGATATAAGACTTCTTATTAATACCAAGGCAAACGAGTCATCAATCAGGTGAGAGATCTCCCTTGCATTATTGCAATATGTACAGCTTTCTATTAATTTGTCTCTAATAGCTAGACTGTCAATTATTTCTTGTTCAGAATTTGTATATGATCTATACTTCTGTTCAAACTGCATATTAGCTATTTCCTTTTTTGAATCAGCTGACAAGTCATCAAACTTTATTACAGAATCAAATCTTGAGAATATTGCTTTTCCGAGCTTGTTTTTTATATCATCTATTGTTTTATAATTCGATGTACATATGATAATCGATTTTTTTAGCTCTAAGTGATAGTTCTGATCCTCATATATACCCTCATCAAAAAGTTGATAAAAAGCACTATGAAAAGTAGAATTCGCTTTGTCAAACTCATCTAAAAGTATTACATTTGATTCTCTATCAAGTAATTCTTTTGCAAAACTTTTTTCATAATGAGCACCTCCAAATAAATATGTAGCAAATTGATTGTTCTGGAACATAGAAAATTGTTTACGGAATATTTTCTCTTCAACAACATCACTAATGGCATGAGCTGTTTCTGTCTTACCCAGCCCAGTATCTCCATAAAATAGTATCACCACGGGCTTATTACGATTAGGATTAGTTAGTGGATAAAGTGCTTGTAATAAACGTTTCAGTACATTTTCTTGCCCTTTAATCTTGGTTTGATAAGTGTTATAAATCTTGATTAAATCTACTTTATTAATTGTTTTATATTCTTGCTTAATTATTTCCACTTGTGAGTATAATTTTTCTATTTGTGAACTTATCGCAATTGGAGGATTTTGAACATATAAGTTTTCTACATCTAATTTTGCTAAGAAATTAGCAAAATTTAAAATAACATGTTCCCTTACCCCAGAATATTCATCAGATTCTATAATGAAATTCTCAACAAATGTTTTCTTCTTTTCTGGAATTGGTTTATCCGGTATTTCTATAATAAAACTTCGACTATCAGTATCAATCTCCATAACTAAATCAGTTAAATTTCTACAGTTATTTTCAGGGATTACCTTTTCAAAAGCAGAACGTGAACCATAAAAAATTATTACCTTATTCATCGCTCCACACCTGCCAATACAATGTCATAAACCTTCAGTTGTGTATCGCCTACCCCACTTTTACCGTCAACCACCTCTTCTGCTGTTGGTGATACTCTCGAAAAATCAAATTCCTTAGACATATCCAGTTTAGATATGTCACAAACCCCAACATAAATACCATAGTAAACGAGTTTCATTTTTGTTAAATCTGATAGGTTATAGTTATTTCTGAATGCTTTGTTATTTAATCTTAAAACAGTTTTCGGAATCTTTTCACTGCCTAATAACATCTCATAATATCCTCGTGCATTTTCAAGAGCTTCATTCAATCTTTCTAAATCTATTGGACTTTCATCCTTTGGAACAATAATAGTATAAGGACTATACATTTTATACATTGATATAGAGTTCTCAGGAGCATATACTAAATCAATAAATTTTCTAATATTTTTGTCCTCGTTGGCAATAATTAAATAGTCCGTTAACAGTGTATTTGTAATTTTTGTTCCAATGACTGTTTTAGTCATGATCATATGAAGAACTTGTCTTACCACCAATAGATGCTTTTATCCAAGTTAAGAAATTAAACCCACCCCCGATTTCGGCATCGATCTCCGCTATTATTTTTGCTAACTTTTCTTTATCCTTCTCTGTACTCCAATCCAAATGACCACCATTTACAATATCAATATAATCACTCGCAGATTGCTCATCAAAGTATACTACTTTTATCATTTTTCTTTCCTGAACTTTTCTTGCCATTCCTCTCCCCCCTCTAAACCTTCTTATAAGATTATACTGGGGGTTTGACCCAATACCTTTCTTATTTTTTGCCAACTTACTCCGTTACATGCTGACTCATTTTTTATAATAATTCTATCATACGTTCCACAATGGCGGTGACTTGACCATTACGATATCTTCTTTCAAACGCTCCATTACTAAAATAGTCTTCTCTTAAAAGCATTGTTAGAAATGCTGCACACAAATCATAATCTGCACCCGGTAAACGCTTTAACTCTGTTTCCACATCTATTGGGCCTGTTGTCATATAGTCATTGTAATTTGTTTTAAGATCATCCATTTCTTCTAAACAAGTATAATAAAATTCTTCACTTCCTGTATTCTTTGCCAATAGGTTTTGAAGTTTTTCCTTCTTCTCTATATTAGTCATTGAGCTTCCTCCACTGGTTTAATTGCTGTTATATCCATACTTTCTTGTCTGCAAAGTTTCTTTCCACCATGACTCCCTTTCTAAGATAATATGGTCATCAACCTTTGCATTATAATTCTCAAGGATAGAATATTGAAAATTAGCTTTAATGTACTCATAGCCTTTTCCATTAACAATATCAACTAATTCTTTATTCCCACCGTGACCATTAGCAACATAACTCCTCCATCTTTGAAGTAGCATTCCATAGTCACTTGTTGCAGAACCTACATACATCTTTCCATTCTCTTTATCGGTAATTAAATATACTGCTTTTTGGTTTTCAAGAGCTGCAATCCAATCTCTCTTACCACGATTTAAAACAGTCTCTAACTGTCTGTACGAAAGTCTAACCTTATCATATCCAGGAAAATCATCTCCATCAAAGACAGTCGGGAGTATTTGTTGCACTTCTAAGTCATTACATATTTCACCATAATACCTCCCTTGCTGCTGAAAAGTCTTATGGTACTTAATAACAACTCGTCCAAAGTAGGATTTATACTGTTCTAGTTCCTCACCTTCGTAATTGATACCATCATAAATATTCAGTTCTTTGGTAACCTTTTTAATTGTGGTAAGCAACCATGTATCATATGATAATTTTAAAAAGCATATCGCTATTTGTCCTACATAAAAATAACGTTGCTTACTTCTCCAAAACAGCCATTGGTTATTAACAATATCCGGATTATTTTGATATAATTCCATAGGATCTTCATAACCATTTGATTGGTTAAACTTTATTTTAATATTCCCATAATCTGCTTGATTAAAATGGAGCAAGTTATTCAAATATATCTTTTCCATAAGTCACCTCTTTTACATTATCGATTGATCCAATATTAATTTCACTCTATTCCTAACAAATAATCAATACATTTTAGAGATTTTTTTTCTTGTTGCCATAAATATTTATCAATATTTTTAAGCTAATAATTTTCCTTCTTATATCTCTGCTGTCCTGATGATGTCTTTTCAATCGGAACGATTCCTATATCAGTTGATTTAATATAATTGATGAATAGGGTGCCAAGCAACAATCGATTACTCCTAGATATTCTATTCCACTCATAACCTTTGAATAAATCACGTACTAAAAATATTTCTTCAGAATTCAAATTTTTTAGTTCTTCTTTTGCAATTTCCAGTAACTCATTTGCATTTAACACTTTTATTCCTCCCAATGAGAACAATCATATAAACAACATTGTTGTAATAATTGTATCTCTAAGGGAACTTTTTTACAAGATAATTGTGTATAATATTCTAAATTTTGACACAAGCCAATTAACGTAATATAAATCTCAACTTCCATTACTATCTGCCAACAATAAAACCCTCAGCATTTTCTGAGGATTTTAGTCTTACCAGATTCTTGTTATTATTAGAACAGTAACTCCTTTATGTATCCTAGCTACTGCCCCTGTTATTTTTAATCATAATAATCTACCATCTGCTCCATCACTATGCCTGATTCAAACTGTATCTCCAGTCTCTCTCCCTTATTCACTTTGATGGTGTTTATTAATCTTCTGACTAAGTCTTCATCAAACTCTCTTACCTGTGGTCTTACAGTCTTTAGGGTAGTGTCCATTTCCGTTAGTTTCTGTTTATAGTTCTCAGCCTGTTTCTTCTCCCTTACAAGCTTTAATTTCGCCTGTTTAAGCTCGTTTATCTTCTCTGATATTCTTTTGTACTCATTATCAAAATCTTCTGCTACAGCTCCTTGTTTTGCGTTTTCTTCGATTAAGGCTAGCATCTCCTTTTGCAGGGATTCAATCTGTTCGTCATATTCTGTAGGGATATCTTTGGTTGAGTATCCGCCGATGACTCTGATGACATTTTCTCTGAAAGCTCCTATAAAATCTCCATTGTTTTCTACTACATTATTAATGGCTGTCATAATGGCATTATGTAGCGGTTCTTCTTTTAAGGTAGGTGAATGCTTGCAAGATGCCTTTGTTCCATTCTTTAGCCTATTCTCACATCTCCATACTGCACTTTTCTGCCCGTATTTTGACCATGTCTGTCTGCGGTATGGATGTCCACACTCGGTACATACTAAGATCTCAGTTAGTGCATATTTGGAGCTAAATTTGCTCTTTTCCTTTTTTAGTTTATTTGCTTTTCTTGTAACTGCTGCTTTATTAAGGCTGGCTCTTCTGGCCTTTTCTTCCTGTACTTTATAGAATAATTCCTTTGGTATAATGGCCTCATGATTATCTTCTATATAATACTGAGGTACAATTCCGTTATTCTTAACTCGTTTCTTTGTTAGGAAGTCTACGGTGTAGGTTTTCTGCATTAGGGCATCTCCCATATATTTTTCGTTTACTAACATTTTTTCTATTACTCCAGGATGCCATGTTTCCTTGCCTGTAACTGTTTTGATTTTATCTGCCTCTAAAGCTTTTATAATCTCTCCTATACTACTTCCTTCTAAATACAATCTAAAAATTCGTCTCACAATATCTGCTTGTTCAGGTACTATAACCAGTTCGCCAGTTTTTTTATCTTTGGTATATCCCATAAATTTCTTATGATTAACCGTGATGATTCCATTTTCATATCTTCTTACGATTCCCCATTTTGTATTTTCACTTAGGTTTCTGCTTTCTTCTTGTGCTTGACTACTTAAGATTGTAATCAGTAATTCTCCTGTGCTTTCTAGAGTATTAACACCCTCTTTTTCAAAGTATATGGCGATATTCTTTTCTTTGAGTTTCCTTATGGTCTGAAGGGAATCTACTGTATTTCTTGCAAATCTGCTGACTGATTTTGTTATGACCATGTCTATTTTCCCAGCCATACAGTCATCAATCATAGCATTAAAATCATCTCTCTTTTTTGTATTAGTGGCTGACTTTCCATCATCTGCATAAATTCCAGCACACTTCCAATTTGGGTTACTTTTAATTTTCTCTGTGTAGTAGGATATTTGAGCCTCATAACTGCCTTCCTGTTGTTCTAATGTGGTACTAACTCTACAGTATGCTGCTACTCTTAGGGTCTTTAGCTCCACCCTTACATTCCTGTCATATATGGTTTGTGCCGGAATAAATGCTACATTTTTTTTTGCTACTGCTACTGCCATTTCATTCATCCTCTCTTATTTTTTCATGATCTTCCTCCATAGTTATGCCATTGATAAATTCTACTAGGATTCTTCCATCTTTATAAATAACTATCTGCTTTATTATGGTTATAAATATATCTTCTTCAAACTCTATTAGCTGTTCTTTATCAGCCAGTGCTTGTTTTATTTTTTCAGTGTTATAATCATAATCATCAATTTTAGCTATGCTATAATAAGCCTTTGCCCTTTTAAAGATTAGCTCTGATAGTTCCTTTGATGAGAAATGTTCTTCATACTCTAGCTCTTTGATTCGTTCTTCCAACTTTCTAATTTCTAAGGTAATCCTTGGAGGTTCTTTTTTCTTACCTTTGTCTAGCATCCACTTTCTTGATAAGACTTTATTGGATGCTGATAAAAAGGCATTTACTATATCCTTTTCAGTTAAAAATAAATTTCTACAGTGTACTCTATTTTGATAGATGTACCTCTTACACTTCCAGTTGCTCTTCTCAGATGGTCTGCCAGCATGTTCAATATATTTGCGATAAACATCACCACATTCTCCACATATTAATTTACTACTAAATAAACTTTGATTTTTCATACTATTTGGTTGTAGGGTTCTTCCTAGTCCCTCTTCCTTTTTCTTTCTTCTTTTCTGTACAGATTCAAAGATTTCCTTATCTATCATCTGAGGATAAAAGTCATCTCCTAAGTACTTAATATTTTGAAGTATTTTTCCTACGGAGCCATGATTCCAATTAGATTTGTTATTAGCATTTAAAAATCCTGCACTTGTAAGTTCTTTCGCTATGGCATGTAAGGATGATCCTTTATGGTACTCCTCAAATATCTTTTTTATTACTGCTGCCTTTTCATCATCAAATATTACTTTTCCATCTTCTATCTTATAGCCATGTGGCATATGTCTTTGCATCATCTACCTCACCTCACTTTCCATAATGCTCTGTCAGTTCTAGGTTGTTAATTAGCTTAAATGTAATCTCATGATTTTCTCCAACAATGATATTTTCCACCGTATTGAGAAATAGGTTTTCGTCATACTCTTCTATAATCTCTGGGTTATACCTTATGATTTCAAGTAACCTTACCGTTCCTAAAATTTCTTTTTCATAACCGTTATCATCAAGGCTTTGATTCCTCATTTTCTTAACGGCTTCAAGTTCTACAGTCAGAGCATTTTGTCTTTCTATAAAAATAGCAGAGTCAATATATCCTTTCGATACAACTCTACTTAGGATATGACTCTGCTCTGTTAATTCCATTATTCTATTATTTAGTTTTTCTATTTCTTCTTCCTGCTCATGATCTGTTCTTAGATTTCTTAAAGATTCAAGTAGGGGATAAAGGATATCTGTATGATTGCTTAGAAGCTTATTCCACATGGTTAGGAAGGTTTCTTTTATAATATCCTCCCTTACAGCTTTTATACTGCATTTACTTATATCTCTTATATGCTGGACACAGCACCACTGAATTTTTTCATATGGTTTACCTATATAAATCTTTTGTCTCCTAAAGGTGCTACCACATTCCTTGCAGATGATTTTGCTACTAAATTCATATCTGTTTTGGTATTTTCCACTATCATCTACTCTCATTTGATTTCTTCGATATTCATATATCTCTCGGACCATCTGCCCTTCTTCTCTTGTAATAATGGGTTCGTGATTGTTTTCAATAAAATACTGAGGCAATTCCCCTTTATTTGTTTTTCTTTCAAAGGGAAGCACCTCAGTTGTATATGTCTTTTGTAATAATAAGTCTCCCTCATAGATGGGATTTTGTAAGATTGCTTTTACTACACTGTCCTGCCATTCTTCTGCTGAGCGTATGGTTGGGATATTATCGTCTTTTAAATGCCTTGCTATTACATATGAGCCTTTTCCATTTAGATATTCATGAAAAATCCTACGAACAATCTTTGCTTCATCTTCTTTTATTATGAGATTTCCATCTTCATCCTTGGTATATCCATAAGCAGGATCGCTAAGCTTAAATGTTCCATCTTGAAATCTCTTTTTAACTGCCCATTTGTTATTAGTGGAGATGCTTTCTGCCTCTCCTTGTGCAAGGGAGCTTAGTATGGTAATCATCTGCTCACTTTTTTCTGATAGGGTATTAATATGTTCTTTCTCAAAATATACCCCGATACCAAGTGCTTTTAGCTTTCTGATAGACTCAATACTGTCTACCGTATTTCTAGCAAACCTTGTAACGGATTTTGTAATGATCATATCAATTTTGCCGTCTTCACAGTCTTTTATCATCCGTAGAAATTCATCACGTTTTTTTACTTGTGTACCACTTTTGGCTTCATCAGCGTAGATTCCTGTGTATTCCCAGTCATCTCTTTTTCCGATAAAAGTCTTGTAATATTCTACTTGTGCAGAAAAGGAATTCTGTTGTTCTCTTGAATCAGTACTTACTCTGCAGTAGGCACAAACTCGTTTTTTAGGTTGCAATTCTAGGATAACCCTTTGCTTTACAGGCTCTATTCTTCTTACTTTCTTTGCCATGGTTTTTCCTCCTTTCCTTTAGAACTTTAGTTCCTGTTAGCAACACACATTACCATAAGAATTCAAATATAGCTAGTGTTATTACACATATACTTTTGCAAGTTGTGGAGAAAAGGTCTGACGGTTTAATTCATCAATTTCTGCATATTCTTCATCAGTTATAATTCCCCTACAAAGTAAGATCTTTAACAGTTTTAAAGCCATTTTATATTCTACTTCTTTCGCTGTTTGCTCTTTTGTCATCACCATTCCTCCATTCATGTAAATTTTATTATTGTTTATGTAAGTATTTTTCATCTGCTTAATATCACAAAAATAGGGACCGCCATTTTAAATAAAAAACTTATAAATAGACTCTCGTCTATTTCAAGCGATCCCCATTGCTTCTAATATTAAGATTTTGTGTTGTACTTAGACACTACCATCCCCAACACACAAAGTCTTGCAAGCAAGACTTAAAGGGCGATTACATAAACTGCAACTGGTTGTAACTGCTTTAACAGTTATTGCATCATAGGACTCTCACCTCCACCGGGATCTCCGCTGGCTGCCCCCATTGCGATGTCTGTGGCTGGGCAGAAGTATCATTATAGACTGATGAGGGTTATTGCGAACAATCTACCATAGATTGTTTCTTGGGACGGATGGGTATCGCTTTGCACCTTATTTTGCCGACTTTAATAAAAACAGAGATTAAAATATCTGTTCTTACAGGTGGTCTTGGCGCATCCTCCATTGTCGCTTTTCCATTTCTGGCTCATCAGCTAACGTATTTATGTAATCGGATATTTAGTTTTCAAAGTTCAAGACAGGGAATAAAAAAGATCCCCTCAATGTGTAGGCAACGAGAAGACCTTTTTGACAACCATTTTTGTAAATATTTTATTTTTCTTTTAAAATTCTTTTTATTTTGATTAATCTTTTGGAGATGGCATTTTGTGAACAGTGCACTTTCCTTGCAATTTCACGCTGTGTATAGCCTTCTATAGCCAACAAAGTTAAAAGCTCTAATTCATCCTCACTTAAATCTCTTAGTTTTCTAGAAAGTGCATCATCAGAAATAGTATCTATCCAAGCATACCGTCCTGAAAGCTCTATTTCATCAAAACTTGTGTATAGTGATGTAAACCTTTGAAACAGATTGGAGCGTGTTTCAGCCTTCTGTTCATCTATCCCTTCTTCTGGCAATGCTTGTACGCGATTTTCATAGTTTCTTCTCATACGAAACCAGCTCCAATCAAAATCATATAGCTCCTGTATTGCTTCATCATTCATTCCTGCTTTTTTGTATTGTCCACGTAACTTTTCCCATTCTCTATCAAATATCAACTTTTCTCTACTATAATTAAAACCCATTCTAATTCCTCCGTTTTCTGATTTTTAAAAATGAATGTAATCATCAGAAAAAGGAGGAGAACGGCATTTAGTATGTAAGCTAGACTTTGGCTGTTCCATGTTTCCCCCTGTTTTTGGGTAAAGAAAAAGCCCGGAACAACATTAATTTGTTATTCCAGGCTTCTTCAGCACCATATATTTGGAGAAATGGGCATAAAAATAACCCCGACATAAATGCCGAGGTTCTTGATTGTTATTTTATTTTAGGCCATTACTTCCCCATAATACAGAGTATAGGCTATTGACAATTCAAAGTCAGTACGTATATGGTTCGTATCTAGTTCAACTTTAGTTCACACTTAGTACGCATTTTGTTTTTCTTCAAAGAAATATAGTAACTCATTTTCTTCTATAGTACTTGTCCCATTAAATATAGCTTGATATTTTGGCAAGGAATATCCCCAAAGTGCAATTCCAAATAGTTTTATTGCCTCTTTCTTTTTTGTATAGAAACTTGTCCGCTCAATAGAAAGATATTCTAGTATTTCTGTTTCTGTCATTGGATATGCTGTAATATAGCATTTTGACAATATTTCATGATACAGCTTTCCATTTGTATGATAATTATAAATTTTAATCATTGCTGTATCTACAAGATCTATCATCCATTTAGTCTCAAAAATACAGGAAACTTTATCACTAAACTTGTCCTTCTTTTCAGTAGGTGCAAAATCATTTAAATATGTTAAAGCTGTAGCAAGTTCATTGCTATAATATGACTCACATGCTTCCCTTACATAATTAGCTTCTTGAATGGTTCTCCATACTACATCCCTGTATATAGCAAGAACAAGTTTTGATTTATGAAAAACCTGTTCCTCATCAAGGTTCATACCCTCATACATCTTTGAAATATTCTTCATGTTTCTTGTAAGTCTCATCCCATACCTCCGTTGTTTTAGGGGTATTTAATTTACATGTTATATTCCCCACCCCATATTTTTATTGACTATTGACAAAATGTGAAGATTTATGTACTATAGTATGTGTAGTTATTCTTCACATTTATATTATATGAAGATAACCATCATATGTCAATAGTAAAATACGTTTTATGAAATATAACTTCATATTCAAGGAGGATATTATGAGATTTGGAGAAAAACTTAGAGACTTACGGAAAGGGAAAGATATGACCCAGACTGATTTGGCAAAAGAAATCGGTGTTTCACTACGTACAATTATTAGCTACGAAAATAGTAACAGCTATCCAAAGAAACGAGAAGTTTATTCCAAATTAGCTACACTTTTTAATGTCGATATTAATTATCTTTTAACCGAAGATGAAGAATTTATCACAAAGGCAAAAACTAAATATGGCAATCATGGTGCAAGACAAGCTGAAGACTTAGTTGCTGAAATTGGTGGATTATTTGCAGGTGGTGAATTATCAGAAGCAGATAAGGATGCTGTTATGCGCTCCTTACAACAAGCTTATTGGGACGCCAAAGAGGAAAACAAAAAGTACACTCCTAAAAAATATAGAACAGATGACGATAATAATGAATAAGTCCAACTTTTTTAGTATAATAACAGGGGAATAGTAGATTGTATACAGGGGGTGCTGCTTTGATTGACTCTTTCAGAATATATAAGAAAGCAAATGCTCTTGTCAACCGTATAGGGACAAGGGATACCAGACAGATTGCCAATGAACTTGGTATCAAAATTTATTATGAGAATTATGATGACCTACTTGGCATGTATACCTATCGTTGGAAACAACGTATTATCTTTATTAATAATAATTTAGATGACCACATGCGGCAGATGGTATTAGCTCATGAAATCGGTCATGATATTTTTCATAGAAATTTAGCCAGTAATGGTCTTAAGGAATTTGAACTTTTTGATATGAAAAATACTACCGAATACGAAGCCAATATCTTTGGTTCTCATTTGTTAATTGATAATGATGAGGTATTAGCTCTAGCACGAGATGGTTATGATATAGTGCAAATTTCAAGCATGTTAAATTCACATATTAATCTACTTCTAATAAAAATGCAGGAAATGAATAAAATGGGATATGATTTTAATGTACCTTATCGTCCTGAAGGTGATTTTTTAAAGAAGATAAAAGTGTAAAGCTCCTGCTATTCTTAGAACAGTGGGAGCTTAATTTAGAATTCTTTTGTCCTTTCATTGATTTTCGTAATAGTCTTGACAACTATCACACAAGTTTGGAGCATCTCTATATTCGTTTGATTCACCTTCAAAATAGCAACCACACCTGTCGCATAAACAAATTTCGTTCATCTCTCCGCAATTTAGACATTGTCCAAATACACCATAATTTTCATCTACACAGATATACTCTTCACCACACTCACAGCATGAAATGTCCGCCACGGGACTATTCCCACCATCTTTTATAATCGAATACATTTCTGAATCCACTTTCTCACGAATATTTTCAAAATAAGTATCGAGAAATTCTACAAGATAATCCTTTAGCAAACCTATGTCTTCTGTGGAAATAGCATCTTGAGTTTCTGGTAAATAGCACCCTTGGTATGAGTTAAAAACCACCTCTCCATTCCTATAAGTAATTGAATGAGATTCGCTTTTTTCATCTAATGTAATTATTATCTCGACAGTACTTTCTCCGCCCTGAGAATCATCAATAGATTCAATAGAATAGCTAACTATGGCTACTTTATCGTTAATTTTATATGTAATTTCAAACAATGTACCAGCATTATTTTTAGATAAAATATTTTGATATTCTCCAACTTCTAAGTCATTGCGAAATCTTAAATAATCTTGAAGTTCTGAGTGAAATTGATATAAATACTCGTCATACAAGTCGATGATTTCCTCTGAATTCCTAATTTCAACACCAGTCTCTGACTCCATTATTTCATGTAGCGCGGCTTCTGATTCCTGTTGAGCTATATACATTTGTTCTTCAATTGCATCCCTTTGTTCTCTGGAAACAACAATTTCCCCGACTTTCTGCAATGCTTTTTTTAGTTCTACTTCTACTATATTTATAGAGTTGAATATACTACTATATGCCGTACGATCAATCAATTTGTTATGAACAACATGGTTACGGTTTAACTCAAATGTTTTAAAATTCTTTATAAAATCTTCTGATAAATATTTTGAAAACTGTTCTCCCCACAGATCGAGGGTAACTTCCATTTGGTCAGATAATACTTCTTTCATTTTTTCAAGCTTAATATCTGACTGGTTATTAAGAAATTGTTTATTTCTGTGCTGAATGATGGGTTCCACTTTTTCTCTTTCAAAGTGAGTATGGAATTTAAATCCCCAATATCAATAGACATTAGTCTTTCATCGACATTCGCAAATCCTGGGGCAATTGATTTATACCCACTCAATCTGACTTTGTGCTTATTTCTTATTTGTATCGGAACATATGCATCCCACCAACCAATACCATACTCCTTAGTCATTATTTCACTTATCAACTGTCGTGTCATGTTTTCTACTCTATAAACACTCGGATAAAGAGTAATTGACAAAATTTCAGAGTCCTTATCCATTAGCCAAATAGTTCTTTCCCAATCTGATTTGACAATATTCTTGATAGAAAGTTTTAGTTGTTCTAAATAGTTATCAGCAACTTTTACGTCATAATCATTCGAGTTAATTTTTATTTGCAACTGACTAGATGATGTAAATGTTCCAAATTCGAAAATCAACTGCCAATGTGTTTTTTCTTCGCCTTTTATGTAAATATATTCTGATGTGTATATAGTATCCACAATCTCAACAATACATGTACCATCGCCAAAATCTGCTCTTGCATCACTAATACTAAATTGAGTTATTAACCCTTTTTTGAATAGTACTTTCATAATGTCTTCTGTATAGCTAAACATATCAATTGATAAAGCACTACTATTTATCAATAAAAAATTAACTAGTGTAGTAGTCATAATGACTTGCCCCTCCATATCCGCATTATTGAGATAGTTATACTTTCGCCTCGTATACAGTCTTTTTTTGATTCTTTCTCTTCTCCACAAAATCCCCTTTACTCTACACCTAAAGCTTTAAACACTGCTTCTTGTGGCGTTGAATAAAATATTATGCTAAAAGCACCCATCAAATCCGATGGCACTGTTCCCATCTCTGCTGCAGATGTAATTGGTAGTAACACCTTCTTTGCTCCGCTATCTAGGCATACTTGCAATACACTGGCCAATTCCTCTACTTTTAAAATTGTTCCACTGATACTGATATCACCTAAAACAGCAAGACTACTTAAGGTTGGCTTATTTAGTGCTGCTGATGCAATTGCAATTAGTGTAGGTAAGGTTAAGTATTTAGTAATTCCTATTCCATTTAAATCCTGATAATTTATGATGTAATCTTTTGTTGTCGTACTAATAGAGTTGCTGATTGAATGACCATTAGCTTTTAGATAGTTAAATGCAGTATTAGTAGCCTCTCTAGCTTCTCTATCAGTACCAAGACCAGTGCGTTCAAATTTTCCATTGCCCGGTAAAACTTGTGTTTCCAAACGATAGACTCCTATCATACCAGTTTTACCTCTTGATATGGTATACACATGTCCAGGGTTACTGATGCCTTCAGGAATCAATTTGCCTCCACCTTGTTCTGGAACTGATACATAATGTTCTTCAAAGGTTTCATTATCTATGTAGGAGAAATTCACATCATAAAATTCCATTCCACCTATCTTTTTAAGCTGTTCTTTTACACGTCTTCTTAGTTCAAGTGATATAGTCACTATCTCAGCTATATCTTCTTTTGTAAATTCCTCGTTTGGATAGAGAAGCTTAGCAAACCCTGATATCATTTTTCTGACACCAATAACATCACGTTGGTTTAAGTTAGAACCAAATCTAAAATATTTATCACTTATATCACTAAACTGTTCTTTACGCATTTCACGCATAAATTCAGAAAAATAATCCGTTATAAATCCATATTCATTTGTAAAGAAATCTGGTCTATACTTCGGTATTTCCCAACCAGGGATATAACAATGCATACGGTCAAGGAAAGCAGTATCATAAGCCATAGCTTCTGGAAATGGCTCGAATAAATGAGAGGTTTTTAGTAGTACATCCACACTTTGATTAATATTACCTACAAAAACCATAGATGCACTCGCAGCCTTTTCCTCTTTCCCACGAGCAAATGAACCTGATGCCATATAATCCTTCATAATCTGAATACCGTCTTTATCTTTAAAGGTAATCCCTGCAACCTCATCAAAAGCAACACAATCCCACATTCCAACCAGACCAATTGTCTTATTGGCCATGTTATAAAAAAGATTAGCAACTGTAGTTTGACCTCCAGATACAAGAATGCTATTAGGTGATATCTCTTTGTAAATATGGGACTTACCTGTACTACGAGGACCAAGTTCACAAAGATTAAAATTGTTTTCTACAAGTGGAATCATACGAGCAAGGAGAAGCCATTTTTCACGTTCAGTAAATTTATCTGGTTCCATACCTGTAGAACGAAGTAAAATATTAATCCACTCATCTTTTGTAAATTCTTTTCTGGCTTCCTTTATTTCATCTAACTCAATATGAGGCATCTGAATTGGTGTCAATTTCCTCACACGAATGGGAGTTGCTCTTTTGTCTTCTTCTAAAAATTCATATTCAAGTTGAACAATGCACCAAATACCACCACAAAGTAATCTGTCGAACTTAGATACATAATCAGGAGCAAGGAGTATTTCCCTAACTCCTAGATTCGAGAATTCTGCTTCGTATCGATCTTGCTTAATATTAAGTTTAGCAGTAATACGGTCTATTACTGTATAACTACCTTGTTCACGCAAAATAGATAAAACCTTCTGTGCTTCATCAGGGCGAACAAAATTATCTGCTAGAATTTTTTTTACTGTTTTTACTCCTTCTTCAATAATGTCCGGATCATCAGAGCTACAATATTGCCCCAATAAAAATTCCAGAACGTAAATGGGTACATTAGCTCCCTCTTTAATAGATTTTGTCAAATCCTTTCGGACTATCTTCCCGTCAAAATACTGTCTTAGCTTTTTATTTATGACAGTATTGGGATTATCTACTTCATCAAATTTATTTAAATCAGCCATTCTGCCATCCTCCTAAACTAAACATTAAACCCGAAATCATCAACAAATGCTAAGTCCATCTTTACCTCATGACGAATCACTTCAAGTGCATTTTTTTCATCATAGGCAACAAGGTAATATTTTCTGTTTTTACCATATTGTTTATTCTTAAAAGTAAACTTTAATCGGAATATTCGCTTACTTGCATCTTTATCTTTTTTATCTGCAACGTAGATATTATCATTTGAAATTTTTTCATTATCATCTGAGATAAAGAACAGTTTATAAACCGTCTCTTTATTAATATCAGTAACTGGATCTGTCTGGATAAAATCAAGATTAGTCATAAGATTGGTAATCTTATGCACCAAGCTCACAAGTCCAATACTTACCGTTTTAGTTTCTGTATGATATTTGTTAGTTCTTACATCTATGACAGGGATAATCAATTCCTGTAATGAAGAACCGCCATGCACATAGTTTTGGCCTCCTCCAGACACTTTGAAAACATCGCTGCCTATTGGAACTGAAACTACCCTTTGATCATCACTCCCTAATATATCCCCTAGTGTAACACTTCCAATACCATCTGCATTCACTCTTTCGTTTGCAACAACATATCGTCTGCCAACCAAAGCATTATTCTTATGAAAGCCACCAATTTTATCACTTTCAGCTAGTTTGTCACGTTTATAGATGAATCCATGATCTGCCGTTATTATAAAATGAATGTTATTGGCACTTGTAAGTCTTTTTATCATAGTATGAATCTCTTCTACAGCTTCTTCGCAGGCAATAAAGACTTCATTTTCAGTATTTAGCTTATCACCTCTGGCATCTATCTGATTATGATATATATATACAACATCCTGTCCAACGAATATCTCCTTCAAATCAGCTATCTTCATTGTTTTTATGTCATCAAATTGGACTGTTCGACTATTTGGCACATAAGTTTGTAGTATTTGTTCTCTCGACTTTAAATCATCACATACCTTACCATCTACTAAAATCTTATAGTCATCACTCATAGAAAGTTCTTTATGTGGGAGTAATGCTGACATACCAAATCTCGTATAGGAAGGTAAGACACTTTGCATTGCTGCAATCTTCGCTGTACATTTTTCATCTTCCTGCAACCTTTTCATTAGGGTTTGCCCTACTTCAAAGCGGAGTGCATCGGATATAATAACAACAACACGTTCTTTGGAGTTTCTTATATATCTATTAAAAAATTCCTGCTGTTTTATAAGCCCTGTATCTGCTTTCGCATCTACTAAGGCCTTGTTCCACTCTACGGACAATTCATCTAAGAATTTATTTGTATAAATATTCTCTACCAAATCACGAAGAGATTCATATGGGGTATTATTTAACACTTTATCAAAGTGAAAATAGAAATAGCGATATTTCTGGTCAATCATATAATCTTTTACAATATATTGATTTGCTATTTCTTCTATTGTTTTCTTAGGCTCAAAGTGAGCTGCAAGAATCAGGTAATAGGCATTTTCAATAATATAGTAATGGGAATAATATATCTTTCTATAGTGCATCTTTCTTCTTAAACGACAAATTTCCGGTATAGTATATCCATGCAATTTAGCATCGGTATCTTCATTCTCAAGCCTTGCAATAAGCCATTTAATTATGAAGATATCAACCTTACGGAATATTTCACAATCAACTATATTATCTGTCCCTATTCTTTCAAAGATATCGTCACCTTTTAAGCTGTCATATACCATCTGTGAAAGTTCATCGAAGTTCTCATTATAAATCAGGCTATTCATTAAACTATCCAAAAAAGCTATGATATTCCCTGATTTATAAGAACAATAATTTCTCCATGCTTGTGGAAGCTCTGTATGAATCACCTTTGAGGTATAGGTCACAAACAATGTGTAAATAAGTTTTGATAAAGACGGTACAATATCTGTGTATCCAAAGGTTTCCTCACACATCTTCCAGAAAGGTTCTATCAAATCATACTTCTCAAATTCAGCCAAATATTTATTATTCTCTAACTCTCCCTCTGAAATCATGGTCCTGACAATTTCCTCAAATGAAACAACCTTAGTCTTGCAAATTACACTCATAAGTGCTGTTTCTATAACTGGTTTATTAAAATTCTCAATTTCCAATTCATAAAACTTTTGTGTTCTATCTTTCGCCCCAAAGAACTTAATATAATGTTGTAGCACAGGCTTATACTTCTCATCAATACCTAAATCGATCGCCAGTAATGAGGCTCTGTCTGCAAAAAACTCTTTGGAATAGCGTATTGTATCTGCCAGATGATTGTCCTTTAGTGCTGGCTTTGGAAAAGGTGCATATATTAAATAATTAGTTTTTGTATCTTTACGCTCTAAGAAATATTTCGTATGAAACTGATTGTCTCTCTCAAGTCTGAAAATCTTTGCATTCTCAAGTTCCAATGTATCTATATCTGATACAAATTCTGCATTAGCATCATACCAGAAGACTAGCTTACGGATATCTGATGCAAATTCGCTATTTAGTTTATCTGTTATCTGTTTTAAATTAAGTTCTGCCATTTTTCACCACCTTAAACTTTTTTCTTTAAATCTACAAATTTTTCAGCATAATTTTTTGCTGTTTCTATATCATAAACAAATATTACATCTTCTGAATTTTTACTTGCACTTATAGTCCAATTATATGATCCAGTAATAACCATTTCAAAATCAATCATGCAAAATTTATGATGTAAATTTTCTTGCCCTACAACATATCCGGAAAAGTATTTAGTTTCAATTTTCTTTCTAAAGTCCAACTTATAGCTACCATCTCTATTTTTATTATTTTCATGGTTGAGTGTTAATATTTGAACATTTACACCTTGCTCTTTAGCAGATAATAAAGCTTTATAAATATCAAGATCCGTAAACCAAGCAATAGCAATCCAAATAACAAAACTTGCTCGTTCGATTTCTGAAATAATTGAATCTTTAATATCCATAAAATACGGTTTAGTATAAGTTCTCGGATTATAACTTATATATATTTCTATTCTACTCTTAATCTGCTTTAAACTCGTTTGAATTGCAGAATATGTTCCTCGCATACCACCCTTTTCTTCATAATTCAGAATATCATTCAATGAAAGTAACGGAATATTTAAAAAGTAATTACTTTTGCATACTTCGGCAATTCTAATATAATTATCATAAATAAACGAAGACATATTTGAATCTTCATCCTCAATAGCGGTACTAACAGTATTAAGCAAGTGATTAATATCAGAAATTATCATTTCCTTCTCCATAAATCATCACCCTAGATCTTTCCAAGAATATCAAGTTTCTTGCCATCTTGAGCTGTTTGAGCTTTTTCATAATTAACCTTTACTCCATCATCAAGATCTATATCTATTCGACTAAGAGCAATATGGGCAATTTTCTCATCATATTCTTTTGTTTCTTTAAGCTGTTTAATAAGTTTCTCTTTCCGTTTTTCTGCCTGTGCAATTTCACGAACTTGAGTACCATTTTCCACCATATCCTGCATACGATCAATTTCACCCATATAAATTTTCTGCATTTTGTGAAGGTAGTCAACACGAACAATACCTGTTGTATCAGCATTATAACGGTGCATGTATATTAGAGCTTTGAATCCATCTTGTTTACCACTGTCATATAACCAATAAATTGGACGTTTCTGATAAATCTTTAAATGATCTTTATAAAAATCTTTTACAAAGTAGTTACGAATTACCTCTCTTGAAGTATCACCTTTATTGCCTAGCGCTTTTGCAATAAAATCAAGATTTTCTTCAAGAGTTTCAATTCCGTACACTTTCTTTACAAATGCAACAAATAAACCAACAATGTCATCTTCAAAATATTCTTCATCGGTAATTGGAACACAGTTATCCTCATCAGGTATAAAAGTGGTGTATTTGCTATCATTCCATTCGCCACCTGCGTAAGCAAGGCCATCTACATCAAGGGAATATCTCCCGAACATGCATCCAACTGCATAGGATATAAGGCTTTTAATATCTCTTTGTAGGTCTGCCTTTCGGACAGTAACATCCTTATCTTCTACCTCGGGAGTAAGTTCATCTTGTAAGCCGTATATTTCTATGAAAATACGATTAAGTTCTTCTTCGTTGGCTTTGAGGATATTAAATTGCGTTTCTGTATTACTTTCCCAACTTCTAAAAGCATCAACTATTTTAAACTGCCATTTATCCATCTGTACATCGGCATAATCTGCACTACTACGATAGATAATGAGTGGATGAGTAATAAAATCCCATGATGTTTCGAAGGAATCCCAATCAGTTTTAGAGATGGAAATATTTTGATCGACTAAAATATTTATTTGTGCCTCGTGTTCTTTGGAAAAAATAACAGGTATATTTGCGATATCTCCCGCTTGGAAATTAATCGTAGGCGCTAAAATTCTAAGAATTTTTAGTGCAATTTTACTATTGCACAATGCTAACAGATACCAGAGATTATTGGTGGAAAAACAACTCATTCCTGCAATATCAAATATATTTCCATAATCTTTAAATCTAAAAGCAGGTGATGCAGAAGAAATTAACGACCAAGAAAAGCACTTGTCAAAATAAAGAGATTCACCTCTTGGAATGTTCGGATTTTTGCCTTCGAGGTATTTTTTTATATCTCTGCCATCATCTTCCCAATTAACTAAACAATCATTATTTCCATACCACTTTCTATATTCTCCGCCTTTATTATATGGAAACCATTTCTTACTGCTCTCATAAGCTTCTTTGCTATTTTTTGCAATAAAAAAAGTTTTCATATTATTAACTTCATACCATTGCCTTAAGAAAAGATTGTTATTTGTTGTTGCCATACCTTGTCGAGGTTTCGCAATTTCACCAAGAATACTCCCTTTTTCAAAACATAAATGAATTTTCTCAGTTACCCAATACGCAATCGGCGAACCAGGGATTTTGGAGAAGTTTTCTGAACTTGTTTCATAAAAGTATCCACACTCTTTATCCTCAATTGCTTCTAACACTTTTTGTTTCTGTACTTCCATTCCACCTTTAAAATCAGACAGCTTAAAATACAATCCTTTTTCTATTTTGCCATTTTTCAAAACAAAAGAGCATATAGGTACAGTAGCTTCCTCAAAAGCAGAATATTCCATCTGCACAAGTGTAGTAATTGATTTTTGATTGATGATATATTCCCTCAGTTTTTCATAAGTTTTTATAAACATCCATACAAATGGTGTCATGAATGCTGAATAACCGTTTGGCTTACAGTAATCAAAATTTTTATATATAAACACAGAGAATAAATCTCCACTATATGGTTTGTATTTCTCAACCACAAACTTTTTGAGATTCCCCTCTAATTTGTTCATATAAGGAGGATTGGTACAAACAACTGAATACTTTTGTATCATAATACGTGCTTGTTTTACAACCTTTATCATTACTGGTAAAGTATCTCTGTTCCAATGATCGCTATCAATTGTAATCTGACCAGAAAGGTTACAGGTATTTAAATATTCTTCAAACGCATTATAATCTCTATTTTCAATAGGTATTAAACTACCTATTTCTTTTGCATGCTTATAGGCATTAACAAGATATTCACCAACTTTATTCTGTTCTCTGTCGTTAGTAACACCATCACAGCTAAACTTTTTAATTGTATTGGTTTCTTCAATTACAGAAATATTAGGTTCGATTTTTCTAGTTAAAAATCTTCTATCATAACTACGTGCTTTCATCATAACTGCAAAATAAGCAAGTTGATAAGCGCGGTTATCAATATCCAACCCAAATAGATTGTTTTCAACAATTGCCTGTGCTGCATCTCTATCTACATAACCACACTCTCTATATATTTCCATAAGTACATCAAAGGCATATACAAGAATATGACCACTTCCCATACAAGGGTCAAAAAACGTCATCTCTTCAGGGGTAACTTTTTCATTAATAAATTGAATTTCACCATTTTTAGGTGTCAAAAAATATTGTAATTTATCTTGTAATTTACTCTGAGGATTTCTTTCTATCCAATAACGACCTAGAGAATTATCAACCATATAACGAACAACCCAATCCGTTGTAAATAACTGCGTGGCTGCTGGTATGTCATCCTTTTTAATTGTTCCTTTATAAATATTTATGACCTCATTCTTACGTTCTTCATTATAATACTGGTAAAGCCATCCGATAATTTCTACTGCCTCAGTAAAATCTTTCTCTTCAATATCATTTATAAGATGACTTACAACTCCATCTTTATCTGTAAAAGAAATATTAAGTAAGAATTCTGTATAGTCCGATGTCTCTTCGAAGAGTTCGGGAAGCACCTCATTTAATTTATTACATTGCTTAATAAATAGCATACGGAATAGTTCATTCAATTTATTCTCATCTTTTAACTGTACGATTCTATCTTTTTCATATGGTGAGAAATTCATATCCGTATCAAAGGGTGTCGTCACCATATCTGGTTCTGACTTTCCCTTTGTTTCACTTGAAAGTACACGAATACGTGAAGGTAGATAATCATTGACTTCCATAAAACGAATAGCAACCAAGCGATTAAACCACGTATATGCAACTTCTTCCATAACAAATTGAAAAGCCGTTCTATAATCAGATGTACTTTCTTTTTCTTTGATTCTATGTACAAGAGCATTACGTTGCTTAATTTCATGATTTGAAATCTCAGTAGGTTTTCCTGTACCAATGTCAAAAAATTGTACATTATCTGTGGATATTGGCAATGGCTGTAATATGCATTTTTCATTGATACCTATAACCCCTGCTTTATATGTGATATCGCTGATGAGTTTACATCTAGCCCATATGGCAAAGTTCTTAATTGCTGTCTTATTCATAACTTCCTCCCGTTAAAATTCTATATTCAAGATTGTATTTTCTTTAATACTTTGCTTTAATTTTGCCTTTAAGGTTTCAACATAACGGTCTACATCTGCTTCTGTTTCAATCCTCCAAGTAGTCTCTGAATTGATTGATTTGATACTAACAGTCTTTTGGGTTTTCATCTTTGGCTTATTAATAAAAGGCATATGATTTTCAGCGACTTTGTCGGCTCCTGATTCAGGTGTTGGTTTTAGTAGTTTTGATTCTATAATGCGTGTTTCTTCTGTACTAATCTCATTGAGCAATCGGACTTTTAAAGCATCAGCTTCCACTTTTATATTTTGTAAGGTAGCTACATTATTACAGCTTTTTGCTTTTTCACTAATTTCATTAAAACGTTCATATACCTTTTTAGAAAATATATCTTTGCACTCTTTTCCTTCAAGTTCTTCCACAACACGAGAGTGTGCTTCTTTAATGGCAGCAAGAACAGGTTGCTCCATTTCATCGAGCATTCTATTATAATGTTCTGTATAACGCTCAAGAAGTTCAGGTATCTTTCTGATTTCACTATAAGGATATGATTTCTTCATGATTCCTTTTATTTCAGCAACCACTGTTTCAATTTCTTTGTTGACTATAAATGTCTTACTATCATCATATATCTTTAGCAAGCGTAGACTTCGATTCCAAATCTCAATCTGTTCCCCACCAAAGAAAGCTTTTACAGGTTCATAATCTTCTGCAAATCCCAATATTTTATCCAATTTATCATCAACTGTCTTAAAAAATTCCACTGAGTACTTAATTTCCAACAAGTTCATAAGCTCAGACTTTCCATCTTTGACAACATTGTTACCCGGATAGCTTGGTTCGTTTTTGTAATGAATTTCTAACTTTTCAAGATCATTTTTTAAGTTAGTTGCATATTGCTGAAAGCTCTTTAACATGGAATCATCTTCATCACTCATTGGTGACACATTAAACAGCTCTTTCATAACTTCTCTCACAGCTTTCTTCTGCTTATCATTTGCTTTCTCTCTTTGTTCTGTAAGAAGCTTTTCGAGATATTCTTTACGACTAAGGTAGCGATAGACCTCATCCTCAGATTTGGTTAATAGGGTAACCACATCATTGTTCACAAATAATGCTATATCACCATCTTTAAATAATTTAGCAATTAGCCATTGAACGTCATCCTCTATAAATCCGTATGGTGCTTTTGTAAATCGCTCCATTATGGACTTCATAGATGTCTTCGCATGTCTTTGAGTATTCATACTTATAAAATCTAAGACATCTTTTAAAGCAAGTTTATTAGGTGTTTGATCAGTACCATCAAGGGAAAGTTGATTATTATTATTTCCTTTCAAAACTGATCTGATATGAGATTCTCCCACTGAAGTATCAATATAAGATAGCTTGTGATATACGGTATGTACAAGTCTACCAAGAGCATCATTAATACGCACAGCTATATCTTTTGATACATTCTGTATTTTGTCACTATTAGTATAAATATCAGCATCCTTCAAAGATTCTTCCAGAAAAATGCGAGCATTTGAATTCCTCTCACGCATTTCAACACGTTTTGCTTCTTTGATTTGCTCATATTTACTTACCCTATTGGACGTATTCAATCTTAAATACTTTTCTATCTTTAGGGCAGAGCGAATCTCATCTATAAATGCTTTATCATCTGGTAGTGCTACAATAACACATTTACTCTGACCACTCATCATGCGAAGTGTTGTTTCATCTGTACCTGATTCATAATTTGGTGTTAATATTCTAAGTGAGATATCGTAATTTTGATTTCCCTTATAAGGTCTGTCATCTACAATCTGATTAAACCCAAAATTATATCGACCGTTAAATGCTGGATATCTGTATTTTTTCTCTGAATATAACCCATCAAAAATCATCTCTGATACTTTCCCAATAACTTCAGAAATTTCAACATTTTGACTTTCAATTTCTCTATTAATCTCCTGTTCTTCATCAGTTAAAAACACGTATACCTCACCAGTTTTTTGTATGAGAGTTTGGCGAACAAGACGTTTTAAAGACTGCTCAACTTTATCTTTTAGTACAATTCTATCATCATCAATATTAGAAATCATTAAGCTTGTGATGTTCTCTAAATTCGCAACAATTTCTTTGACATATTTAATCATAAAAAGTGTCTTTAAAACATTGACATCAAAACAATCCTCTAATTTGTCAGGATTTAAGTATTCATTATCATAGGCACGGATAATAACGCCCTTATGACTATGATCTAAAAATTGTTCAAGAGCATCATAGAACAGATTAAAAGGAACAATTGATCCTTCAGAATTCTCCATAATCTTCATAGCAGACTCTTTAAATAATGCCAGCATAGATCTCTCACCTTCTGCTAGATGCTTACCGCTTGCTCCATGAGTCCGTATTGAAGTAAGTACACTTGCCAGCAAATTAAACTGATAAGGAACGAAAGGGTAAACAGCAGAAAAATCATTTCTATCCGAATATAGTTTCTTTTCTATGCCGTCATTAAAAATAATAAGGTTTTTGATTATCGTATCTTTTTCATCGTAGAGAAGCCCCAATGTTTGTCTTCCTGTTTCTGTTTTTTCAAGTATTCTCTTTCGTATTACTTCATCAACGTTTGCTGATGACAAAGAAAGTCTTGTATCAAATCTACCTTGAATCTTGGAGAAATCATTTCCCTTCGTTTTTGTAATGCTATCAATATCCTGCTGACTAGTAACTACAACCCAAGCTTTACCGTGGCAAGCAGATCCTAAATCTTCAGTAACTGTCTGTAGATTTAACATTAATTTTGAATCATCACCAATATATTGTCCAATTTCGTCCACTAGAAATACAATGTGATGATTGTTACCTTTCTTATTTATGTATTTCTTAACCATATTTGCAAAAGTCATAATGTCGATATTATAGGTACCTGTAGAACTTTCACACCAATTTTTTGCAGCATCCATACTCATAAAATCTATTTGAACCAATGTCTTACATACATCATCCTGAATAAATCTAAATTGATGTCTAGAGTCTAACCATTTCTTACCACGTATTTCTGCAAATGCTTTTTTGAAATCTTCATATTTACCTTCCTCTGTAAGTTGCCTTTCTAAATCTGCCAAAAAAGGGTTAGCCCCATAGAACCCTAAATGTTGATTAAAGACTTTTAAAAATACAGAAAGAATAGCTTCCTTGTTATTCTGAGTATCACCCATTCCACTTTTAGAATCAATATTAAACAAAATAACATCACTTGATACGTTGGCTGCAAGTTGCATATCCGCAAGTACCATTTCATCTTTTATTTTTTTGTCTTCGATAAAATAATTAAGTGCTGTTTTTCCATCAACAACACGATTTTCCAATAGGTAAGATAGTATTTTTAAGAAATGTGATTTACCACTTCCAAAGAAACCAGAAATCCAAACACCCATTGCATCTGTATTTCCAACAATTCCTCTTTTATAACTAGAAAAAAAATCTGCAAAGTGTTTTTGTAGCTCTCTTGTTACTACATATTCTTCAAGCTCTTGCTTTACATTTTCATCATCACCTTGTCCAACTTTAATAACACCTTTTATATTTCTGTCAATTGGTTTAGCAAACATATTCTTTATAAACATAATCCTCCACCTCTCAATCTACGAGCTTAAATGCTCTGTAATAATTATCATCTTTAATTTCAGAAAAAAGCATCAATGATTGACCATCGTACTTTCCAGGAAAAAACATTACAACTGGAACCTCATCTATAAATTGATGTAAATTGTTTAGAATTTTATGTGAACGCAAAATAGGAAAGCATTTCCCAACACCTGTTAAAAACACAATTGAATCCTTTGGTGTATTTTTCTTAATATGCGCCAATATCTCATTACTTTGGTTATCTTCTTCCATACGAAGCATCTCGTTGACTGCCCTTGTAATCTCTTGTAAACCTTTCGTCTTTTCAAATTCTTCGCAAATTTCTAAAAAGCCTTCTTGTATCAACAAATCTATAATAATGTCATACAAATCAAATACAATTAACTTAAAATCATGAACATTTTTTTCATACTTTGATACAAGATAATGCACTCTTTCTCTCACAGTAAGCTCTTGCTCTGCTGGGTAATCGAATACATAATAACCTACTTCATTTCCAAGACCTTTATTCTTTCTAAAATTTGGCTGTTTTATCTTATCTTCTAATTCATTAAGCCTACTCTCTAAATTACGCAATTAATCTGCCCCCCTTATAGCTTTAAGCATCTGCTTTTCGCCATTATCTTTAAGATAATTCTCCAGTGAGATTTCTAAGATCGGTGGTGTGATACTTCTTTGTTTATCTATTCCGGTTAAAAATCCTGCATCAGTTAAAAAATTCATGTACGTGCTACGAAGTCTTTTTAATGTCACATCTGTCCATTTGCTAATATCTTCATCTTGCCCCTGCTTATTTTTGAAAAAGATATTAATGTCACTATCTGTAAGCTCTATAGCGCCAAGTAGTACCTTTTCACGATATACCTCATATAAAAACTCAAAAAACAATCTATTTTTCTTTGCTATGGCAATAATATTGATAATCTTCTGAGTTGTTAAATCCGCATTGATAAATATATTTATTAGACCTTCATCAATTACATCGACTCGATTTTTTAAGTATCCATAAATACGCCTTGCTCTATACTCCTTCGAGATGCCAAGCAAATTATCATTTAAACATAGATCTCTAATGTCATCCCAAGATTTACCGTCATTTCTCAACTTTATTATCTTTTTGAATTCGATAAACCAAAAAGATTCTGATACAAGTCCTGAACTATATTTTTCCATAGATCTTCCTCCAAAAACTTACCCATATTAATATAACAGAAGAGCTGTACCATAAAACGGACATCACTCTGCATCCTTTACAACATCTACAATATCGCCAATATTACAATCCAACAATTTGCATATCTTTAATAAAATATCTAGAGATACAATTTCATTTTTCTTAAGCTTGGTAAAAGTAGCGGGGCTAATTCCTGTAGCTTTTCGAACTTCAACGTTGGTCATATCTTTATCAATAATCAGCTTCCATAATTTTTTATAACTTACGCTCATCATAGCACCTCTTTACTCATCTTATCTTTTCACAAATTTCCATATAACGATTATAGCAACATGATTATATTATATAGGACTATTATAAAAACTTCAACATAATCGTTCAATATCTCAAAAAATATATCATTATCATATCTAAATTATTAAATATCAGAATATTATTAGAATATTATTAGAATATTATTTATTGGGTATTGGATTGGTATTGAAATTATCATACTTAATCTGTTATTAAACTGATTAATATAAAAGTAAATAGTATATCTATATTTATAATTGTTCTTTTTCTGATGTTAAGTATATTGTTAAAGTGAGTCCTTCTGGTAGGTTCAATATGAACCTCACCTCAGTCCACAAAAAACACGCAGTTTCCCCTTGGTGGGAAATACGTGCTTTTTCATGTACCTTAATCTATACTTAAAAATTATTCTATAATTAAAAAATATTGATTAGAGGAATTACTGCCATTCTCCCTATAACGTGATTCTTTTCTAAGCAAACCACAACGGATTAAATCGGCTATAGCTCTCTTTACTGTACTCCTTGACATCGATGTATCTTTTGCAATAGTATTAATTGCTGGCCAGCACTCACCCTTTGCATCACACCTATCTTTTAGATACATATACACACACTTAGCACGAGATGGAAGTTCCTCTTTATAAATACTTCCAAAAAAGCTCAATGAAATACCCCCTTATGTCCTTAGTATTGGTTTACGTTTTGGATCTACTTTACTTCCATCTGTTTGTTCATGCCCAGGAGTATGAAGTATACCTCCTTGTCTCTTTACCGTGGATTCGGTAGTTTCTTCTTCATCTATTGCATCAGTCATATGCTGACAAAGAACATTTTCTTCTAAGGTCTGCTTGTCGGCATAGCGTACCTTACGATGGGACTTTTCCTCCATCTCATATGGCTTGTCAAAAGTGATGCCCCAATCCAAAAACAATCGAAGTTTTGTTTGCATTGGATGTACACCTGTTTTCATAATTACAAAGTTTCCTTTAGGCAAGGATTTTAACTCATCTGCCGTAAGAAGTGGTCGCTCAATCATCTGTAAACTTTGAGAGGGATCATTTTTCCCTCTGCTGATGCTTCCACTCATAACTGTTCTACTGCCAAGTGCTTTAGATAACACCTGAGCTGTTTCTGAATTTGGTGCAAACCCTCCAAATATAGTGAGTTGACAGTTATCAGTTATAATCTCACTACCTTCTTTTCCATAGTTTTTATCAAGCTGTGCAAAGGATTGAATGATTGGTACAATAGAAATTCTTCTTGATCTCCCTGCACTAAGCATCATTTCGAAGGATTCTATCTTTGGGATAGTACCTATTTCATCTGCATATATCATCACACGATTAGGAAGCTTACCACCATTTTCATCCGCTACTGTTAACATTTCACGGTAGAACTGTTGCAAAAATAAACTGACCATGAAATACTTTGTATTATCTTCTTCCGGGAGTATAAGAAAGATTGCAGACTTTTCGTAGCAGAAAGTTTCCGCATCAATTGTTGTATCAAAGCACAATATCTGCTCCATTTCAGAATCAAGAAATGCATTGAGTCTTGATAGTACTGTAGAAAGAACAGAAGCCATTGCCTGCTCTGCTGAATTAAGAGCTGCACCAGCAAACCATCTAGCTTTATGATCAGGAGGAAGTTTATCCATCAATAATTGAAACTGGCTTTTCCCTTTCACCTTGCTTGGTGCCATTAAATCCTGAACCAATTTAAACACACTTATGATATGTCTTGTATCTATTATATGTCCATCTTCCTCAGTAGGTGGGAGATATTCTGCTATAAGCAAAATAACTGCTGTCAGAAGTCCTTCTGCAGCATCATAGAAGAATGCATTTTGTCCATAAGCTGAACTGTCACCACCTGAATTTATGATTGTCTTTGAAATTATCTTTGCATATTTTTCTGCCTTGGCTCTTGCAGATAGATTATTGTTATTCTCTCGATATGCATCCATATACTTATTTACTAAATGTAGAAGGTTATTTCCATCACTGCGTGTGGGATTTCTTAAATCTATAACTGCAACTTTATATCCATAATTCTCTTTTGCTATAGTTCCATATTTTCTAGCTAAATCTCCCTTTGTATCAGTGGTTATAAAACTCATCCCACTCGCACATGCATATTCTAGGTTTGGATATAGAAAAAAGGCTGTTTTACCAACTCCTGCTGCACCAATCATAAGACAGTGAACATCTCCTGTATCTACAAGACCTACAATATCTCCTTTATTTCCTTTACACCCAACTACTAATCCCTGTATCAAGTTTCCATTCTCATCACATGGAAGATTCTTACCTTTCCTCCACTGTGATACTTGAAAAGAAATATGCTCATACGTTTTAATAATTTCCTTTTGCGTAGCAAATCGAGCGACTCCATGTTGCCCATCTCCTACTGTTTTAGATTTGATTCCATTTAGGGTATAATAGTGAGCAATTAAAGACAACCCACCAATTATTATGAACATTAAGGCACCAATTCCTATTAATAAAAACACTTGTGATTGCATTACATTTACCTCCATTCCCAAAAATATTTTATTCACAGATTAATCAATCCTATGGTTTTTTATGACATCACAATTAACTGCTTTTGTTCTTGTTTTTGCTGTTGGATTTCAATAGTAATAATTGCCTTTAGGCAGTGACTAGCAATAACTTCATACCTCTTAGCAGCATCTTTCTTTTCATTTTCACAAATAACACCCTGATGTTTCCCAAACTTTTCAAGTTCCTTTTTAATATCTAATAAACGATTATTATGTTTGCTACGATTTTCATATGCTTTGAAGCCATCATGTAATCTAGTAAGCAATTTGTCCTTTTCTGAAGGATAGCCCATCTGTCTGTATTCATTGGATGCAAGGCATAAAGAAAGAGCAGACAGTTGTTTTAAATTTCCAACTATCTGCTCTGCATCATCAGTATTACATTTTTCAAATAAGGTATTTAGTTTTGAATGTGAATTATCATTCTTTCTTGTTTCTAAGACATATACTTTGATTTCAGAGCAAACTTCATCACGAATAATATATTGTGGGTGTTCCTCTGATGGAATTGCTGGGAGATTGAGGCTTTCTTTTATATCTTCATTCCAATCCTTGCACTTAGAACTCATTCTACTGCATTCAATTATCTTCTCGTAAAGAATATCTTGAAACTTTTCAGTTGATTCTATTCCAGCAGTATCATGGTCTAAACATAATATAACATGATTTAAATTGGGATTATTTTCAAGCATTTTAAGCATTGCTTGTTCCGATACTCCACACAATGCGACATAGCTGTGTTTCTGCCAATTGGTATTTTTATTTATTGTAATGAAAGACATCATATCAATAGGTGCTTCAAATACATAAAGCCTATTACTTATTCCTGTGTAATGAAAGCTATAACAAGGATTACTGCTCTCAACATTACCTTTGAAGCTTTTACCATTAGAATAAATTCCACGTTTGTGAGCGTGACAAGGAACTCCATTTTCATCATATCCTACAAATACTGCGTTATGGTATTCTTTTACCCTATCTACTGATTGCTCACAGCTTTCATAGAGTAAATTTTGCTTAGCGAAGAAACTTACCACATCACGGTCAATATAACGATTTTTAATGAGATATGCAAAAACTCTTCGCATATCTGAATTCTTCGGAGGGAGTACAAAGTTTTTTTGTTCCGTTTGTTTTCTTTCTTTTGCCTTACTGTATACCCCGCCTTGCTCACCACCAAGTAGCATTGTTACTGCCTCTGGGAAAGACAAACCATAAAAGTTTTGTACAAAATCAATAGCAAGTCCACCCTGTTCTAACGCATGGTCATACCACTCATTACCTCTGACTGTAATACTGCGATCACTTGCAAGTCTTTTTTCTCTACCTGATGGCAATAGTTTTTCACCTTGTCTTTGCAAAAATTCTACAAGGTCAACTGAATTGGCTCTTTGCTTTTGTTCTTCTGTAAAATGAATATAAGTACTCATAAGCACCTCCTTGTATTTCTAGTTTCTTATTTTCAATTGTCTAACCCTTTTTATATAATTTTAGGTATGAAAAAACAGCCTCTCATTTGAAAGACCGTAGTTTTTAAATACATATATTTTTTAATATGCCTTACTTTTTTATTTTAAATTGCAATTTGTCAACTTCGCATTATAAAAAAATGGGAAGTTCACATTATCCATGTAATAGGCAGTTTATTAGAATTCCAACAATAATACTACCTTTCTACATGGCTCGATAGAACTTTATAATGTCCACTTTCTATCAAATGAGCACCCTTATCGAGACATGATATAACATTCAATAATAGTCCGTAGGATAGTCTGAGTCAGCGATAGATGATGGAATGGCGGTAGACTTTTTCTTATTGATAAATATGTTATTACTATGCATCTCGGCACCATCAATATCTTGGTACACTTAACTTCATATATTGGAAACTACGTAAGTTTATTCAGCAAATTATTCGTATAAAAAATATCTCTTATTTTATCTGCATCACATTTTCCTAAAACACCAGTATGAGCACTTTTTCTTCTTAGACCATTTATCTTATTTAGATCAGTCAAATATCTGTTATATGGAGAAATTCTATTATTTGCAATTTCAGAAATCACATCACCTAACATCTTTACATTACACGGAATTCTATTCGCTAGTAGCACTCTTAGTTGTTTTTCTACAACCTTACAATATTCTACCACAATAGGGGCGAAATCTATAGTGCTTGACTTGTGGATTTCATAGAGCGTTTCTGCCGTGATTAAAAACTTTTTAGAAGCATCATCTAAATTCGGATATATTGAATTAACCATGCTCTCTGTATTTTTATAGACAATGCTATCCTTGTTAATAATCTGAGCCATTTCATTTAGGATCTTATCCATTTCTATTTCATATTTTGACCAATCATCCTCTTCATCCAAATCTAATTGCCCTGAGTTACTCTGAAGTTGAATAAGTTTCAACGCCCACTGTCTAACAAAATTTTTATGATTATCAATATCTTTCTTAATTTCATTAAATTGTTCTTGAATTTCTTTGTGCTTTTGTTCTGTAACCTCAATCTCCGGTAATGTTTGATTCCATATTTCCCAATCACTCTTTTTAGGAAGTTTCTCTTTAGCTATTTCCAAATAAGCTTTTGCATTCTCATAATCCCTTTGTGAACTAAAAGATGATATTATCCCTTTCAAAACTTCATATAGAGTCATTTTTAAACTGCTGTTAGATGCCATAGAATACATTGTGTATTCATTAACATCATCAAATCTACAAACATTTTCCCTGGCATTTATATGCCCAAGACACAGCTTGTACATTTCTATAGCATCCTTATAATTTGCCATCCTTTTATAAATATCAGCAACTACCAATAATGTAGTATCATCTTCAATCAAGAAAAGTGCCTTCTTGCCCCACTCTAATGCTTCTTCAAAGTTTCCACGTCGTTTCAATAATTCAGCATAGTTAGAAAAATTTTGATTGCAAGGGTTTTCGTGGATTAGATTACGCATTAATTCTTCTGCTTCTTCAAAACGTTCGGTTTCCATCAGTGCAATAAAATAATTTCCACTTATTTCAGTTTTTTGTTTCTCTTCATCTGAAAGTTCTAAAGCTTTGAGAAAGTACGTGATTGCATCATCTTTTCGATTGATTTCCGGACTCAAACATACCCATCCTAAACTATTATAAGTAGCAGAATTTGGCCAATCTTCAACACACCGTTTTCCAAGTTCATACGCTCTTAATGCATCATTTCCTATGCCAAGATAATACATAATAGATACTCCGCACAAACCTGCGCTCATTCCGAATTTTTCAAATAACGCATTCGTAATTTTATTTAACCATTCTCTTGTTGTCTCAGAATGTTCACCATGATTCGCCACATCAACTGCATATTGATATTCCATGACAATTTGAGTACTCATAGGGGAAAAAATATTTACATCCTCATATTTTTCTATAGCTAAATAGGCGTTTTGATATTCTTTTAATTCTAAGCAAATACCATACATCATTTTGATAGCTGCTTGATTGGTAGGTTTCAAATCAAGTGCTTTGGTGCAATATGTTTTTGCGTCATTTAAATCATTAATATTCTGATGTAAATAATATAATACTCTCTTTGCTACAGCCATGTTTACATATGTACCTGTCATACAAACACTGTCTTGGTTATTAACTATTATCTCTTCACCAATTCTAAGAACAGTATAACAAATTTCTTCATCTTTCAGTTCCTTTGTTAATTCTAGTTGCTCTATATACATTTGCTTTATTATTTCTTCTGAGAGTTTGTCAATACAACATTTTTTATATTTTTTTCCGCTGCCACAAGGACATGAATCATTTCTCCCTATTTTCACAACCCCAATCTCCAATCAATTTAATTTAATACAGTTAAGCAACCTCTTATCATCCAAACAACTCACGTATTCGTTCTGTGAGTATTTCAATTCTTGACACACTGAACTATTAATATTCTCAATATCAAGAGAAATACCATCCGTTAGCATTGCCTGCTTTCGAATCTCCAATTTCTACTCATCATTCGTATCATTATAGTCGTCAACGGACCACAAATCATTTTTACTACCGTTAAATCGATTATCTGGGTGAAGATGATTATTGTTTGTTCAGTCTTGTTTCAGATAGTATATAACCTTTCCAGCAATTCTGCTACCTTTTCAAAATTAATTTATTATTTTTTCTTAACTTCCTTCCCATTCTATAATGCAACCATAAACAAACTATTGATTTGAAATTTTTACTCATCCTCAGAGCATATATTCTCAAACTCTTTCATAACTTCTTTTTCAATTTCATTTAATATCTTCCCTATGTAATTTGATGCCATACTATAATCTTCTATAATTCTTTTAAGCATATAAGCTGGGTGTTGCTTAAAATTAACATCAAAATCGCTCATCGATGCCACATTTGGAGAATTTCTATGTGTCATTTTATTTCGACAATCATTTGAATATCTATGATTTCCTTTCCACTTCTCTTGACATTCTGTATCATTACTTTGATTCAAGTAATTATCAATTTCCTTTGCTTGTTCCTTAAACGAATCACAATAGTTTAATTTAGGGTTAAATATTTTTTTATAAAACACATTATGGGCTTCAATCTCAATATTATAATAGAGTCGATAAAATTGAGCTAGCATATCCCATAAACTTGATGTTCTAAATAAAGCATTTTCTATAAAATAATAACTGTTTGTTTCTTCAATTGAGCTCTCTTGAAATAAGGTGAAATCATCTTGCAATCTATCTGAATACGCATATTCTATCGCCTTTTTTAATGATATTTTGATCTTATAATCTAGATCTCTTAATGTATCGTAAAGAGTTTTATATTGCATTAATTTACTTAAGGGAGCAGAAGCGGAATTCACACCAGAAACAATACCAAATAAATACTTTTCTTCTCCAATTATTACCTTGAACCTATCTTTATCATATTGTACCCTATTAACTGTATCTAATAGATAATTAATTTCCTTATCCTGCACTTCTTCCAGCATATTAGTAACCCCTATTCTTGTTTAATAAATTATAAAATAGTATTTGACTTTTATTCTTTCAATTATTTCATGTTATCTAAATATTTTGATAATATATATTATACGATAGCTTTATATCTTTTTAAAGGATAACTTTATAAACAAGCAATTTTCAACTCTCAATTTTAAAGTATGATCTCCTGTTCCTTATCATCTCTCTTATGTCCCTGAGCAACTTTCTTTTCTCTCAACCTCTTCATAAGCTTACTATCAATTTTATGTCCTACCTCTGATGATTTAAACGGAATACTATCCTCAAATATTTTACTCATATGATGAAGCATCCTCGATGCTACAAGACAAACAGTTGGATTATGGATCTTATCCATATTTTCAAGAAAAAACTTTGCATATTCATTTCCTTGTTCAGCGGATAAGGTAAAATACTCTTTAGCCATCTCTTTATCTTCTGATACATACCTTCCCAACAAGTATAGTTTTCCTAGCATATATTGTGCAAACTGATTCCCATTGTCAGATGCTATCTCTAGAAAATTAACAGCTCTTTTTATATCATCTTCATCGGGATTCTCTTCCTTAAGAATTACCTTTGCCTTGCCATAATAAAGAAATGAACTTTTCAAATTTATATTTATATTACCTAAATCTTCATTAATAACAACTGTATCATGCATAAATAAATCATCTGTATATATTTCTTCTGCAATCATTTCATCAGCATCATCAAGTTCTTCAAAAGTAATAACCCCTTTATTTAAATTATCTGCTTCCTTAATTATCATGTTCTTAATTAACTTAAATTCCTTTTGCTCCGATAAAGGTAGAGACTCGGGTAAACTATCCATATAACTATGAAGTACCTCATTACGCATTTCATACCATAACTTATATGCCTTGCTTATTCTTTCATCCTTAGCCAGCTCATCTACAATGTCATCTACCATTTCTTTTAACTGTGGCTGTAAATAACCATATTGTTTTTTTCCATTAGTAAATTTCAGACGGTCGGAAAGATTTATTAACTTTTCTTCAATATTGCTATTCTGCATTGTGCCATTTTTCATTTCAGAAATTAATTGCATCAACACTTCTCTCGACTCATGTTTCAGCTCATCTCGTCTTTTACTTTGCTCTATATAAATTTTCTCTAGTTCCTGACCAAATATATTTTTTACAAATCCCGATTTCATTTTCTCTATACCTTTTTTAGTCAGGTATCCTTCTTTAGGATCTGCTGAATAACAAATCATATGAACATGAGGATGATGCCCTTCGTTATGAAAGGCTGCATACCACTGAAAGTTTTCAGGTTTTATTTTTAAACACTCAGCTATGTCTATGGCATAGTAAGAAATCATATTGTGCCAGCTCTCAGCTTGATCAAAACCAAGTCTTGCAGCATCTTCTCGCCTTAAGGAAACAATAGGAGTCCATATGTTGCCTGTATGATTTGCAACTTCATCTACAATCCTACTAAGTACAAGAGCATCATCTCCACCTGTAAACAAGCCATGCTTTCCCATTTTCTCTACCCTTGGTCTATTTGCAATATAATCTACATAATTTTTTCGTTTCCCTATCTTATCAAAGTTTTGCTCTAGTGCAACTGAAATAAATTCAGATGCATTTTCAATTGTAGAATTACTAATATAATCCTCATACTCAAACAGGTTTTTAGTGCTTGGAAGCTCTTTTATTATCTGAGCAATTAATTCCTCTTGCTTAATTGTAGATGGAAAATTTTTATCTTCAACTCGTATTCTTTCTACTCCATCTCTGGTAGCAATATAATTTACTAAATTTCCAAGATGAGCTGATGTATTCTCACTCCCACCTTTTATATAGGGGCATTTTAAAATAAGTCTTGGCATAGATTATCACTCTCCAATTCCTTGTTGAAACTTTATCGCCTCCTCCATAGATACTTTACCTCTTGTCTTTTTCACTTGCTGTACGCATCTTCCTCTAAGACTATGAAGTTCTTCTTCATTAATTTCTAAACCAGCTGCAAGTATATTCATCATCATACTCATTTCAACGGATAGACGAAATAGATTGCTTGAATTTCTATTTTCTGTTTCTTTTAATGTTCCTTGCATAGCGGATATCAAAATCTTAGACAAATATCCTGTGGTATCCTCACTTACAAGGTATCCTATATAAAAATTTAAAGCTTTATCTATAAACTCACTTCGGCTTTTACAATTATCTTTTTCCAGAAGGTTATCCATTTTCTCTATTGTTTCAGGATAGAGCCATACTGCTGTCCGTTTCTTTACATTATTCTTTATTTCTGCCAATTTCATCTCACCTCAAATATCTCATGTTTTAACTTGACCACCTAAGCATTACACCTACAAATGCTCATTTTATGGGTTTTATTCTAATTACTGACCACCTAGATAGACACAAACCGTATTTTTCGACCACCTGTTTTTATTTCTTTAACCCACGGCACTGCCGGGGGATGTGGATGGAAGGTGGAATCTTTTGACCACCTTCCTTTATCCTGCACCAAAATCAATAGGGGGGTTCACTTACCTTTTAGGCTCATATTCTCCTAAAATCCAAGTATCATAAGGCTTAATCTGCTCTATTCATAACTCTGGGCAAATTCGCCCACAAATCGTTTTATCTTTCCTTAAGGATAACTTGTGCCACTCTCGTTCATACAATCGCACACAGGGGTAAATATCGCCCCAAAAATGGTTTTATTCCTGTGGTGTAGATGTAGAAGTAGCTGCACCAGTATTTTTAGCTGGTTTCCTTGTCATTTTAGCTCTACTTTCTTCCTCATTCTTTTCATCAATATATTCTCTGACATTGACTGGCACATGCTTCTCATAAAGCTTTTGTAGCTGTTCTGCTAGTTCATCTTGTACATCAATCTCTTTCTTCTCCATATATTTCTTGATTGCTCTTAGCTTTTCAGCTTCAAGACTTACGCTAATAGTATCTTTTTTCATCCAAACATGCCTCCTTCATTTTATTAACTTTTTTATGGTTTCCATTGCAAAAACAGAAAAGGAATAGCCACTACATACTCATGACCATTCCCTGATTTTCATCCTCTGTCTGCTCTTGAGACTCTTCAATTTCTTCTGCATTTGTAGTTTCTGTAGGAACTTCTGTCTGTTCACTTTGCACCCTTTCAGTCCTTCTTCTGCCACGATTAGAGGTAGCTCTTGGAGTAACTTCTGATGGGCTTTCACTAATAGGGCCCGTTATTTCCGTCTGGTTCTCCTGCTCATTATCATTTCTCTCTAGATATCTTCTAGTAGCTGATGGAACGTATTTCTCGTAGATACTACTAATATGTTTCTGCAATTCTCCCTCTACAGTTAGATCCTTTTCGTTCATATAAAACCGTAATGCTTCTAACTTTTCCTTTTGAAAAGTCACCTGTAGTGTTGCTTTTTCCGTTGATATACTCATTCTATAAATCCTCCTTTTCTACTTACATTTGCATATCCATACCTTGTGACTGCCCAAATTCTTCTATAAGTGATAGCTTATTATTCTTAGAACTATAGCGATAAATTGCATCAGATAACACTTCATCAGGTTCTACTTGGCTCTCATTTACTTCTGAAACCATCCTTTGAATAAATTCTAAATCTATGTTTTCTTCTACCATAATATCTTCTTCTTTTATTATGATTACTTCATGGAGAGAAGAGGGTAACACAATAAAATCTCCATCCAATTTCTCAGCAATAGAGGACATTACTTCTTCGTCAAATATATAAGCTGCACCTTGCATTTTTCTATCATTGCTAAGTACCCACATTACATTTTCTCCTGACATTTCCTCAAATTCCTCTATCTCTGCACCCATCATTTCTGCCATGATATCATTCATATTTTCAAATGTAGGAGGCAATATCTTTGGCATATTCATTACTGCTTGCTCATGAATAGTATCCTGATCTACGCCCCAAAGTTTTAAATGTGCATTATTTAATAAAATACTTCCGGTCCCTTCTTCCGATACACTCAAATGCACTCGATACACGATTGCTAGATCCTCTCTTCTTTGATGGGGAATATCTTGTAACAACTTTTCATTTTTCTCTGCGTTGATGACCGTATAGTATAGATTATCTTTCATATTATTGTAGGTGAAGTCTTCTAAATTAAACTGTGGTGTTCTTTTTATTTCTCTTTGAAAAATCTCACTAATCTTGCTCATAGTATCACTGGTCTTCATACCATCCTGATATAAATCATAAAAGGATTCTAGATATATGTTAGGACAAATATTGCTTTCTCCACGCAAGGTAAGTCCTGTTAATTCCATTCCATTATTTTTACTGAACCTATTAATCTCTGGGTTTACATCTTTGTATTCTTCTGGTAAATAATCTTTAATTTCTCTTTTTACTGTTTCTACATATTCGTTAAATGTCATGTACATTCTCCTTTACTTTTGCTGTTCTCATTGAAACAAGCTGCTTTTTATAGTTATTTTCATTACTACGTGCTACTTGAAACTCATAATCTTGTTTTAAAAATCAAATCCTATAAACTCCATCCTTGGCTCAGCCTCTGGTTCTTCTCCTGTAAATTCTTGAATTTTACCAAATTCTTGTGTGTATCTTTCTATTTGCTCATCACTTAAGGATACAAATTCTCCATCTGTGCTATCACCTACAATAAAAAAAGGACCGTCAATAATGTCATTACCAACCCTCCGATTTAGTTCCATCCCATTTAATTTTCCTTCTTCATTACATACTAAAATACAATTATCATCTAAATAAATACATTCAAATAATCCTTCGACCTCTCCTTGAATACCTTCCAAGTCATTAAATATTTCTTTTTCATAAGGTAGTTTTTGTGGCTCAATCTTTAAGATACGAATTGTCTTTTCTATATTATCCATTCTCTCATCCTCCTACATATTCATGTTTTGACTTGGCTTTATTTCTTCTTCTAAATTACTACAATAGTCAAGATATATTGTCATATCAAAGCAGTCATCGAGTACTTCAATTTCTGCGACTTCATCTCTGCTTGTTAGTTCATCTAAGAGTAAAGTTCCAATACCATTGTTTTCTTTTACAACTATTCCATAGGATTCTTCTATCTCATCAAAATATATAGCCCAACTACCATTTGAAGTATTTTCAGCAGATTCCTTAATTATTTGCTCTGCAACAATAGAAATTTGCTTATCTATATATGGCTTAATGTTTGGCATAAATGCAACATATCTTGGATAATCATATCCTTGACTATCAATTAAAATCCCATCTCCACTATCTATATTTAGTGCAAGCAGTCCATGGATTTGTCCTGTTGAATCTATATACATTTCTTCTTTTCTATCTGCAATAAAGGTTCTGTCATCTAATAGATTGTTGCTAAATTCCTCAAATTCATTTTCATCCATTACTTCAATTCCATTAATCACACATACTTGTGCATCAAATGCTGAAATCTTTCGTTCAAATATTGCTTTTGTAGTTAGCATAAGCTCCTCCTTTTATTTTAAAATATGCGGCCTACCATATAGAACCTGTTTGTTTGAATCAAATATATCTCTGTATACCACCTGTCCTTTCGAGTATGCAGCATCTATTACTTTTCCATTTCCAGCATAGACTCCTACATGTGTAATGTTCATAAATCTGCCGTTTGGCTTGTGACTCCAAAAAACTAAATCTCCAGGAACTAAATCTTCTTTTGAAACAGTAAGATTATTATTCACACAAAATCTTCCTTGCTCCGCAGCAGTTGCTGGTATTATAATTCCAATCTTTCTATAACTCCACATGGTCAAATAACTGCAATCCGTATAATTTCCTTGCCCTCTTTTTTCTTGTGAATAGGGATCTCCAAGCCTTGTCATAGCAAGCTTTACTATCTCTGATCCATTCTCTCCTTCTGGCAAATCATGATACAATTGCTCTAGTTCTTCTGGAGTAATACTATATGTCCAATCTCCCCATTCCCCAAAACCATCTCCTTCACTTGGTGCTGGAACTCCATACTGGATTCGGTAATAAATTTCATTGGCATTTGCCATATCCTCATAAGTAGTTGCCTTTCCCATAATCGTTTCAATATTTGTATAGACTTCTGGGAGAGTATCAATTGGTACTGCCACAATATATGTTTCTTCCACTTCATTTCCGTCTGCATCAATTATGATTCTTGTTCGTTCCTCATAAGTGACAAAGCAGTCAATATATTTAACTTGATCTACACCAGATGGCTGGTCAGAGGCGAAATACAGAGAATAAAAAATAGCCTTAACCCTTATAGAGTCCAGACTATCTCCATCTTCCATTTGACCATTTACTTCCTCTATTCTTTCATCAATCATTGTAAAGCTGTTACGCATATCTTCTATCTGACCTCGATATTCTTCAGGAATATTTTCTGATATAGCACCTCTATAAAAGGACAATTGGATGGCGGTGTTGTTGTGATTTGCTGTTCCTGAAAGCAATCCACAGATAATAACAATGATTAGAATAAATGGAGATAGGATTGCAGCAATAGTCCACCCTATACCTTTTCTCAGCCTTTCATCTGATAATGCTGTTATAGCTGCTTTTGCAATAAGTCCTATGGTTGTAGGGTCTGCCATTTAATATCACCACCATTTCATCCCGAATAAGCTTCCCTGTTCTGCTTTTTCCTCCATACTATTTTCTATCCTACCTACAGTTTTATCTACCGCATTTTGTAAAATATCTGTATCAAATCCTGCATCCATATATCCTTCTTCAATGGATGTTTTGTAACGTTCTGATGGTATTCCAAGTTCATGACCAGGTGTCATCACATAAACCATTGCTGAAACAGTACTACCATTTAACACAATCTCCATGTTTTCCTTTTCATAAAAATTAGGGTAGCCTTCATACCTATCTAGTGATTTCTCATCTTCTGGTTGGATTCCCCACAACAGAACAGGAACATTACTGCCCTCACATAGTTCAATAGTTGCCACTGCACTATATCTTGAACCACGAAATACAAGCTCATAATCCTTTATTTCTGATGTTCCAATGACTCTTGCAGTAGGGCATCGTTGTTCCATTTGTGATAGATTTAAATTACTTCCATAGGCGATATATAATATTTCTGGTACTGACTCATTTGATTTTTTATTTTTCATCCTGACCTCCTACTGATTCATAGACATAGTAAAAGCAGGAGGTTCTTCCTCCTGCTCATCTATTGCCATATCATTATTTTGTGTTTCTATTGTTTCTTCTTGTGAATCTGAAAGCTCAACTTCTCTCTTTTTTCTTAACCTTTCCTTCTGTGCTTCTGCTTGTTCAGGTGACTTCCATGCAATATTTCCTTCTAAATGGTCAAGGAGATGTTTCCTTGCTGTTTTAAATTCATCTCCTATTAAACCAAGTCTTAATAGCCATACTCTGAATGTATATTTTTCATTTTCGGATACTGTTTTTATTGGACTTGCAGACCTTTGGTTGTATGCTTGAGCTGTAATAGCCATACAAAATTGCAGATACGCTTTCATCTTCCCAGCATGGAGTGAGCCATTAAAAGCACGAAACTCGATTGTTCCCTTTTGAAAGACAGAATGAAGATTTAGGCAATGGTATCTACTATCATGATAATGCTGATGACTGCCATCACTACCTTTGTACCATAACTTTTGAATTCCACTCTTTGTTTTTGGTTTCTGCTTATTTAACTTCTCTAAAAAATCCGTATCTATCTTTTTGCAATAACGTCTTTCCCTATCTGAATCCACCTGCAATGCCTTGTATATCATATTTTCTTTTGCAGCTACAATATTAACAAGATTTCTTAATTGATATGCTTCAAAAGGCGCCGCATTAATGTGAATATGGATTCCACAGGACTTATTACTAAATGCTCCAGCCTCTCTAAGTTTACGCACGATCTCCTGTATCTTTTCAATATCTTCATACTTACAAATGGGACTAACAAGCTCTACACTGTATTCTCTGTCAGCTATTTGCTTTCTATTTCCCACTTTTTTCTGACAGCTTATGCTACCATCACTTACAAACTTCCACTTTCGGTTTTCATTATCCCTTACACTATAAGTGTCATAACCACCACCTTCATGTTCAGCTATCTCATTGAGATATTCGGCAACTACTTCAGCAGCTCTTCTTCTTGTTATGCCTGTCATCTCAATTTCAATTCCAAAGTTCTGATCTCTTAAATCCACAGCCTCACCACCTTACCATTGCTTTTTTGCTTCGATGATGCCCTCAGCATTTTGAAATCCTGCATACCTAGAAGCAGTGACAATATATTCTGTAAGTCTTTCATTCCTCCAAGAGTCTATTAGCTGTCCACGGCATATATCATGTAGTTCATTTATTTTTATAATTGTGCTTTCAATAATCCTAGATACTTGCGTAGATTCTCCACCAGATAGTTTTAGCTTATCAATATATTCATTAAAAATATGGTCAAATTCTTCAATGTGTCTTTCATCATAATGGTTATATGCAAGGAAGGGATTTTCATATTCTTCGCCATTAATACAGTGCTTTATCTGCTCCAATAATCTTGGTCGATTCTTTGTTTCTGCCTTTAAATACTGTTCCATAAAACAAAGCAAGTCATTATCCCTGTTTGGAGTATATCTGATGCATACCCTCAAATCATCTATAATGCCTTGCTTTTGTTCCCGGTAGGATTTAATTTTTTCTTGTTTCTTTACCCATTCTGCACTTTCAATAGTCATTACCTTCCACCTGCCTTTCCAAATAACTTTTCTTTATATGCTGGAGCATGGACAGCCAAATTGTAACGTTCGTTACCACATTTATATAAGCACACCCCTCGCTGTGGAAATCTAATAAGATTATATTCTGATTCTTCAAGCTGTAAGGTATCCATATAAAACTGCTTATCAATATTTCCTGCATTAAATAAAAAAGCGTGTGCTGGAATAGAAAACAGCGGTTTAGTCAGCTCCTTAATGCCTTCAATATTGAAGTCCTCAAGGTTTTGACTGCTAAGTATTACTGCTGATTCTTTTTTTCGCACTCGCTTCATAAAATTACGGATATATTCTATTGCTGTAAGATTAGTAAGGAATAAATACAATTCATCAATTCCAGCTGCAGTATTACCTTCCGTTAACAGTTTATCTGACATAAAGGATAATACATTAAACAGCAATGCATTTTTTACATTTTTACTGGCCTGTAATAACCCCTTTACACCAAATACAATAAATCGATTGGAGGTTATATTGGTATGCCCATTAAAGAACTTACTTTCTGCGCCTTGGCACATGGAATGAAGTCCAAGTAAGATTTCTTGTAGTAATTCTGCCGTGTAAAGCTGATATTTTCCCTTATCATAACCTTTATATTCTTCCTCTATTAACGTATAAAGGTCTGAAAGAATAGGATAATCAACAGATTCTAATTGGTTGAAATTTGTGCTGTCACTGATGCTCCATTTAGTGTAGAGTTTGCCAAGCATAATTTCTATAACATCAATATGCTTATCATCAAAATCTTTATAGCAACGGAAGAAGTCTTTTAAAAAACTAATATGCTGACTTAACTTTGTTGCTTGTCTAAATGCAAGGGGAGCATCTCTGTCCTGTGGGCTGCCACCCTCATCCCAAGTCTTTGGTTCTAATGGATTTATCATATACTCCCCACTCATTAAATCTACAAAACATCCACCTATATTTTCTGCAAGCTCCACATACTCATGCTCTGGATCAAGGCATATAACATTCTTTCCTGACTCTAAGATATTGCATAATATTAGCTTTAATAAATAGCTTTTTCCTTGTCCTGAATTACCAAGAATAAGGATACAAGGATTGGTTTTATCATCATCTCGTTTATCAAAATCCACAAGAATATTAGAACCAAATTTATCTCTGCCTAAATAAAATCCGTTGCTATCGGTCTTACCAGAATAGTTAAAGGGATATAGGTTTGCTACTGAGGATGCAGGAAGTACTCTTTCATATTGACTACCAAATGCATTTCTGCCTGTTGGACCAACACACAAAAAGCCTTGCTGTTGTCGTAGTATAAGTCTATCAACATTTAACTTAGAACGAACAAGCTCTGTTAATACATCGGTCTGTAGCAGTTTCAAGCTGTCATAATCACTTGCAGTAAGTTCAATATATACTGCACAATGAAGGAGTGGTTCTCTATTTCTATGCATTGATGATACAAGGGTAACAACATCTTGTAAGTTGCTTTCTGCTGTTACGGTCTGTTGTAAATCATTTGTATTTGCCGTATTCATCCTGTTTTTATTGGCTGCATTATGAATAATTTTCTTTTCCTCATTTGGAGTTACCTGTCTTGTATAGATTCTAAGGGTTACCCCATCTTTTTCTCCAAGATGACGAAGGATTGCCTGTTCATTGGTGCTTGTAGGGTATTCTCTGAGTGCCCATACGCATCTATAGGTATTTCCACAGATAAAATGGTCTGTGTTGAATTTGATGATGGATGGTGCAATCATGTCTACAAAGGTTTTGATTTTTCCATCTTCAGTAATCGGTAATTTCTTTTTTACCATGATATTATCTACCTCCATTTCTTTTTTGCATTAAAAAACCCCACACATTAGTGCAAGGTTTTAACATATAATAGATGAATTTTATTTTTAAGATTGTTCCATAATTTCATCGACAAATTGGAATTTAGCGTGGTCTTTCCCATTCTCCTGTATTTTGGTTTTTCTGCAATACTAAATCAAATCCATCATTATGGTAGAAATATATTTCACGGCATTCGGAATTTAGTAATATTACAAATTCGTTCTTTGCCCCAATGGAGCTATTAAAGCCTCCGAAAGCAGAATAAAATTGCATCTCCATAATCTCAGTTTCGTTTGTGTCATTCAAAAAATCTCTGACATAGCCCATAGAACCTGCAACACCAACTTGCAACGTTATTTCACTTCCATCCTCAGACAAAGAGTAATCCACCAAATATACATTTTTTCTCTTAATAAAACCACTGCCGATTATCCAAGCCACAGCAACTAAAATTACAAAAACTAATATGATAATAGATTTTTTCTTCATATTATTCCACTCCCAAATTCCTATTTATACATATTATAGCACATCCATTCTATCAAATAAACTTACACTTTATTAACATTTACACATCTCCAAATACCACCCATCGCTCACCATCATAGTCCTCATACCTTTCCGTTGTTACATTCTGCTCATAATAAACTCCAAGAAGTCTTTTAATATCTGTATTATCTGCTCTTCTAGTTGCAAATCCTTGGTCTTTTAAGCTCTTTTCAATCCTTGAAAGATAAGGAAATACATTGGATTCTTTTTCATTTTTAAGTCGTATTATAATTAAAAACTCACGAGCAGTAGCCATCTGTACCTGCATTCTATCAAGATTGGTACTATCTTGCTGTAGTAGTTTTCTTATAACAGGATTTTGCTCCATCTCCATTCTTCTTTTTAGATACTGCTTATTATCCTCAAAGTTTTCCTTTGAATTTAGACAAAGCATTTCAATTTCGGCAATTCCTTTTAATACTGTCATAAGTGCATAGATTCTAGCACTTACACTCTCATTAGATAATACTGATATATTAGTTGGATGAATCATAAAATATACTAGCTCTCCATAGGGAGTTTTAATACTATAATCTGTGATTTCATCAATACCAACTAGCTCTCTCGTAGACTTTTTTTGTCTTTCTTTTTGTTTCTGTTTTCTACTCAATCTTATAACCTCCATTCAAACATCTGCTGCTTTAAAAGAAAAAAGGCACAGGCATAACGAATAAAATTTAGTATGCTTGTGTCTTCAAATTGTATAGTTAAAAAGGCATATACTGCCGTTATTACAATAGGTGGCATAAATCCAAGCTGTGCTAACGCAAATACAGAAATAAGAAGCCCTACTCCAATGATGCCAATGACTTTTAACTCCCATAGCCATAGGGTTGCTTTAGCCTTTAAATTATCAGGATACATATACACTGTCTATTCCTCCGCTTCTTCCTTAAATTTCTTTAAAAAATAAGCAATCCCTTGCATTATAAAATCTACACATGGGATTGCTACACTATTACCTAATGCCTTATATCTTGCACTATCGGATGATTTTTCTATTTTAGTCCACCCATCGGGAAATCCTTGAAGTCTTTCGCATTCCATTGGTGTTAGTCTGCGTACAAGATTCTTAGTAGTTACAAGGTTTTCACTTCCTCCTCCATTATCTCCACCCTCTGCTCGGAGTGTTGCACAACCTACTTTGTAATTAGCAAATTCTGATTGTCCAAACATCATCTTTTCATTATCTACTATACATTTGCCTTGACTGACATATTGATTACCAATGCCTTTTTCATCGCTTCCACATAATGCTCCTACTGTATCTTGATAAGTTTTAGCTGGAAAACAAACTGCATGAATATCACTTGTAGTAAGAGTATAACTTATATTCTCTTGAAATCCACATCCATTTCCACCGTTATGATCTTGTCTATCAATCGTATTTCCCGCAATACAATAACTGTCTGAATCAATTGGTTTTGATACTAATGGTACATTATTTCCTCCTGTTCCATAGGTGGCTGCTATTGTTGGAGCTACATCAAGGGGTCCATTATATCTACAGTCTTTTGCATGATTATCGAATAGAACAGGTTGATTATTGCCACTTGTTCCTGATGCTGATGTAATAGTAGGACAAAGGTCAAAGCATATCTCTGCACCACCTTGCTGTGTTGCTATGACGATAGGTTGATTTCCTCCCATACTAGCCCTTAGTGTTGAAGTAATATTCTCTGTTATATCCATTCGGTCACCACCCTGATCATTTAGACATAGCATAGGTTCTGTGACAAATGTCTGCATCTGCATATTTTGAGTTGCCATCAAGGCTCCTGAAATTCCATTTAAGTCGATACCCTCATTTCGTTGATTGATATGATATGCTTTATATTCAGTAATCATATTGTCATTGGAATCTTCCTCTATTCCTTCAGCTTCTCCTTGAATTTCTAAAGCTATTTTTAATTGTTTAGGCAGTTCCTTTCCTCTTGCTCTAGCTCTTCTAAGTATTCCCAAACAAGCTGTCTTGCTCAAATAATATTTTGGGTGCGGTGTGTCCTCCAAAATCTGCGACAAGAAAGATTCTTTTACGTCTTTGGGGGACACCCCAGTATTGAGCATCGAGAACTCTCCAAGCAATGGTGAATTCATATCCCAATATGCACCCAACAGATTTCCATATCCCTCCCGGAGGTCTAGGTATAGATACGCTGCTGTCTGCAATTCTTGTGGTTTCTTCAAGGACCGCATGGAAGTCTTCTCCGTTTGTACTTGAGAATGCTCCGGGGACATTTTCCCAAACGAAGTATCGAGGTCTGATAAGGTGATTTGCCTTTCCTCTTCTTGCATTTGCCCACCTCATTTCCTTTGTTATTCTTATCTGCTCCATAAATAATCCTGAACGTTCACCAGCAAACCCTGCCCTTGCACCTGCAACAGATAAATCTTGGCATGGTGAACCACCTGTTATAATATCAACAGAGGGTAGATCTTCTCCTTTTAATTTTGTAATATCACCAACATGGAGCATATCGGGGAAGCGTATTTTAGTCACCTCAATGGGAAAAGATTCAATTTCGCTTGCCCATATGGGAGTAATTCCATTATGGACAGCAGCAAGGGGAAATCCTCCAATCCCATCGAAAAGACTCCCCAAGGTAATCATCTATCCATCCTCATACAAAATAGAGCCTCTTTTTTTATTTCAAAATCTAGTTTCATAATTCTTTTTATAGGAATGCCTATCACTCTAGCAAATTCAATCTCCTCAAACATTCCTTGAGAAATATTGCCGCCAAATGCCCATAGTTCATCGCATTTTGCCAAGAATTCTTTTCCTATGTTGATTCCCAATCTTCTTTCTTCTGGATTATTATCATCTAAAATCTGGGGGTAGAGAAGATGGGGACAAAAAAAGGCATTGCCTTCGTTTAATACATATCGGCAAGCCTGTTTAGCATATTCTATATTCTTTTTTATATCTCCTTTATATGGAGATGCAACATATATTAGTTTCATTAAATCCTCTCTTTCTATTTTTATTTTGGTACTGCTTGTACTATAGTTTTAGTTGTGTTTACAGCTGCCTGTGCTGTATAAACTGCACTCATTACATTGGCACGAGTGGATGTATCAAGTCCAAATGCTCCAGCAATCCGTGGTACTTCTCCTGCTGATAGCATTAATCCTAATCCGAGTAGTGCATGATCTTTTACTACCATAAGTCCTGCAGTTAATATAGTTGCCTGAAGAAATGTGGTAAGGCATAGACCGATTATCTGCTTGCACCACAGAATAAAGCCATCAATATAACCACGAGGAACAGAAAACATATATAGGCTTCCAACTGCTATCTGTATAAGTAGAATCCCTCCCCTTTTTAGGTTTGCAAAAAACACTTTAATTACTGCATAACCCATTAGGATAATAATAAATAGAGCCATAAATGGACTTGTTATCATAGAAATGCCACCGAATATACCTGAACCACCTATGTTTGTAATATCACCCACATTATTTAACTCTCCAATAATAGATGTTGCCAGTTCTCCGATTCCACTTCCATATCCTGTGATACCAGCGGTTAAACTTGCTTGTAAATTGACCGAGAGCTTAAATAGTTCTATAGGCACTGTAGTAAAAAGGCTGACTGCCATAAATCCTTTAATTGCATTTAAAGCAGCATCTTTCATGTTACCCCTACCATATTGATACTCAATTCCCGTTTCAAAGCAGGACACTACAAGTCCTGTTCCATAGAGTGACCAAGCAAGGTAAGAGAAGAACAAAACGATTGATTGAACCCAGCTCATCTCAAAAAGTTCTACTCCCATATTTCCCATTTGGGCAAAGAAATCTGCAAGAAAGCCTACAAGCTGACCATAAAACCAATCGATGATTTGATCCATTACATCACCCAAGAGAAAATCCCAAATAAACATTTTTATCGCCTCCTTTCTTTGAAATAAAAAAACACATCATACTACTGGATGTACAAAATAAGATGATACTTTTCTAACTTATTAAAAACTGAGTACCTGCTAGCCACAAACTAATCAGCATAACTGATTGAAAGTGCCAATAGAATGTGGTATTATAACAGCAAACAGGAATTTGATTAAATTATCAATACACAGGAGGTATTTATGGATTCGTGGCAAGTATTAATCTTTTTTATTTTTCCAATTACATCAGTTCTATTGATGTTTTTTCTAAAGAGGAAAGTACTCTGGATTTCTCCAATTATCTCAACAGGACTATCAATAATATATAGCCTATTGGTTATGCCTGATCTATTAACCGTCCCTGAAAGTTCTATATTTTGGAGAATATCAATACCCATGCAATTAGTTGTTGTTATTTTCTTTACTGCCATAGCATATATTTTTTCTTGGCTATTAAAAAAGCGAATGTTGAGAAACAAATAAATTTGAATTTATCGATCAGATTTTAATCAAGAATTATCTATATTTTGTGCAGGAGGTTACTAAATGAGGTCTAAAATTAAAAAAAATATTAAGCCAAGAATTTTATTTGGAATTGGGATCGTACTATTAATGTGTTATTTCGGAGGGATATTTTATATTTACAATATTCAAGAGTATAACCCCTATGCTTCTACGGGGGCTGATCTTGATGCTCTAATTCACAGCGTATTGTTTTTGCCTCCAACTGCAATATGCTTGATATTATCTCTCATATTACATATAAAAACAAAAAAGTGAATCGCACTGTCTATTACGAGCATATATTACGAGGCTACAAATTCCAATTTATAGAGCGGACTGAACCCGTCATTCATACGAATTCAGTCTGCTTTTTTTCATTACATTCCAAGTATCGTCCAAATATATGCTGGTGCAGTTAGCGTAAATACCAAACAGGCAAACAGGATTGCAGGTGCTGCCCATTCAAACTGCCCATGCTTTCTATAGTCAAAATAAGCAGTACCAAGTTTTGCAAAGAAGAACACTGCCAAAACAAGGTCAATTGCAGGGAATACAACCTTATTCACAACCGTTTTTATTTGTCCTGATGCATCGCTCCAAGTATCTTCAATTGCCCCTGCTACATCTCCTGTACCTGAAGCTAATACTGTAGTGCTAAACATCAATATGCCAATCAGCACCAAGCACATAGTTAGTGCTATTATCTTATTTGTCTTCATGAAATCCACCTTTCTTTTTCTATATTATTTAAGGGTTTAAGGGTGCAATGTGCCAATCCTGCCACAAATTCCCCTTTATTGTTAATGTGTCTGTAAGATTCGCTGAGAGCATTCCATCAGGTGTCCATGCATCTATTAGCCAAGTGCTTACTGTATATTCACCGTCTGGCATCCATATTGGAGTAAAATGAGTTCGATTCTTATAAGTAGAATAATTGTTTTTCTTAAACTCAAACCTAGCATTCGAACCACTTGAAACACGTTCTAACAATCTCCAATAGGTTTCATAGCGAAATTCCGGAAAATAGGAAACAGCATTTTGGGCATAGGTTATAGCCGAGCTTTGATTACTGCTCACATTTGCAGTCAATGTTTGATTAATCCCATATCCACTTTTAAAAACACTTCCACTTGCAGTAGGGTTTTTACTATCGTTTTTAATACTCATATCACTAGAAAGCCTCGCTGTATATTGGTCAAGATCAAACTCCCACCAACCATGGTCACACCAATAACCTGAGTCCTCTCCTGTACTATGCCACACCCAATATGCCCGCCACCAAGGACTCCATATGCTCCAATTTGCATTTATTTTTTCTTCTCTGTTTGGAACAGAGGAATGAGAAAAAGAGTCATTTCTATCATCTGCTACAGGATTTGGTGGTGGATTTTTATCTAAATCAACAATCCTAACATTGATAATTGATTTACTAGTACTACCTGGTCCATTCACTATTACATCAATTACCATATCTTGTTCCGTATCAGGAGTTGTCCACTTCACCCATGCAAGCTGAGAGTCGCCACTTGGGTAATATACATTCCCAACATTATAAGTTCTTCCATCAATAATAAAGCTTACACGAGTGGGTCTGTCAGGATCGGACTGTCCTCCACTAATCATAACGGAAGTAATTACCTCTGTATTTACTCTATATTCATAATCATATGCACTTACGATTGGTGGTTCAGGTTGTTCTGTAAATCGCACAATGCCAAGTCCCAGAGAGGATTTTATATCTGCATTTGAGGCCGCTTTTGTAGTACTGCCGCTCCATGCTGGATATCCCAAATCTCCTACCTCTAGAAACATTGCAAGGGGCAAGTTTTTATGGGATAAAGATACCATCTTATTTCTAAGCAATCCACTTAACTGTTCATCATATATGGCAGCTTCCGTTGCAGTTGTAGCAATCATAACTCCTTGAAATGTGTAATATGCCATTGGTTCTAAAAGTAATTTGTAATCCCCACCAATTAAAATGTCATAATTCATGCCTGTAATTTCAGCAACTCTTTTAATTGTATATTCAGAGCAAAAGTATTTCTTTATTGCTTCTATGTTGCTACTACCATTCGTACTCACTATTCTTGGCATCTCTTGTGCAGGATTTACATAAGAATATGCTCCTTGAATAGGTGACAGATTTCTTCCACCATTATATTGAATTTTAGATACTTTACCAAAATGAAACATAGTAGATGGTGGTTGTTTATTTGTAAAGTCAATAGGGGTAGTTACTACAGCATGATCACTGGCACGAACCACAGTTACACGCACACCATCATAACCAGGAGACCATTTATCTGTACTTGTTCCATCTCCCATACCTCCACCACCTGAATCTATATTTCCATCTCCAACGGCAAATACAGTAATTGGCATCATTAAACTAAGTATCATTATAAATATCATCAATATTATTAATATCTGCTTCATCTATTCTCCTTTCCGCAAAGAAAAAACACTACATCTCTGCAGTGTTCATCATTGCTATATATATTTAATCCATGTTTCCTATTTGCTTATTAATATCTCCATCCCCATCTACTGCAGTCCCTTGATTTTCTCCACTATTCTCTATCCATCCAAAACCAGGCAAGTAAGTTTTCCCTTGATTATTGGTATCTCCACCTTGCGGTACATCATTACCTTTCGGTGTTTCTGCTGGTTTCTCCACTTTATTATGTTCTACAGGTTCAGGTGGTGTTTCTACTTTCTCACCATTTGGTTTCTGTGTTGGATCTGTAATCTGTTCCTCTGTAGGCTCTTTCGGTTTTTCTACATCTCCTTGAATGGTTTGCTCTGTGCCTGTATCTATCGCACCATTATCTATCGTTTCATCCTCTGGAATCTTAATTTCTGGCACTATTATTTCATCTTCTTTTTCTGTAATTACAGGTTTTTCTACTATGACATCACTAGTTTCTATACTTTGATTTGGCAGTACTGTATCCTCTATGGGTTCTTTCTTAAACTGAGCACTTATTAAAACTATAAGTATTACACTAATTATTAAGCCACTTGCTACAATTAGTCTTCTTTTTGTCTTATCATTTATATTGTTCATAGGTTTCTGCCTCCTTATTAATCTTAATTATCTGTTTCTTTCAAGCTACAAACTACCACAAGATTTCCTGAAAGTCTATTAAATTTTTCAATTCTTTTAAAACTTAGGCATATAGCCAGCACTTGTCTTTATTTTCATCTTCATACTTGGAAGAAGTTTGCCTCCAAAGGATACTGGTACTTCAAGCATTATGCTACTATCTACCTCAAATCTTGAATCTGATTTGTCCCCTAAAGCTAAAGGAGCATTTCTTATATCCACTTCTAGATTCCATATTTTAAACTCTATTTTTCCTTCTGATGTGGTCTTAACATGATATCCACTTTCTTGACTTAATCCAAGAATTGTATCTAGTCTATCATAAATCACTCCATAATCAAGAGATTCTTCAAATTCATCTGCCATAGGCTGGTATCCTCCTGAATACCCTTCACGAACTCCATGATATACATCATCATAATTGTCATTTACAGTAGAAATTACTGCATCTTGTACAGCATCACGCACACCCTGCGCTATAATCATGAGCCTAAAGTATTCTGATATTCCTGTAAAAATCATTACAAGACACAAAGTCACTGCAACAATTAAAGGAAAGGAACTACCTTTTTTATCGGTTAATATTCTTTTTATTTTATTCAAGATTTCACCTACTTCCAATATACTTCTGATTTCCCAGCGGCATCAGCTCTTAAGGTAACAGGAAAAGAACCAAATCCTCCAAATATACCTATATTTGTTTCAAAGGTAACTGTAACAGTTATCTCTTCATTTAACTGAATTCTTCCTGACTTTGACCATTTAACCGTTGGTGTAATACCTGTTTTTTCTCGAAGTAAAAGCTCCCTGTTTGTAGTTTCAGATCCTACCCTTCCTGCAATTTCTGATTCCCTTACAAGCTCTGTAGCAAAGGTATCTACCTGTTGTTTTATGATATAAGCTGGAAATACTCTCACTGCAAGAGCAATAACAAGCATGGCGCAAAGCACAAGAATTGCAACATCTATATATCCTTCGCCTTGCTTTGACTTTAATATTTTTATCACATAGACACCCCCCCTAGAACATTCCACTAAGGGAACGTATAATTTCATATACAATGATGGCCATATAGGTCATCAAGAAACACATAAGCATTACAAAGGAAAACACTCTAATCTTAGGTGGTATTTTCATTGCCTGTGCTTTTAATCGTTGAAGTTCAAGCTGTTTCATATCATGGGATAGCATTTGAAAATACATGGATCCATCATCCCCACGAAGAACACCAATTAACCCTCTCGTTATATCTGATAGCATCGGTGAGTTAATCCTTGCCTCAAATCTTGTAAGTGATGCCTCATAGGAAGAGGAGCGCATATCTGCTGTTAAGATATCCAGCTCATCAGCAAATTCCTCTCCTGCATTCTTCTTATAGTTCTCTATAATAGACAATACATCCCTACTTGCCTTTAACTCCTGAGTAATGGTTGCTACAAATCTTGGCAGTTCTACTTCAATTTTTTCTTTCTTTATCTTTAATATCTCATCTGCTTTACGAATTTCCTTAAAATATATGATAATGCTTAAAAACATAAGTATTGGTGCAATGAGTGGAAGTATCATAAGGCAAGGGATAATTAGAATCGCAATTATTCCCGACTCTAATATTGCTGATGAAATAAACTCTTCTGGAGTCAGATTCATTCCAGCAGCATTTAATGTGTTTTTCATTCTGCTTTTTTTATACTCATCCATAGGAATATATTTAGCAAGCTTCACTGCCCATCCCATAAGAAGTACATCTACAGTTTTCGCTTTTTCTTTCCCTTGTTTGCCAGCAGATAACATAGCCTTTTGTGTTGCAAGGCTTGGCAATTTTAGCAAATCAGCAGAAATTAGAAACAAACCAATGGCAAGCAGTATGCCAAATATAAAGATTAAAATTGTCATATTCGGCTACCTCCTATACTCAATTGGATGGGTTAATTTAATTACGAAAGCTGTTGATATAAAAATAGCCATAGCACAAATAGAAAGAATAATCTGTCCCAAAGCTGAGTGCATGAGTGTGTAGTACCAGTCTTTGTTTAGAAAATACAAAAGAGGTATATTTCCAATGACCAATATTACCATAGTAATAAATTCTTTTCTTGGTTCAAAGACCATGTTTTCAAGTTCTCCATTTACTACACGCATATCCGATAGCTTACTTACAATGGGTGTTAAGGTTGTCTTTAAGCTTCTATCAAGCTGACAAGCGATTAAAGCATCACACCATTCACGAAACACAGCATTATCAATCTGTTCTTTCATAGCTTGCAAAGCTCCCATAATATCTGGGTTTATCAGCTTTATCCTTGAAACGAAACCCTTAAATATAGACAGAACTGGTGGATTTAAGTAGTTCATATTTTCCTCAACTGCTGTAAGAATATCCTCATTTCTTAAATAAGCAGTTGTTATAATACTCAGTGCTGTTTCTAACTCTGCAGCAATATCCCTTTTAAAATAACTTTGAGTAAGCCTTATATACCAAAATGGCAGAAACATAAAGCCTATTGCCATCACTGGTACTAAGAAAAAGTTATCGAGCATGATAGCAATAGATCCTCCCATAGCAAACAATAACAAGGATAAGGCACAAAGCATTGGAAATTTCTTTTCTCTCCCTGTTACTTTTAAAATCTCTTGTACCTCCATGATTTCTCGTCTTAAAAAAGATACTTTCTTTCGTTTTGTAGTCTCATTTATCTCATCCTTAATGCTCCTTGGCTTACTTATCAGCTTTTTAAATATGTTTTCCGTGAACTCCATTGGTGAGATTCCAAATAAAATAAAAAAACCTGTAATCATTCCGATACAGGCAATCAACAAGATGGTACTCATAGAGTTTCCACCTCCTTTGTTTTCAGTTTTTCTATGATGTCAATTGGCATTCCATTTTCCAAGAATCTTTTACTAAGGCTATCTGAAATACTATTGATCTGCTCATGGTAACCATTAATTATAAATTTCCCATCCTCCATCCGATTTTCAGTAATCACATATTGATATAATGGACGGTAATTCCTTGTGCCATCTGGAAGGATCTCGCATTCCATTATCTCCATCATCTTTCTTTCCTTATTTTCAAGTTGTTTACAAAACACAACAATAGGATAAGCCTCTGTTACATATCCCATTAGGGTTTCATCTGACATATCTACTGCTCGTTTGCAAAGGGATACCATTCTGCGATAGGTTGCCTCACAAGAGTTTGAATGGATGGTAGTAAGAACAGCTACCCCTGTCCTCGCTGCCTCCTGTGCTGCATTAGCCTCTGCTCCACGCATTTCCCCTACTACAATAATATCTGGATTAAATCTTAAAGACATATCAAGCAAAGTAATCTGATCTACTCTTTGCCTTTCATTCTCACTGTCACGTGTTATGGTATGAATAACAGAATTAGTTACTCTTCCTTCTTGTTCACGAACTAAGGCAAGCTCACGTGAGCCGTTTTCAATAGTAAATATTCGCTTATTATCAGGAATGGTAGTAAGTAACCATCCAGCAATTGTTGTTTTACCAGAGCTGGTTGCTCCTGCCACACAGACAGAAATACCATAGCGAATACACTCTGATAAAAATTCAAGCATAGGATTTGTTGCTGTACCACCATCTACAAAATCCTCCTTTTTCATACTTTGAGGATTTACAATACGAATAGAGGCTGAAATCCCAACATCTTCATCCACTAAGGGGGTTTTAAGTACTGCAATACGAATATTTTTTGTTAAATGCCCAAGAACAGCTGGACTGGCATTATCAAGTACCATACCAGAAACATGGAGTATTCTCCTTATTACATTAATTGCATGTTCAGGAGAATCAAAATGTTCTTTAAGCTTTTCATTTCTTCCATCAGAATACTGCACTTCGATATCTTTCCAAGAGTTGATGTCTATTTCTTCAATACCTTCTCCATATATATATTTTGTTAAAAAACCATACTCAGCCATTTCAGTATAAAGTGCATCTATTAATTCATTGCCACTCATACCTTTTACTGAGATTCTGCTATCCTGAACGTATTTAGAGATATATCGTTTCATCTGCTCTTTAGAATCCTTCATAGTTCCATCGGTAATAAGAACAGAATAATTACTTGAAATATATTCTTGAACGTCCTTTAGAACAGTAGAAAAGTCCTTACCCTCTGTTTCAGGGGCAAAAAATAGGGAGTGAGTTCTATTTTCAGAACCTAACTCCCTTTGTGTTTTTTGAGCTTCTCGTGATTCTTGTATCTCTTTTATTTTTTTCTCTGCTCCTTGAGTTTCCAGCATTTCAATTGCCCTTTTGGAGGTCTTTGATATTGTCTTTTCATTTGTAGATGACACGTTTTGTTGCCCTTTTGTCTTTAGAAACACAGAACTATTTCTTATTTTGCCTAACACCCAAACACCTCCCTTGCTATCTTCTCAATTTCTTTGCGAAATGCCTTGCTGTCCTTCATGGATAATTCATCGAATAGATTTCCAGCTAGGTATTGTTCCTCAAGTTCCTGTGAATGTGGAAGCTTAAAGGCTACACTTCCAAGTGCTTGACTCATATGGTCTACCCCTTGCTGTGGTTTAATGTTTGAAGCTATTTTATATTGCTTATCTGCATCCCATTTCCCATCACGAAGAAGAGGTAATTGACTTGATAAATAACTGATGCTTTTTAAATCACAATTGGCAAGTCTTAATACGGAATCCGACTCCATTAGTGCAACAGCAGATAAAACATCATTTGCTATATAACTGCCACAATCTATAATAATAAATGGTGCGATTTCACGAAGGCTATCAATCAGCTCTCTTGCTTGCACTTCTGAATAGGGCGGATAGGTATATTCGTTTTCTCCCTTTAACATGCCAAGGATAGTAAGGTATGATAGCTTTTTATGGGTAATCATATTGTGTTTTACAAGTGGCTCTGTGACATGGGTTGCAGCAAGGATACTTCCTAATGATTTTTCGCATTCAAGTTCTTGTGAAGGACAGATACAAGGTAACATTGGAGCTGTCATATCGCATAATACCAGTACTACATTCTTTTTCTTATCCGCAAGATATTTTGCAATCTTTGTAGCTACTGTTGTTTTTCCACTCCCGGGACTTCCCCAAACAGATAAAACACCACCATGTAAGATTTCTTCCTGAACATTTTCTCCCTTTAAATTGCGAGTAAAAATACTATTTTTCTTAAAGTTTAACATCTTTACTCTACCTCACTTCCTGTTTCTTCTTCTACTCCTTCAGAGGATGTGTTTGAGTTATCTATTGCCTCTTCTACTTTGTCTTCTTCAGATACATCTTCCATCTGTTCTTCTGGTTCTGGATAATAGAGGGCTTCTATAATTTCTTCTTGCATATAAATAAATTTCTTTGTGTTCTCTGGACTTCCACGATATACAAGTGATAGGTGTGATTTAGAATCCGCCTCTAATTCTGCTAGAATATTACCTTGTTCAGGGGTTACAAGGAGTGTTACTGTTGATGGAAGTTCTCTTTCATCTTCTGTTCCTTGTTCATTTGTATTAGCATCATATCCTGATGAGGCAGTAACAGAAATTACCTCTACATATTTAAGCTCTGCTGGAATAACTGTTGCACCTTGCTTTTTATAATCAGGTGCAATAACAGATACAACATCTCCACTTTGTAGCTTTCCTGAAAGACCATTTGCAAAGGTCTTAATGGTTATGGACATTGCTTGTTTACTTCCATTTAGATTATATAAATAGGCATTTTCAGCTGCTGGTATCTCTGATAATTTTGTACTTAAAATATAATCTCCAATTCCTAAATCTGAAACTGCAAACTTACCGATCACTGTTTCTTTGGTACGAATCACATTTTCAGGCAGATTAAATCCACCTACTTCTACTACTTGGACCATATCCTTTGTGATTTCATCACCTGATTTTATCTCCTTTGTCACACGGACAATTTCTATCTTTTGACTTATCTCTTTATTAAATAATGGTGTGATCCCAAAACAAATAAGGAGTGATAATACGATACAAATCACTCCAACTACTGTTCTATTCCTTAAAAAACTCATAGTATATTCCCCCTAATTTATAAAATACATGATTAAAAAACCTATCCCTAAAAAGGGAGCAAGTGGCATAGATAAATTCTTTGCTACCTGCTTTTTTCTGATAATTAATGAAATTCTTAACATGATATAAAACAATATCAATAAGGTAAGTCCTATTATTAATCCATAGATTCCTTTCCAAAATCCAAGGACAAACCCAACTGTGGCAGTTAGCTTAATATCTCCGCCTCCAATACTATTTTCTTTAAACATTGCTGCTATAAGAAAAGGCAAAGCAACAAATATTCCTAATAAATTTGGATAATTAAATTGCAGGAACCCTGTCAATGCAAGGAGAACGCAGACCATATCTGGAATTTCTCTTTTTTTAATGTCTGTATAAGATGCTGCCAAAAGCAGAAAAGAAAACAGCACCCCTTGTAGGATGCTATTAGCCTGCATAGTTAAACATTTCTTTGATTTGTTCTTCCAATGTCGGCATAACCACTTCACCGAATAATGCATACAGTCCTGCAAGGAGCAATGCTCCTAAAACTACGGCAATAAGGATTTTTACTGCAGTATCAATATACCCTTCTCCACGGTTATTGTTAATTGCAATCTTTACAGCCACTGCTTGTCTGACTAAAAGGTTTTTTGTTTTTATCAATATATTACTCATAGTGATCCCTCCATTTATTCAAAGTGGTAGTTAACGGAATAGGTGATATTTGATTTGTTATACATACAGTTATGGTTGGTATAGTAATAAAATTCTAGTTTGGAGTAAACACCAGCACCAAGACTTCTACTAAATGTGATGCCATTGCTTGTCGTTCCATAATCAAGCTGATCCCACTGCTTTGTCAATACATTGTATCCTCTAACTCGGCCATGGTCACTTCCGCTATGTCCTGATACAGGTGGAACAGTAAAAGTATATTCTGTTATAGTTGCACCTTCTAATCCATTTTCTAAAATAACAGAATCAGGGCCTGTTAATGTCATCCCGCCACCACCATTAGAGTCAGCCACAAAGAACACAATTGCTGCCCAAGGAGATTCTGCACCTGTGGAATCCACAGCCTTTACACGAACTACATTTTTCCCTAACGGATATACCTGTTGTTCTGCATTACGCCCTTCCCAAATATAAGTGATTGGATCCTTATCTGCATCAGTACTACTAGCTGTAATAGTCACCTTTGTTCCAGGGGCAACACTATTTCCATTTGGAGTTCTACTAATTACAGGAGCCGTTGGAGCTGAGTTTACAATTGTAAAGCTTTTTTCTACCCATGGCGAATATGTTCCGGCTATATCTTTTGCTCTCACTCGGATGGTGTGTGTACCTACTGAATAATAGTTATCAGCAGTTGTTCCGTCATATTCCAAGGTTGTTGCATCTCCATCAGCATCATTAGAAGTTGCCTTGATATCAACAAAAAACTTACCATTTTTAACTATTCTAGTTGGTGTAGCTGTTAGTGTTACTGTTGGTGCTGAATTTATAACTGTAAAGCTCTTTTCCATCCATGGTGAATAAGCACCAGCTATGTCCTTTGCTCGTACTTTAATGGTGTGTGTACCTACTGAATAGTAGTTATCAGCTGTTGTTCCTTCATATTCCAAGGTAGTTGAATCCCCATCTGCATCATTAGCAGCTACCTTGATATCAACGAAGAATTTACCATTTTTAACGGTTCTAGTTGGTGTAGCTGTTATCGTCACTGTTGGTGCTGTATTAGTAACAGAGATATTTTCCGAATGAGTAAATATCCTACTTTCACTATCTGTAATTGTAGCGATAAGAGTAAATATCCCTATATCTGATATTAAAATCTTACCTCCATCGTTTGTAAGCTCTCCACTAAAAGAAACTGGTTCGCTTATTTTTTCTAATTTCCACTGAACCTCATTATTTCCAAGGTTTTCAGAAGTGGTTTCTACTTCAAACTCTTTGCCATAATGAATTGATTCAGGCATTGTAAAATTATATTTTATAACAGGCTTTATGGTTATGTTTTGGGAATGTGAGAAACTCCTTTTTAGAAAATCTGTCATTGTTGCAGTTAGAACATATTCCCCTTCTTCAAGAAAAGTGATTTTTCCACCATGTGCATTTAAGCTGCCATCAAATGCTTTACTTTCAGAAATAGGTTTATCGTCTTTTGTAATACCCCATTCCACTGGCAGTACGTTATTGCTGCCATGAGTTCTAATATCAATTATGCTGTCGGTGTATGCAAGGGCAGGCAGTTCGAATCCTATGCTTAACACAGGAAGTACTTCTGTTTTACCACCCACTTCAAAAAGAAATACTCTGCCTGTTTCATCGGTAATTCTAGCTACCAATTCATATATGCCAGCTCTTTTGAATCGAATGTTTCCTCCGTTGTTATCTAACTTACCATCTACATAGGTTGACCAGTCTTGAAAACCAAAGGTATTATCAACTAGCCATTCAATCTTTAGTCCATCAAGTTCTGTACTATCTACATCTACCCTAATATCACTATCAGTATGAACATATTTAGGGAGTGTATAGCTCACGGATGGCACAGGATAGACTTTGAGCGCTTGCTTATAATTATAAGTTCTTCCTCCATCATCAGTGAATGATGCCTTTAGAGTGTATTCTCCCTTCTGATTAAATTGGATCATTCCACCATCATTTGAAAGTTTACTAATGATGAAATCAGAAAGCTTAACCTCCTTACCATCTTTTACAAGGTACCAATCAGCAATATGATCTCCGATTTCTCCAAATGTAGCTTCAACCTTTATGATATCGTCTGTATGAAATATTTCGGGAAGATAAAAACCGGCTGAGCCTACAGGATATACTGTAATAGCTACAGTTTCCTTAAATACTCTTCCGGTCTTATCACTCAATGAAATACTTAGGTTATATACTCCTTTTTCTTTAAAACGTATATTGCTTTCTCCTATTGAGATGTTGCCCTCAATGAAATCTTCAATAATAACTTCTTTGCCATTTTGAGTAAGTGACCATTCAATCTCCATCTCTTCTGCATTCTTTGTTTCTGTATTTAAAGTGATGGTCTTATCCGTATGGGTAATATTTGCAAGCTCCATTTTTATTTCTGCCAATGGATATACAGTAGTAATATCTGATACTGTAACTTCTTTACCTAACTCATCAGTAATTGTGGCACTTAGTTTATATACTCCATTAGTTTTAAATAATATTAAACCACCACTACCTATAAGCTCTCCTGTAATTACAGTTTCAAGGTCTATTTCTTTGCCATCTTTTTTAATTGTCCATATCAAGGAATTATCTCCTAGATTCTCAGTGACAAGATCCACAGCTACTGTTGTATCAGTATGTGCTGTTTCAGGCAAGCTAAATTGTGCTGATATAACTGGATAGATGCTGACAGTCTGTTCACAGACAACTGTTCTGCCCCTACTGTTTAATGCCGTAGCTGAAAATGTATAGCTACCTGCAGACTTAATTTTAATTACTCCACCTTCTTCTTTCAATTCTCCATCTAACACAGAGGAAATTTCAGTAGGAATACCATTTTTAGTAACTGTCCATGCTACAGATTTTACATTACTACTAGTTGGAATAATTTTTATTTCTTCTTCAACATAAGCAGTATTTGGAAGTGTATAATCATATTTCGGTGCAGGAACATAATATGAACCTCCATTTGAGGATGAACCATTATCTGAAGCCTTATCTTCTTGCTCCACATCAGGAGAATCTACAACATCTTCTTCTATTTTATCAGTGGCTTCTTCTTGCTCGATTATCTCTTTAATTTCATCATGCTTATCAAGGATTTCAAAGGCTTCACCTCGTGTTGCCTCTCCGTCAGGACGTATTGTTCCGTCTGGATAACCAGAGATAATATTGTAATGTTTGCCAGCACAGATATACTCACGATCTTCTTCCGTCAAATTATCTTCATCAACAAACCCTGTGTTACAAGCACAATCGATATTATGATCTTCTTTACCTATAGCTCTAACTAACATTTTAATCATTTCCATTCGAGTAATAGGCTCATCAGGAAAATATTTAGCACCATATTCTTCTTTGATGATAATACCTTCATCAATAAGTGCCTCAATTTCTTTTTGAGCAAAATGTCCTGCAATATCCTCAAATACTATATTAACCGTATTTGTTTCCTTTACCTCAAGTTCCATAATTCTTGCCAAAAGAGCAGAAAATTCTCCTCTTGTAATTATTTCATCTGGATGAGAAAGTCCATCCGGATATCCATGAATTACACCCTTTTTTGAAAGATTATTAATTGCATCCTCAGCCCAATGACCTACACTATCAGAAAATACAAACCTTGTTGCATAGGCAGATCCTACAAAACTCGTAATTAAAATACAAATTACCAAAAGAATATTTATTATTCTCTTTGATTTATGATTCATTTTAAACTTTCCCCCTTTTAGCCTGCATAGTTAAACATTTCATTGATACGCTCTTCTAATGTTGGCATTACTACTTCACCAAATAATGCATAAAGTCCAGCAAGGAGTAATGCTCCCAAAACTACGGCAATTAAAATCTTAACAGCTGTATCAATATATCCTTCTCCACGGTTATTACTAGCTGCTACCTTTGCTGCAATAGCCTTTCTTATCATAAATTCATTTGATTTTCTTAAGATATTTTTCATCCTGTTTTCCTCCATTATTTTATTTTTTTTAAATACTCATATTAATATCTTGTATCTGACCCTTTCCTTCAAAATCAATTTCTTTAAATCCAAAACGATCTACATAATAAAACTCACTGCCATTGTCATCATATAGCTCAACTACATCAGACATTGACAGTGAGTGACCAGTAAACCCATGAGGATGATTTAGATTAAACTTTGAATAGATAGATTCTAAATCATTTGTTTCTATTTCTCCTTCATATACAAGCTCATAGTTATTTTTATCTGGCTCTCCAAAGTTTTCTTTAAGTTCCTCATATCCTATAAACTTACATTCAGGACTTATATCAGCTCTTAGCTGCCAGATACGACAGTCTTTAAGAGGTACTGGTCTTTCATTATTAATAAGGAGTACACCTTCTTTTGAAAGTCTTTCAAATACACCCTCTGTCCATTTTGCTGTAAGCTTACGGTTACCAAGCCACTGACTGAATTCTTCATTTTGAAACATAGAATCTACTATTGCAGTACCGTCTTCCACATATCCAGACGGATTTCCATAATAAAATATACAGCCATACTTTAGCTCAATTCCTGTCATGATTTACCTCCCATCATTTAATCTCCATAGACAATATCCTCCATTATAATCCTTTCTTCTAATTCTCTGATGCAGATACCTGACATCTCAAAGATATCAATAACAAACTTAGGTACATCGGCTATATCATAGTCATAATCTGCCTGCATCACTATGATTTCCCCACTGTCTTCCTCAGTACAAGCACAAAGCTTTGCATCCTTTGGAATACCAGCTTCTTCAAGGAGATAATCTGGGACAATAATCTCATCAAATTCTTCAAATCTCTCACAATAGGAGCAATCATGACATCTCCCACAAATCCCTGCTAGATGAACAATTAACTCTTCTGAGAGATTTTTAAGTCCTTCTGCCACCTTTATAAGCTCCATTGCATTCATAGTTGTTTTCATAGCTACAACAGCATTCTCTAAGGTATTAAATTCAATTTCTTCACACCCTGTAAGGTCTGCTGCATTAAGTATTTCATTTGGTAAACTAACGTTGTTGTCAAAGCATTCTTTAATCATTTTCATTATAAAATTCCTCCTTGTTTCCTATTCCATTTTTCATTTCAAATAAATTAATTTGTGATGGAGAATTTATCTCCCTTTCGTGCATATCATAATTTGCCACCAGTATTTCAGGAAACTGGGCACCATTATCATAGCGTTGTTTAATATTATTGATACGGGTATAGCTTTCAATCTGGATGTTTGGAGCATCGTATAGCTCTCTAATAAAAGAACAGTCATTATAGGAAAGTAAGAACTTTCCCTCAATACCCATCAGGGTATCTCGAAGTCTTATATGATCTTCTTTCTTAAATCCATCTTCACCAACATTTTTATAATACTTTTCTGTTTCAAAATACGGTGGATCTGCATAGAAAAAGCTGACAGGGCGGTCATACTGCCTTATCAGCTTTTCAAAATCTTTATTTTCAACCACTACTTTACTAAGTCTTCTATGTGCCTGTTCAATTAAAGGAAAGTTAGTCCACATATCATGAGGCTGACTGCCGAAGCTAGTAAGGCCTGATGCATAGCTATAGCGAATCAATTGATAAAAATATGAGGCTCTTATTACATCACTTGTAGGGCTGTCTCTTGCAAGTGCCTCCTTTACTATGTTGAAATCCTCACGGGAGTTTAACACAAAATATAGTGCATCTATTAATTCGTTTGGTTTCTCTCTTACACAGCGATAAAGATTGGTTAGCAATCCATTAAAATCGTTATATACTTCAAAATCATTGCCCGGTGGCTTATGAAATAATACCCAGCCTCCGCCTCCAAACACTTCTATATATCGTTCATAATATAAGGGAAAGAGAGATACAATTAATTCTCTTAAAGATTTCTTGCCACCTATCCAACTCATAAAACTATTAATACTTCATCACCTCTCTTTTACCTCTTTATCAAGGTCTAATCTCAATTGTCCGTTTGTATCTGGAAAATGCTCTAAAGCTTTGACTAGTCCTCTCTTTGCTTTTGCAATTTCTCTAATTCGACTTGTCATCTGCCCTATACTTGCAAGCAGTTCCTTTCTATCAGCGGCATAATAATATCCATTGTCACCACTGCATATGGGATTGCCATCATTTCTTAATTGATTGACTAATTTCCTGACAGTTCTTGAACTAATACAAAATCTACTTTGTAGATATGCGCTGGGGACTGCCTTAGAGGTTCCAATATGATACTCTTTCATATAAATTAAAAAATCATGTTCCACCTCCTCGCCTCCTTTCTCATGCCATGATTCATAACACTGTGGATATTATTGTTTTTGGCAACAAAAAAAGGCCGACTACTATGCTGTAATTTACAGCAAACAATCGGCCTTATATGTTTTTAGATATTAAAAAAACACGGACATATTCCGTGCTACCTTAGTACACCAAGTTCTCTTTTATTTTATAAACTTATTCCCCCCATGCCTTGTGATTGCTCTTTGGAAGGCTCATCCGACTCTTTCATCTCTTCTTCCTGCGGACGAGATAACACTTTAAAATTATCTTCTCCAGGAATAAGACCAAGACCTCTTCCGTTATCCCATTTCATGTGTATGGTTCCAATGTCATCTACCCCTATTACTGTTCCCTTTGCACCTTTTTCAACACCTTGCACATCATCCATTGCCTGAATCAATTCAATTCGTGTACCTACAGGATAGCCTTTCTTAATTCTTTCTACTTGATTTCTATTATTCAAATTTCATACCTCCCATTTTTTGATTTTCTTCTATACCCATTTCCTCAACTGTTTTAATAAACCAGTTATCACTATTCCAAAAGCTAACATAAATATCTCCCATATCAGTACTAATTTCTCTCTGTTCAAAGCCTTCACACCAGCCATCTGATGCCTGTCCAGTTATATTATCTTTGATTTTTTCAAGCTCCTTTGGAGTCAATTCATCATTTAAAGTAAGAACAGCTACTCCCATTAGTTCTCCTTCTATAAGTTCAACGGAAAACACATACTTGGATACTTTTGCATTCACACTGTCATGGTCATCATAATATCTCATCAGACCTCTTTGTTCTTCTTCTGGAAGATTGTTTTCTTCTATTGCCTTTAGAATTACATCTAGATATTCAACTACTTCAGCATTTGAAATTTTCTGTGGTTCATTTGCATATTCTTTATAACCATATTCATTTTCTATATCATAGGTAGTTATTTCGAGAGGCATATACAGTTTTAAGGTCTGCAATTCTTCTTGTTCAGGAAATACCATTCCAAGCCTTTCAAATAATAAATTGGCAAGCTTTTGATTATATCCATGGTAAGTAATATATCCTTTCTCTGAAAACGCTCCAAATTCATGTGCCATTTTCTCCTGTCCATATCTTTTAAAATCAATATATTCTTCAAGATTTGAATCATATTCAAAATGTCCTGAGTCACAAATCATATATCTTCCATAGGCTTCTACACTATGGATACCATCAAATAGTTCAAATTCATACATAGAATCTGCTAGTGCAAAGGTTTCATCAACAGTTCGAGGTTTAACATGATTCATAAGTTTTTCAAAATATTCTATATCATGGTTGCCTATTTCCTTATAGTGCTTTGCTAATTTATTTAAGGTATCAATCTTAATTAATGGTGTTGTATCAGCAGAAATAATATTTATTATTCTATCTGAAAAGTTATGGCTAGCAATTGCAACTTCACAATCATGTAAGTAAGGAGTTTCTAATCTCAACAGTGCCTTTTCAATTTCAAAATCAGAACAAGGAAGATATATAAATTCATTTGCACCTTTTGCGGTCAGCTGTATTGTTGCTACAGTTTCTTTCCAATGGTATGTGGGAAACTGCTTGCCATTATATATTTGCTCTGGTACATTTGAATTTTTATATAAGACTCCATAAGGAGTAATTCTAGAATTAGGATTATTTTTTATTACCTCCATTGCAAAGGATCCACCGTCAAGTTCATCTAATTCTCTAGTTGCTACTGCTTGCTTTTCTGATATATATAAATCCTTTCCTACAGTTTCTAGATTATTAAAGTCACTTACAAGACTATAGCAATGAGTATTAAAGCTTAGATTGATTAATTCTGCTATTGTTTCAGGATTTTCTGCAAAGGCAGAAGCAAAAAACACTTTTCTTTCCTTTGTATCGAAACTATCCATCCTCTTAAATAAGAAATTTACTTCATCTATGTTACACTGTTTACCTTTTAGAATTTCATTCATATCTGAATCATAGACCACTTCTTCAATATAACAGTTGGGAGCAGTTGAAGTTTCAAGCTCCAGTTGATTATATACATTGGATATTTCACTTTCATCATAAGGAAAATTAAACATAATTGATTCTTCTTCTTTCCTGTCAATCCCTCTTAATCTAATTAGCATATCTCTCCTCCATTCTATTTCATAATTGAAAATACATCTGCACCATACTTTGCAATTATTGATGCGTTGATTATTATCTTAAATGCAGTATCATCAATAAGTTCTTTATCTGCTATCTCACTTATTCTTATATATTCTTTTCCTGTCGATATAGTTTTTGCCGTTTGGTAAAGAGCATAGCCTTCTGTACTAATTTGTCTAAGATGTATCTGTGAAAAATCGAATCCATTTAAGCCGATCGCATGCTCTGAAATATTCCATAATACTTCATCTGCAGTTAGAAGAAATATTACTGCAAGGTAGCTTGGCGATCCACCCTCTATATCAACATCTTGTTTCTGAATTAAATGATAAAATCTTCCCCTGTGGTTATGATTTAAAAATAGTTCACCAGTAAATCTATTACTAAGTAATTTCAATCTTTCCTTTAGAGCATAGTTTTTTATTCTTCCAAAGCAATCTTTTATCAGATCTGTATATTTAATTTCATCTGCCTCTATTTTTTCTTTGAAACAAAAGCAATCATTAGTATTACCTCTGCTTTCAACCTTTGCTACACAACCATTACAAATCTTAATACCTCTCTTACAATTAAAATGATTATTAATGACTATTCCACTTCTTCTTTGAGGGAAATTAGGTGTCAGCATCATCAGCTGCTCTATACCTCCCAGTGATGTACCATACATAAAATATCTTGACATTGTTCTCAGTCCTTTCTTTTTATTTTTGAAATAAAAAAGAGGCGAAGACTATCGATCATAAATTGACCGAAGACTTCGCCTCTTTTAGTTTCTATATCTAGTTTTTTTATATAAATAACAAAATACTTTTATTTTTACCACTACATATTGTGGTTTATCCCTGTAACTGAGGTGATTACCCCTTAGTTTCAGGCAAATAAATCTATTTTCCCTTGCTTATTATAATATTTTTCTGCATACACAGCAATACTATTGAAAAATACACAAATATGTCCATGGCTTCTTTGCTGATAATACTCGATACTATTTAATTCATTATTTATTTTTTAATGTTGTTACTACTATCTCCGGTCTATTGAAAACCCTTATATTTATAAAATAATTCCCAAGACCTCTGCTAACAACCATTGTAGAATCATCAACTCTATATAAACCACCATCATACTCTGGGAAAAATGTGCCATCAGACGAAATCATACCTCCTACAAAAGGTAATCTAATTAGGCCTCCATGTTTATCTCCTGAAAATATTACATCTGCTCCCCAACCTACGTATTCATTGAAATGATCAGGTGTATGAGCTAATAGAATATTTACCTCTTGTGAATTAGGTTTACTTAATCTATTATCTATATTAATACTCCCACTCAGCTTTTCTTTTAATCCATATATGTTCATCACTTCTTTCCCATTACCTAATTGCACTTTTTCATCATTAAGAACTATAACCCCAAGTTCTTCAAGTCTATCTTCGTAGGCTTCTTTCGTTCCTTCTTTCATATATTTATTTTCATCCTCAAAGTATTTTCCTTCTTCATGCTCACCTGTTACATAATAGACAGGATATTCACCGTTAAGATTTTCTAAAAGAGTAATTAACACCTCACCATTATCATCAGGCGTGTTAGTTCTCATATCTCCCGTCATTACAATAATATTTGGTTCGATATTATTAATCTTTTTAATAATACCATTGCTATCATTACCAAATGATTTGCTATGCAAGTCTGACAACTGCAAAATTTTAAATCCATTAAAAGCAGACGGTAAATTATTTATATAGATATCTTCTTTAGTTATTGATATCCAGTTGAGTTGAGCATAAAGAAATAATGCGATTGATGCTATTATTACAAGTATTATAAATAACTTCTTTCTTTTCTTTTTTATCATTGGTTACTCCTTCAACATTTCATCATAGTAAATCATTATTTTTTTCTCTATGCAATATATATATTGATGAACCTAGTCCACTCAATAGTACAGATAAGCACACTATTGGCTCCAACCATGGGATTCCAATGCTCCTATATAGTAGATTTATATTACTGAAGGTCTTGTAGAATACTACATAGCTGATTAAGCAAAATACACCAAATACAGGGATAAGCTTCATAATCAATGCTATTAGATTCTGACTGAATCTTGAAATTCCAAAAGCCACCATGGCTAATCCAATGCTTAAAATATAAAGTAGTAAAATATAAAATATAATATACTGACCATAAGTTAAATCAAACCAGAAAAAATCTACTGCTACATTCAAAAAGGAGGTGAGTCCATTGTTCCAGAAAACAAATGTATTATTTATGGTATAAATAGCTCCAAAGATTAAAACAGATAATGTAGTGACCATAAATGCTGAGATAATAATGGAAATAAGCTGCTGGGATAAAATCCTTCTTCCATTTTTCGAACTATATTGTAGCAAATGAATATTACTTGAACGATCATTAACAATAAGTGGTGAAACCAATACAAGTGTTATCAAGATAGTCAAAATAGCTAAATAGATTGAATATGAGACTGTATTCTCAAATGAATATACATCCATAATATTCCTATACTCTTCTTTTTCTTTTATCTCCTGTAGACGAACTAGCTCTTTTTTAGGTGTATCTTCTGAGTTTAAAGCATTATCCAATGTATATTTAGGATAGTTATAATATCGCTCTTCAATTGAATCCAGTGCCTGAAGTTGAAATCTTACAAAATTACCTTCCTCTCCAAGCAAGGTCCATACAGCTTCTGTTTCTCTCTCACTTGTATCTCCTTTATCGTGAACTCTTTCATAATCTTCAAAATTATATATGCCTACTTCAGCAAAAATAGGTAATGCATTTATATACTCTTCTGCTTCAGATATAAGAGCCTCTCTTTCTTCCATAAAATTAGAAAACTCCCCATCTGTAATTGTAGCTCCATAATTATTTGTCATTTCCATAGCATATTCTGTTTCTTCAGTTATAGAATGTCCTGTTTTAAAGTAAGTTATATAGTTGCTCATGAAAATCGTGTAAAATAAGCCACTAATTATAATAGCTACTAGAAGAAGCTTTATATTCCATATCTTTTTAATCTCATTAATAATTACTCTCATATTATATCCCTCCTTTTAAATCTAATAGTTACCAATATAGAAAGAGCTGCTAAGGTAAGCATTGAAACACAAAGCCCCATAGTCTCAAAATATTTCCACAGGGTATCCATATCTCCATCTGTAAACCAAATACTACGCTTCAGCCACAGCCAAACTGGTGAAAGCATGGAATAGTAACTAATATAATGACTCATCAAAGTTGTGTCTGGTATCATAAACGGTAAAGCAACTATTCCTGCATTAATGATTAGGAATACAAAGAAGCTTATATAGCTGTTTTTTATAATAATTCCTATGGGAAATGCCATAAGACAAAAGGAAAAAATCAGACCAATACTCATACCTATTGTTGCTAATAAATAGGTAAAAACACTATGGCTATGCCATGTAACGAAGGGTCTTAATCCTGCAATAATATCAAATCTATAATTAAATATACTAGAAACACTGCTACCCAAAATTCCACTATAATCATTAAGACTAAAAAAAATAACAAAGGTAATAATAGATAAAATCAAATAGGCTCCCAGCCCTGCTGATATTGAAGCAGTAAATTTAGCCCTTAGGATATTTCTTCCTGTTTTTGTTGAATATATTATATTTTCAGTCTTGTTGCTATTTTCATATCCTAATGAAAGTAAAACCAAGAGCGCTGAGATAAGCACCCCTTCAATAATCAACCATCCCATAAGATTTTTAAATAATAGTTGGTGCATATTATAAGTAGCACCTGCAAAATAAAGTGTCATAGATTCATTACTCTCTGCCTTTTTATCTACTACCATTTGCAAATCAGAGTATTTGTTTCTCATAGTTTCCGCAAATTTATCTGGTGCACCTGTGGCTGCTATATACTTTTCACCTACGTCACTTATTTCATAATTATCAAATATATCTTCAATCTTGTAAGTATCAAGTTTAAGCTGTTCTAAATAATCAGATTGTATATCGCTTACGTATGTCTGGGAAAGTCTGTTATGAAAGGACCTATTTAGCACATATCCTGTTTCATGGGATACTTCCCCTAAAAAATCAGTATATTTATTGCCTGAACTACTTACCACCAGAAAGATATTGAATATAAGAAAAAGTATGATTAAAGTCCATAATGTAACTGATGAATATAATTTCTTAAACTCAAGTCTATAAATATTCATTATTACACCCCATCATTATACACATATAGAAACACATCCTCTAAGGTAGGAGTTACTCTACGTGCCTCACCATTATATTCTGTATCAGTTGCAAATCTTACAAGGGTATTGTCCCCCTCCTGTCTCTGAGTTAACAGAATATGAGGTACATTTACCTTTTCAATCTCCCAGGTTTCATATATCTTTCCTTCTAAAGTGCTGCATATATGGGATGGGGAATCATTGCAAAACAACTTGTGGTCTTTAAACATGATTACCTGATTTGCAATTGTTTCTATATCAGAAACTATATGAGTTGATAAGATAACTATTCTGTCTTTTGATAGACTGGAAATCATATTTCTAAAGCGAACTCTTTCCTTTGGGTCAAGACCTGCTGTAGGTTCGTCCAGTATTAGGATCCTTGGGTCATTTAAAAGTGCTTGTGCTATACCAACCCGCTGAATCATCCCACCTGAAAACTTTCGCATTTTCTTATCCGTTACATCTTCCAATGCAACTAGCTCCATAAGTTCTGTTATTTTTTTCTTTGAATCATGTCTATCAATGCCCTTTAATGCTGCCAGATAGTCAAGAAACTGTCGCGGTGAATAGTTCTTATAATATCCAAATTCCTGTGGAAGGTACCCAATTATATCCCTGTATTTCTCATCTAGTGCTCTGATATCTGTACCCTCCCAAAGTATTTCACCTTTTGTGGGAAAAAGAAGCGTGGTAAGCATTTTTATCAAAGTAGTTTTGCCAGCTCCATTTGGTGCAAGAAGACCATATACTCCATTATCAAATTCAAGACTTATATCCTCAAGAGCAGTGAAGTCATTGTATTTTTTTGTAACATTATTAACTGCCAACATAATATGCAACCTCCATTTTATTCATATTAATTAATTTCTTTATTTCATTCAGATATAAAATAAACCCAATTACACCTACAGTAATAGTTATTCCTATAGGGATTTGTGATAATAATAATTCCCATCTTTCACCAAGAATCAAAACTGGTAGAAATGCAGTTGCCACCCATGCCACTAGTGAAGTAAAATGAATCCAGCGACCTTTTAAACGCCTCATAATATATATAGTAAGAAGGGCACATATAAATAGTGCACTTAGGGTAATGGAAGCTGCCCTAAGAAAATTATATTTATCTGGCATACTAATACTTAAGAAAATGCATATTACCATACTTATCAGCGAATAGCACAAAATTCGAAAGATAATTATCTTCTGAATGGTATGTTTAAAGGTCATTTTCAGTTCATGCAAACTATCATTTCTCTCAATAAACTCTGTAAAGAATATAACTGTGATAAAAAACAATGGTGATACTGCAAATAACGTTGAGTATACATGTTGCTGTGATGATAAGGGGTAAAACAGAATAAATCCAATTGTTATAGCAACTGCCATTATTATTGCCTGTGATATATCAAAGAAAATAAATTTAAATCCTAATGAACAGTACATTCTGTAGCAAAAATCCCAAAGTCCATCAGGCTTGGATAATCCCTGTGATAGGATATTTTCTATTGCATTTTCTTTTTCACTATTTGTAGGTTTAATAATATTCATCCTTAAACTCCTCCCTTATAATTTTTAATAACCTGTAATATTTTGATTTTACCGTTGATTCTGGCAAGGATAAGACAGAAGCAATCTGGGGAAAGGTGTATTCTGCGAATATCTTTAATCTAAAAATCTGCTGTGAATTTACGTCCAGTGAATTAATATAATCTTGCAGCCTCAGCAATAATTCTTTATTTTCAATATTTATTGTAAACATCGTTTGATCTTGAATATCATATTCTCCTATATCAGCTATTCTTCTCCTTTCAACAGAATTCTTTCTAAAATAGTCAATGATTTTATTTGTACCAATCCGATACAACCAAGTACGGAACCCAGCTTTCTTATTGTCAAAATTTGAAATAGATTGAAGCATAGATATAAAAATATTCTGAGTCACATCCATAGCAGTGTGCTTGTCTGAGATCTGTTTATATACATAAGTGTAGATTTCATCATAGTATTTTCTAATAAGTTCGTCAGCTGCTTTTCTATTACCTGTTCTTTGTATACGGCTTATTAATCTATTTTCCTCATCCAAGACATCACCACCCCTTTTGTTTATCCTCTTAATCTTATATTCGTATAAGAAAAGTTAAAAGTTTCAAAAATTATAAAATAAATTAAATAATTTATTTTATCATCTAATTTCCTTCTATGGAAATATGATCATTAAAAAAGAAAGAGGACAGATAGCGTACACTCTGTCCCCTGATAAAGTCTTTACTTTTTACCCTAATCAAATGAAATTGAAACTAAGAGTATTTTTTATGAAATTGAAGGTTAATTTCAACTATTATGCTCTCATTACCCAAATTCCCCTATGTCATCTATATTTCACCCCAAAAATAGGGGTCAAAAAACGGTGTTTTTTTGCTCATTTTTTGGCAAAAAATCGTCCTCGAACCACTATATGTTGTGGTCGAGTTCTACTTTTTGCCCTCCGAACCACAATACGTCATCAGAATTATACTCTCAACGTGTGCAGTATGAGGAAACATATCAACTGGTTGAACTTCCCCCACCTTATATCCACTTTCTAGTAATATCTTAACATCTCTGGCCATAGTAGTTGAATTACAAGAAACATATACTATTCTTTCTGGTGAAATCTTAATTATTGCTTCTAATACTTCCTTTTCGCATCCTTTTCTTGGTGGGTCTACTACTATCTTGTTGGATTTTATGCCTTTATCCATGAGCTTTGGTAACATTTCTTCTGCGTTACCTAATACAAATTCTACATTGTTGACATTATTTAATTTAGCATTTTCTTTTGCATCATCAATTGCAGCTCCTACTGATTCTATTCCATATACTTTCTTTGATTTAGCTGCTATAAATAATGAAATTGTACCAATTCCACTATAAATATCAAATACAATATCTTCTTTATTTAAGTCTAAATACTCAATAGCTTTACTATATAATACTTCTGCTTGCTTTCTATTCACTTGAAAGAAAGAGTTTGGAGATATGTTAAATTTCAAATCTCCTAGATGATCCTTTAGTCTATCTTCCCCATAAAGTTTTTTATACTTTCTCCCATATGTAGGAGCTGATTGCAGATTATTGATATTATGATAAATGCTCACAATTCCTTTTATCTTAGTATTCAACAATTGAATTAAATCACTGCTATTTGGTAAATAATCAGTGGCTGTCACTATAATTACCATAGCCTCATTTTTATCATTAGTTCTAATTCCTATATGGCGTAAAATTCCCTTCTTTGTTCTCCTATCATAGGCTTGTATATTATATTTATTTATCCATTCTCTAATAATAGTTAAAATCATATCCCCAATTTCTGGTTGTAATATACTACCTTCCATATCTACAATATTATGACTGCCTCTTCCGTAAAATCCTAATATTGCTTTTCCATTTCTATTTCCTACAGGTATTTGAATATGATTTCTATATCTATATGGATTATCCATTCCGATTGCATCATGAATATTCACATTGGATAGTTCTGCAAATTTTAGAAGATCCATTTTTACTTTGTTTTTTTTCCATTCAAGCTGCCTATCATACTTATATCCCACTAATGGTATTTCTCCACTTCCAATATTATAATTATTATTTACTCTATCTTTTGAAGGCTCAATTAATTTGGTTATTGAGCCTATGGCAAAATTCTTTTTAATTTCATCTATCTTCACTGCTACTTTATCACCTATTATTCCTCCAGCTACAAATACAGCAAAATTGTCAATCTTCAATACTCCATTACCCTCATGGGTGAAATCAATTATTTCTCCCTCTACTATATCTCCTATATCCTTAAACATTTTTACCTCCTATTTTGCACTTTTAGTTAGTATATACCCCTTAAAAATAAATACCCTTTGTTAAAAGGGTATTTTTGCTTATTCTACTATAACTGCTGTACCTGAAGCTGTTACCATTATCATATTTCCGCCTTGACCTAATACTTCATAGTCAATGTCCACTCCTACTACAGCATTAGCTCCCATTTTCATTGCTCGAGATTCCATTTCCCTAAGGGCATTTTCTCTAGCTTGAATAAGTTCGCCTTCATAGCTTCCTGACCTACCACCAAAGAAATTTGTCAAGCTTGCAGCAAAGTCCTTAATAAAATCTACACCAGAAATAACTTCTCCAAAGACTATACCTTTGTATTCAAGGATTTTTCTTCCTTCAATATTTGGTGTTGTAGTGGTTATCATATTCTACTCCTCCTAATACACTATTTTACCATCTCTAATACTTTCTCTTCAATATATTCTTTAAGTGGTTTGCCTAGTATTTTAACATCAGTACTTTCCATAGGATTTACCATTATCTTAAAGAAATTTACCACTAATTTATTCTCATCAATTATATATTCATCAACATGACCTGGTATGAATATTATTTCAACATCATTAAACTTAGCATTATCTAATTTTTCTTTTAAGTGATCTAAATTTAAAGTCTTGACAGGCTTAACCATATTGTTCATATTATCTAAGTCTTCTAACATCCACATATTATTATTCCAAAATCTACTTTCTTTTTTTGTTGGATGATTTAATAATTCTCTATTTGATATTGCAGACAAGACTTTTCTTACTGACTCTTTGCTGAATTCCTCATCATATAAATAATCCATCTCTTTTTTATTAGCAACTTCCAGCATGAAAGTTTCTGATATCTTTTCTCTCTCTGCCACTGATTGCCAGATGAATAACATCATCTCTACTACATCAAAATTAATTTTTATTGTGTTTATCATTTTTGTCGTCTCCATTCATTAATTATTTAATTTAATCCCATTATCTTTAATTTCTATTATGCCTTCTTTATATAGTCTACCTACCGCTCTTTTAAATCCTGATTTGCTCATCTTTAATTGTTTTTTTATTTCTTCAGGTGGGCTATTGTCGTTAAGTGGTAAAAATCCTGATTGCTCCTTCAATTTGGATAATATCACTTTTGAATCTTCATCCATTTGGACATAACTTCTATCCCTTAAGCTCAAATCTAATTTACCATCTTCTTTTACTTTAGCTACCCTTACTTCTATAGTATCGCCAACTTCATATGCTCCAAGTAACTCTTTTTTAGGAATTAATCCATCATATTTATCATCTACTGCTACAAATGCACCAATATCTCTGTTGATACTATAAATAGTCCCACTTACTTTGTCATTTTCCTTATATGGTGATTCTGTGCTAAGCATATCTTTTATCTTCATAGTAGCACAGATTCTATCAGATTTATCTACATAAACACCAACTAGATATGATTTGCCCTTTTCAATTGATCCAACGGTTTCACTGAAAGGCAAGAATAAATCTTTCTCCAATCCCCAATCTAAGAATGAGCCTATTTTCGTTTGACTGACTACCATTAAATGTCCCATCTCACCAACCTGTAGCTTTGACCTATTTGTAGTAGCTATTATTCTATCCTTAGAATCATTATAGACCATTACTTCTACTGTATCTCCTACATTAGAGTTTTCTGGTATTTGAGATTTTGGTAGTAATATATCGTCATCTGACTCTTCATCAACATTTAAATAAGCACCTATAGATGTAAATCTTTTAATTTTTAATTTCTGAACTTCTCCAAGACTAATCATATTTCACTTCCTCTATTATTATTTCTATTGTTATTTTATCACAAAAATAATAAATTATCTCAACTATTTAAAATTATTAAAAACCAAGATCCTTTCTATTTTTAGAATGATAGTAATATCATTTCCATAAGCATAGAAAAGTATCTTGGTTTAATATTTTGCTACTCCAATTAAATTAACTATCTTTATATTCTACTCTTAGTCGTATACTTCTTTTTCTAGTTTTTCTAGAGCTTCCATGGATTCCTTAGGTAGCTTGTCCCTTCCAGCCTTGAAGGTTTCCATATCCTTTAAAAATTCTTTTCTATAATTAATACTATTTATCCACATCTTTTGATATTCAACTGATGCTGTATCTGGTACAAAACCTTCAATTTCAAGATACTCAATATCAGAGAAGTCCCCTAATTGCTTGAATTCAGCTTTTTTAGTTACTATTTCTTCTAATGCCTTTAGTGTAACTTCTTTTGGTATCTTCTTATCTAGAAAATGTCCTGTATTAAATATATAACACTCTACATTTCTATTAGCAAACAGTTCCTTGAATTTTTCATAATCATTCTCCAATGGATATGTTCTAAATGGGTTAGCATATGGTTCTATAACTAAAGCATTCATATCAACATTATCTGCTAATCTTTCTGCAGTAGATCTTTTGGTAGCAAGAGTTGCACCCATTACAGAAGCTAGTACAGGATTATTTATTTTAATTACTGGAGGAATTGTTGCATCTTTCATCAACCATGCAATTGCATCTACTGGTTCTTCAATTTTATCTACTCTATTTTCTGCCCATAGTTTAGATTTTACAGCTCTACCATTACCATTTCTAATATCTTCAGTTACTATTACTTTATTTCCTTCATCATCCAGTGTTACACCGCAATTTTGTACTGTAATTAAATATTTATTTGCAGGATGATCTGTAGGATAATCTTGAGTTTTATCAAAATATGATGGCTCTAAAGCTACTGATGACCCATCATCAGTTGAAATTACATATGCATCATCATGTAAAATTGTAATATCATATTTTCCATCATGTTTGTCATGGGTTAAAGTTGATTTTCCTGAACCAGATAGTCCAAATACACCTATTGTATATTTTTCATTCCCTGGGAAATTGTATCTCTTAATACCACCATGACATGATGCAAATCCATTTCTATTTGCAATACCCCACGCCAAAGTCAATGTTCCTTTTTTATGCTCTCCAAAATATCTCATACCACATAGAAGAGCACAGTTATTTTGAGGATCAAATAAAGCTAATCCGTTTGGATGAGTTGGTGGATAATAGTCTGGGTCTGATAATATATATATATCCCCTTCTGGCAATTTTACAGAATCCTTATACATTTTTATATATTCTTCTGTTATATATTGGAAGTTGAGCATCCAACTATACATTGTATTTTCATATCCTTCTGGAATTAGTAAATGTGCTTTAACCATAAAATCCTTATCAAGTCCTATGACTACTTGAGCATGGTATAATTTCTTGTATCTTGTATGAAAAGAGGCTTCTCTTGCAATACCTGCAAATTTTCCTACATCAACATTATTTTCACCAATGATAACTCTGGCACCTGCAAAACGACCAGTTATTTCACCATCATTAAATAACAGTATCTTCGAACCTTCATCTAAGCCTAATTCTGTTGGTCTATATACAGGCATATCTGTCTCTATAGTACCAGGTGAAGTTTTAGCTAATTTATAAGCTTCAGACAAAGAAGAAACCTTAACCACATTGTTGCCATAAAAAGTGGATTCAACTGTAGTACGTATAGCAGAAAAAATAGAATTATTCTTTATTATATCTTTTCTGCTATAATTTGATATTGTTGACATTTACATCCCTCCGTAATATATTATAAAGAAATTTTTATCAATCCTATTGTAACAAATATCAATACAATTTGGAAGGGTAATATGTCATATTTTTAAATTATTTGTGTTATTCTATTTAAGAGTTTTTATCTGTTTAGTGTGATACTATATTAAAACTTCAATTTTGATAATGCATCTGCTAAATCAGTATTCAGAGGCTCAGTTTTTGCCTTCTTTTGATCTTTTAAAAAGTTAGCTACATCTTTCTTAGATACATTGCTCTTTTCCTTAGCTCTTCTTTCATTGAAGGTAGAAAGTTTTTCTCTATATCCACAAGAACAAGCAAACATTTGCCCGTCTCCTTCACCCCTCATCTCCATTTTCTTTTTACAGTTTGGACATCTAGCATTTGTTTCTCTAGAAATACTTTTTCTGTATCCACACTCTCTATCTTGGCATACATACATTTTTCCTTTTTTACCTTTAACTTCTAACATGAACTTACCGCATTCAGGACATTTATTCCTAGTCATATTATCATGTCTAAATGTCTCATCACTATTCTTTATTTCTTTTACAACAGTTTTTGAGTATTCTTTCATTTCTTTTATAAAACTATCTTTTTTTAACTTCCCTTGTGAAATTAGACCTAGTTTTTGTTCCCATTCTGCAGTTAAGGCTGGGGACTTTAATTCTTCTGGTACTAGCTCTAGTAACTGTTTACCTTTAGATGTAATGAAAATATCCTTACCATTTTTCTCTAATAAAAATGTATTAAACAATTTTTCAATTATATCTGCTCTAGTGGCTACTGTACCAATACCTCCAGTTTCTCCTATTATCTTTATTAGAGCTTTGCTTTCATCAGCCATATATTTTGCTGGATTTTCCATTGCTTGAAGTAAAGAGCCCTCATTAAATGGTGCAGGTGGTTTAGTCTTTCCTGTTGTTTGCACTAATGATATTACCTTTAGTGTATCTCCTTTGTTGATTAAAGGAAGGCTTTGATCATCGCTATCATCTTCTTCGTCTTCATCTCTATAATTATTTGAATATACTTCTTTCCACCCTTGTGATATAACTCTTTTACCTTTGGCTATAAAGTTTTCATCACCTATTTTAGCTTTTATTGTTGTTTGCTCATATTCAAAAGGCAAATAAAGTATTGATAAAAATCTTTTTACTACTAAATCATATATTTTTCTTTCACTATCATTTAGTTCAGATAAAGACACTCTTTGCTCTGTAGGTATTATTGCATGATGATCTGTTACTTTACCATTATCAACAAAAGACTTATTTGCTTTTATTGGAGACATCAATATCTTTGATGCTACTTTTTGGTAAGGACCTATGCCACAAGATTTTACCCTATCCTTTAATGTACCTACTACATCATCAGATATATATCTAGAATCCGTCCTAGGATAAGTTAGTATCTTATGGTTTTCATATAATCTTTGCATTATGGATAGAGTCTCTTTTGCTGAATAACCAAATATCCTATTGGCATCTCTTTGTAACTCTGTTAAATTGTATAGTGCTGGAGAATATGTTTTTTTAAGAGCCTTTTCTATATCCATGACCTTAGCATCTTTACCTTTAAGTATTTCTAGGATCTTGTTAGACTTGGTAATGTCAAATGTCCTGGTATCCTTGGAACTACTATCTTGCCATGTTAATTTTATATCCTTTGTGTTGGCTAATATCCCATAATACTCTTTTGGTATAAACTTTTTAATTTCCTCTTCTCTCTGAGCTATCATAGATAATGTAGGAGTCTGTACTCTACCACATGACAATTGAGAATTATATTTTACAGTAAGTGCACGAGTGGCATTGATACCTACTACCCAATCTGCTTCAGATCTTGCCACGGCTGAATGATATAAGTTTTCATATGCTTTACCATCTTTTAAATTATTAAAGCCATCTTTTATTGCTTTATCTGTGACAGATGAAATCCATAGTCTTTTAATTGGTTTTTTTACATTAGCTTTTTCTATAATCCATCTAGCTACCAGTTCACCTTCTCTACCTGCATCTGTGGCTATAATTATTTGTCCTACATCTTTACGATACATTTGCTCTTTCACAGCATAGAACTGCTTGCTAGTCTGTTTTATTACTTCAAGTTTCATAGGCTCAGGCAGCATAGGTAAGTCTTCCATATTCCAGGTCTTGTATTTTTTATTGTATTGTTCTGGATCAGCTAAGGTAACTAAATGGCCTAATGCCCAAGTTACAATATATTTGTCTCCTTCTAGAAATCCGTTTCCCTTTTTCTTGCAGTTTAGTACTCTTGCAATATCTCTACCTACTGAAGGTTTTTCTGCTAATACTAAGATCTTATTCATATAAACATCCTTTCATTAATTTCTATTTTGTTCCTCTATTTTCTCTGCTAGCTCACTTAGATACATCCATCGCTCCATCTTTTCTTCTAGCTTGTTTTCTATCTTTTCTTTCTTTTCAAGTAGTTCCTGTAACCTTGTGTAATCACTAGATGATTTCTCTATTTCACCATCTAATTCTACTATTTCATCCTCTAATTTGGAGATTATAGTATCTATCTCATTCCATTCCCTTTGTTCATTAAAAGAGAACTTTAAGGGCTTATTATTTTCTTTTTGTCTTTCTTTTTTTTCTGGTTTTTTCTCTAACTGCTGATTCTCTCTTTTAGTTTCAACTATTTCCTTAAAATATTCATAGTTTCCAGTATATCCTACTATCTTTCCATTACCTTCGAAAACGAATAATTTTTCCACTACTTTATCTAATAGGTATCTATCATGGGATACCACAATTACTGCTCCAGGAAATTCTTCAATATAGTCTTCTAATACTGTTAAAGTATCTATATCTAAATCATTTGTAGGCTCATCAAGAAGTAATACATTTGGAGCTTCCATTAGTACTCGAAGAAGATGTAATCTTCTCTTTTCTCCACCAGAGAGCTTACCTATTGGTGTCCATTGTAATTCTTTAGGAAACAAGAATCTTTCCATCATTTGAGATGCAGATATCTTTTCACCATCTGATGTCTCTATATATTCTCCACCTTCTCTTATATATTCAATAGCTCTAGTATCCTTGTCCATATGAGAATTTTCTTGAGCAAAGATTCCTATCTTTACAGTTTCTCCTATATCTACTGTACCTTTATCTGGTTCTATCCTACCTGATATAATATTCATTAAAGTTGATTTTCCGCTACCATTTGGTCCTAGTATTCCAATTCTATCATCTCTTAAGAGAATATAGCTAAAATTATCTATGACTTTTTTTCCATCAAAAGCTTTTTCTATATTATCTATTTCTATTATCTTCTTGCCAAGTCTAGTCCCACCCACAGATATATCAAATTTATCATCAGATATATCTATTTCTCTATCATTTAGTTCATTAAATCGTTCAATCCTAGCTTTCTGCTTCGTAGATCTAGCCCTTGCACCTCTCATCATCCAGGCTAATTCTGTTCTAAGCAATGATTGCCTTTTTCTTTCACTAGCTATATCCATTTCTTCTCTTTCAAGTTTCTTCTCCAAGAAATAGTTGTAGTTTCCTTTATAGGAATATAAATTTCCACCGTCTAATTCAATTATTTGATTTACGACTCTATCTAAAAAGTACCTATCATGTGTAATCATGAGCAAAGCACCTTTTTTTCTACTAAGATATTCTTCAAGCCAATCTATTGTATCGTTATCTAAATGGTTTGTAGGCTCATCTAATATGAGTAAATCTGCAGGATTAATTAAGGCAGATGCTAGGGCAACTCTTTTCCTCTGTCCACCAGATAGATTCCCAATTTTCTCATTAAAATCATTCACTCCAAGTTTTGTTAATACAGATTTTGCTTCAGCTTCTAGTCCCCAGGCGTTTGCTGCATCCATCTCTTGAGTGAGAATTAGTATTTCTTCAGTTTTAGTATTAGAATTCATTAGGGCTTCTTCATATCTCCTAACTAGTTGAATGTTTTTAGAATTACCTTTGAAAACTTGTTCCACTACTGTAGCATTTAAATCAAAGTCTATATCTTGAGGTAAATATTCAATATTTACATTACTTCCTTTTATTACTTTTCCAGTATCTGATTCTTCTATACCAGCAATAATCTTTAAAAATGTAGTTTTTCCAGTTCCATTAATGCCTATAAGCCCTATCTTATCTCCATCATCAATGCCCATATTAATATTATTAAATAACTGTTTCTCACTATATGCTTTAGATAAATTTTCTATAGCTATTAAATTCATATTATCTCACTTCCCTATTTGTTTTCCTAACTAAGTATTATAACATATTTTTAAGTTACAAACAAAAAACGGAGAATAAATTCTCCGCTACTAACTTCAATTTATTAACTTATGCTAAGGTGCTATCACTTTGACACTCATCATTACTCTTAATTATTTTCTTTTGCCATCCATTTCTTCTATATATCCAATATCCATATAAGCAAACTATTAGATTACTAAAGCTCATTGAGAACCAAATGCCTGTAGAGCCCCAGTTTGTAAAATGTTTAAAAACTAAAATCATGGGAAGTCTCACAAACCAAAGTCTACCCACTTCCATGGACATAGAATATTTAGTATTTCCAGAGCCTTGGAATATTCCTTGGAATACAGAGAAAATTCCCATTAAAGGCATGGATAGCGACACATACACCAGATATACTAAACTCAAATCTATTACAGTTGGATCATCTTTTGATTGCATGAAAAAGTTAATTATTTGAGTATCAAATGCAATCAATATTATGCAACCCAATCCACCGATAAGGATTGTAAGTTTTAATGCTTTGTAAAATGCTTCTTTTACCCTATCGATTTGATTTGCTCCCATATTCTGCCCTACTATTGCAGTTAATGCAGATCCAATACCCATTGCTGGTTGCATAACCAAGGATGTTATTCTGTTTACCATAGCATAAGCAGCTAAGGTTGCTGTTCCATAGGACCCAATAAAGCCATTAAGTACGATAAATCCTAAAGAAGCTCCTGTTTGACCTATGGAGGATGGTAATCCTACAGTAAATATTTCTTTAATTACTTCTTTATCAAACTTAAATTCCTTAAAAGATGGTATAATCTTATTCTTTTTATTAAACAACAAAACAAATCCAAGCATTGCCAACACACCCCTAGAGATTAATGTTGCCCATGCTGCACCTGCTATTCCCATATCTAAAGTAAAAATAAATATTGGATCTAGTATTACATTTATTATTGCAGAAATTCCACTAAGAATCATGGTTATAAAAGTATTTCCTTGAGAATTCATTATAGAACTTATGTTAAAAAACAGAAACATAAAAGGCATATCTAAAAAAGTAATCCTTAAATATATGTTTCCAAGCTCTGCTAGTTCTCCTGTTCCACCCATTAGCCTAATAATATGAGGACTTACAAGATATCCTAATATAGTAAATACAACTGAACTAAGTACGCTAACTGCTATTAGTTGGGTAGCGTATTCATTAGCCCTCTCTAATTTATTTGCACCAACTAACTGTGCAAGAAGAGAAGTACCTGCTATAGAAAGCCCTATACCTAAAGAAATAAATAAGAAGTTAACTGGCCATACAAAAGCAGTAGCTGCAAAATGAACTGATGAAAGCATACTTACATATAATCCATCTACCAAATTGTATAATGTTTGTATAAGGCTGTTTATCATGATTGGAATAGACAGTGTAATAAGTACCTTATAAATGCTACCTTTTAAAATCAATTCTGTCTTGTTTTGTTTGTTCATATTCTACCACCTTTTTATGTATTTCGAGTCACTAAACATATAGCTATTATATCATATTATAGGAAAAAGAAAAGTAGTAAATGAAAATAAAATAACTTCGATTTCCAGAGTCAGAAGCCGAAGTTATTTTACCATGTGTAACAAAATTTAAAACACCCAATACTTATAAATATCTTGCTAAAATATTTTTAAGAGGAGAGAACCTTTATGGGGAAAAGGGTCTCTTTTGAATCTATTGAGAACTCATATTGAGTTTACCCACTTAATTAGTTTAATTATTAGCTAATTTATTCCTAATAGTTTTTACTATCATAAATCCTAATAGAATAATACCTACATAGCCGTTTATTACATATATTATATTTACTAATTTATCAAATGGAACCCTTAAACCAATAAAAACACCAACTATAGCTAATACTACAGTCAACATTCTAAATTTATTAGTTTTTTCCTCTGAAAACCTGGCAACAACTTGCCATAAAAGAGGAACTGCTGTTGTATAAATTCCTGCTACCACTATAAATGAGAATACTATAGCTAATGTTGAATTTATATTTCCAGCTAATATTAATGATGGCACCATTGAACCAGCTAATTGTTCTATATTTGCAATCATACCTAATGTGATAATTACCAAAGCCACACTAAATCCTATGGCACCAAAAGTTACTCCAAGAACAGATTCTTTTTTACTTTCACTAGAGGCACCCATGGATGTCATAAATCCCGCTAACCACAGCATACAAAATCCTACATATGAAGCTGCTGCATAAAACCAGTTAGAGGAAGCCCTCAATAAGTTTAATTTTGGTATTACTTCATTTGCCTTAACTAATCCCTCAGGATTTTTTAATATAGCAGTTATACCTAGTATAATTGTTAAAAAAATTATTGCTGGACCAATCTTCCCTATTACATCTACTATCTTTCCTAATCCGAATATTACAGTACCTGCTGCTAAAATTCCCATCATAATTCCACCAAACTCTGCTGGAAGACCATATTGTTGATGTACTGTAGCACCTGCTCCTCCTATCATAACTATAAATGACATATAGATAAAAGCAATAGAAAAGTAATCATAAAAATTTCCTATTATATTTCCGCAATAATATTTGTATACATCGCTTCCCTTTGGAAACTGATTTTCTTTCCCTACAATTACAAAGTCAATACCTACATAAAGAAATAATAAAAACACTACTATTACTCCTAATATTCCTAGGTAACCATATGAACTAAAATATTGTAAGACTTCTTGGCCAGTTGCAAACCCAGAGCCTATGAGGAATGCAATAAATGCACCTGCGTATGTCATAACTCTTCCCCAGTTTAGTTGCTGTTTTTCCATATTTACCATCTCCTATCATTGTTAATTCTAACACATTCAACTCTTTTAGGAAAAAGGGGCTTTGCCAGCCCCTTTTATTTAATAATGGAAAATCGTCTTAGAATTGAGTTACTTCAGTTATTTCTGTAGCTAAAGCTTTTAATGCTCTTCCAACCATTTTCTTTCTCATTGTATATTCTTCTTCTTTTGGAAGATTCGGGTTTCCTACTGGATAAGGAATTGCAATAGTTGGAACTATTCTATTAGCACCTACTGATTCGGAAATTGTAGTAATAGTAGCCATATGAACTATAGGGATACCATATCTTTCTATTTCTTTTACCATTGTTGCACCGCAACGTGTACAGGTGCCTCAAGTTGAAGTTAATATAACTCCATCTACTCCAGCTTCTTTAAGCTCTTTTCCTATTTCAGTACCAAATTTCACTGAGTTTCCAACCGATGTTCCAGTACCTGTAGTAGTATAGAAGTACTCAAACACATTACCAATAAGTCCTTCTTTTTGATATTCCTTTAGCATGTCAAGCGGTGCTACTCTATCTGGTATTTCATTTGCATATACTGGGTCAAACCCACCGTGAATTGTGCAATATTCTCCAGTTAATGCATCTATTCCACTTACATCATACTTGCCCCATTTTTGAGCACTAGCTGATTGGATTCTATCTGGGTTTCCTAATGGTACCATTCCACCACTAGTTACCAGAGCTATAGTAGCTTTACTTAAATCCTTAATTGCTACTGCTGGATCTACCTTATCAAATACAGGCATTGGTAGTTCAGTCTCAAATGGTTCATTATTTAATCTAGATAATAACATCTCTACCGCTCTTTGCGAACCTCTCTTATCTGAGAAAACAGTAAGTCTCTTACCTTGTGATATATATCCTTCTTCCTCTGGAAGACCTAGTTCCTCGCCATTCATTATCTTCTTTACTATATTTGCCATTACTGGTAGTGCTTTTCTCATGCCTGCCGCTGAGTCTGAAACATTTACTACTATTGCTTTACCTCTGCATGAATCTAAACCAGGATTTTCTATATACATACCAGTAACTACTGGAATATTTAATTCATCTACTACAGCATTTACTACTCCAGAGCAAGCCATACCATATCTACCTGCATTAAATGCTGGTCCTGCAACAACTATATCTGGATTTTCCTCTTTAATTACCTTCATTATATATTCTAAAGCTTCTTCTTTATGTTCATTAAAGTAGTTATCACCACATATTAGTGTACCTACTACTTCTCCCTCTTCTCCAAGAAGCCCATTAAATCCTAATGCTGGTCCTATTGTTTCTTTCTTGAAAACAGGCTCTATCCCTGCTTTTTCTTCTCCACCTATTTGTCCAAAGAATTGATTAACATAATATAATACTTTGAATTTCATATTTTCTCCTCCTTTCTGAGCTAATTAATATAATTTAACTGTACAGTTATGATATCCAATCTCTGATGTTGCTCCAATTACTGCATTTAATTCACAGCTTAAAGTTCCATCTTCTTCTAATGAACCTTCCCATCCACCAGCTAAGGTTGCAATAGCAGCTGCATTTCCTATTACTCTATCAGCAGGTGATAGTTTAACAACATGACTTACATTACCTGTAGACACTACGGCTACTGCTTCTTTTGCTGTATCTGCCAATGGTTGACTCATTCCGTCCCAACCTGAGCATTCGTCAGTTATTAGAACTGTCTTTATTCCTGAATCTTCTAATCTCTTACAAATCATTAATAAGTCTGAGTCTGGGTTACCATAACCTTCTTCAGATATAATAACACCGTCTGCTCCTAGACTCTTACATAATTTAGCTGTGTAATCACATGTTCTAAATTTACCTTCAAGAGTAGTTAACTCTGGAGTAAGTATTACTCCTAAGAAGTTAATAGTTTTTCCATGTTGTGCATATAAGTCAAGGATTGCTGAATTGTTTTGATGTTGGTAAGTTGTTATCTTATCACATGCTGCAACACAGTTACCACTGATTACTGCTCCATCTAATTCCTCATTTGGATGTAGTAGAGTTGGTAAGATTAATTGGCTGTTAACTCCATAGATATATCCATCATGTAATAACCCTTGAGAAATAAGCATTTCTACATATGCTACCTTTGGTAGATCTGGATATTTCTTGCTTTCTTCAGCGTGGCTACCCATTTCATATACTAATACTTCATCTGGTTCTACATTTCTTCCAGCTTCTCCTACAAACTCTGCTGCTTTAAGCCCTGCTAATCTAACAGTTGTTTCATGAGCATGTGGTGCTAATCCTTCTACAGGTATAATATCAACTACTAGGTTGAAAGTCTTTGAAAATGGAGTCCATTTTGCACCTTCACCCCACATGTCAACTACGCCTTCCTGGAATCCTACAATGTCACCAATCGTTACAACAGCTGCACCATGAAGTACATTAACCTTTCCATCTCCTAATTGAGCGATTTTAGTGGATACTCCTGGAAAACCATTTCCTGTTCCTTCAATTTTCACTCTTGGTTCAATTACGTCTTTAACTGGAATAATTCTTACCTTTTCTCCAGGTCTTGCTACATCAAGCTTAACATCTTTAATTCTTTCATCTTCTTTAAGCTTATTGATTAATTCCTCTTTATTTACTGTTAGAACTCCATTTTTTACAGTTGTTTCATTTCCTAATTGAATATCTTTAATATGGATTCTTCTAAGTTCAAGTTTCAAGGAAAGTCACCTCCGTTTTATTTTTAATTTTTAATTGTAAATCCTTTCAAACTCATGTAATGAAGATTTTAAAAGTTCACTGTCAATTAAAGCGTAATCTTCACTATTTGCCATGTCTGCTTTTTTCATACTGGTATGTTTATTATAGTTTTCTATGCTGTTTTCTATTGTTTCTACATGAATATCATGTTTTCCCTGTGATTTCTCACGAATTGCAATCGAACGATATGGAGAGAAAAACATTCTGCTACTTGCTCCTAGGGGATGATTAATAAGTTCAAAACCTGAGTGAACTAAATCTCTAACTTTTAATAACACATCTCCAAAGCCACCTTCAACGAAAATTACTTCTTCATAATCATCTTTTACAGTGGGATTGTTAGTCACAATTTGATAATTCATCTCATTTGTCATAGGATTCCCTCCTCTCATATTGTTCTTATAGGAATATACTTGTCTATAAATTAGATATTAAAATTTTGTAAATTCTTCCCTTATACCCTTTACTTCTTCAACTATTTCATCAACTTCAAGAACCATTTCCATCATACCAATTTGCTCATCATATACATCAGCCTCTACAGATTCTTTGAAATCTGGTTCTACTGCATGGTAAACTTTAAGTCCCAACGAGACTCCTGCTAATGGACCTGCAAATGTAGGGTCACCTGCTGTTACTGTTTCAGCCGCTAATCCTGCTGCTTCAGCTTCAGCTCCACCAATTAATACAAGCATGTTTTCTGCTCCGTATTTTTCAGTTAAGTCTTTAACCCTTTTTTGATTTTCTAAGTCCATTGCACCTGCAGCCGTTCAGACGAAACATTCAGTAGATGAAAATACTACTTCTGCAGGAGTGGTTTTTACGCATTCTTCCATAGCTGGTCCGGGTATACCATCTCTGTCTCCAATAATGATAACTTTTGTGTTTTCATTAAAAATTGACATTTAGCCACTTCCTTTCATAATCAATTCACTTTGTTAAATGTTTTTCACTTGTTCTACAACTACATTGTATATGTTTTTCTTGTGTATTTCAAGTGTATTTTACAAAAATATTTTTAATTTATGAAAAAATATAGAAACCCCTAATTCTAGATTGACTAAATCATCTAAAATTAGGGGTTTCTAAAATCTCTATAACATTTCCTTTTTTATTTTGAGAACAAATTCATCTATATGTTCTCTAGTATATTTTTCAGCTTTTTCTACATCCTTTTCTTTTACTGCTTCTAATACCTTTCCCAATGAATGAGTAAAAAGATCCATACTATCAAAATAACTCTCACAATAATGCCACAATCTTTCAGTATGATAATGCAGGGATGTTAAAATTTCTTGTAACCAGGGGTTATCGCAACTAGAAAATATAATATCATGAAAAAGTTCATCATCGTTAATTGCATTCTGGTAATCTTTAGTAATATCATAGTTTTCTAACCTAGACATAATCTCCTCAAGTTCTTTAATCTTTTCGTCACTTATTCTCTCTACTGCAAGTCTTGTAGCAAATGGATCTAGCTCTCTAGTTACCTCGAATATAGATTTCATTTGTTTAAAATCTATAGGTGCAACCTGAGCACCAAATCTTGGAACGATATTTAAAAGTTTATCACCATGTAATAGTTGAAAAACTCTTCTAATAGGTGTTCTACTAGTATTGAACTCCTCTGCAACATCTACCTCATTTAAGACTAAACCCGGTTCATACTCAAGATGTATAATTCTTTTTTTCAATAGTTCATATATACTATCTGTATCTAATTTACTGTCACTCATTTACATACCCCTCGTCTATAAATATTTCTCATATAATTATATTGGTTAAATACAAAATAAGCAATTAAAAATTCTTTATAATATGATCCTTTAAAATAGAGCTTTCTTATTCGTTATAAAAAAAGCACAGTTAAACTGTGCCTATCCTAATGTTGCCACTACTTTCTTCATCATCTTTCTTATTGGAAGATTATATGGACATCTTGGCTCACATTGTCCACATTCTATGCAATGTACTGCTCTTTTTTCCATAGCGTCATACCTTCCTTGAGCCCATTCCTTTAGATTATATCTAGTATAATACCCTTCCATTAAAAATTGTGTTGGTATATCTATATTTTGTGGACATGGCATGCAATATCCACAGCGCCTACAAAATTCAGACCCTAGGGAATTAGCTTCTTCAAACAAAATCTTTTCTTCTTCATCAGTTAATTTCCTTACATCAATACCTACCATGGCATTTTCATTTATTTGTTCTATAGAATCCATCCCTGGAATAGCTACAGTTACATTGGGATTGTCAATAATAAATCTTAAGGATAACTCGCCTTTTGTAATAGCACCACCTGCTAAGGGCTTCATAACAATTACTCCAATATCTTTAGCTTTTGCCTTTTTGAATAATTCATCTGCCTGTTGCTCAACAGGATTATAAGGACATTGTATAGTAGCAAACTCATCTGTATCTATAGCCTTATCTAGGATATCTGGATTATGTCCTGTTATTCCTATATTTCTAACTATACCCTTTTCCTTAGCTTCTTTTAATGCCTTTAGGGCACCATTCTCACTTAATACTAGTTCTAACTCTTCTATACTTTTTACATTGTGGAGCTGATATAAATCTATATAATCAGTTCTTAGGTTTTTTAAGCTAATATTTATATCATCAAGCATTCCTTGATAATCTCTTTTCATGGTCTTTGTAGCTAGAAAAAACTTTTCTCTACCTATTTTCTCTAGAGCCTCACCTATTAGATTTTCAGATTCATTATATCCACGAGCAGTATCGATGAAGTTAATCCCTAATTTGCTTGCTTCCTCTAGCAAACTTGTTGACATATGACTATCTACTCTTTGAATTGGAATACCACCAAATCCAATTACCGATACTTCTAAATTAGTTTTCCCTAACAATCTTTTTTCCAAGAACATTTCCTCCTAACTCTTTCTATAATACTCTGGCTTCTCCTTTGTATATAAGTCCAGTAGTACTATCTACTGTAACTATATCTCCATCTCTCAATATAGATGTGGCACCATCTGCTCCTACTATTGTTGGCTTGTGAAGATTTAATCCTACTATGGCTGCATGGGAAGTAAGTCCACCATGTTCTGTTATTATTGCTGAGGCTCTCTCCATATAACTTACCATATCCCTATCTGTATCCTTACTAACTATTATATCTCCATCTTTAAATTTCTCTTTTAGTTCCTCTGCATTATATGCAATGCAGATTCTTCCAAGGGTTGAGTGCTTGCCTATACCTGTTCCCTTCAATAGTACTTTTCCTATAGTATGAACCTTTATAAGATTAGTTGAACCGGCTGTTCCAACAGGAATACCCGCTGTAATTACAACCAAATCTCCTTCCTTTACATATCCTTCATCAACAGTTGATTGAATAGATAATTCAATTACATCATCCGTTGAATTGCTATAAGGTGACAGTACGGGATAGACTCCCCACACTAAGGACAATCTTCTCATTACTGATTCAGTAGTAGTTGCTGCTATTATAGGTGCTTTTGGTCTAAATTTAGATATTGCTTTTGATGTATATCCAGATGAGGTAGCAGTTATTATTGCAGATGCTCCTAGGTCCATTGCCGTTGTACAAGTAGCTTTACTTATGGCATTAGTTGTTGATATCTCACTAACAGCAACTTTGGAATTAAGTATCTCACCATAATCCAGTGAATCTTCTGTCCTTTTGGCTATATTGTACATAGTCTTTACTGACTCAATAGGATATTTTCCTGCGGCTGTTTCTCCGGATAACATAATAGCACTACTTCCATCGAGAATAGCATTAGCAACATCCGTTACTTCAGCCCTTGTTGGTCTTGGATTTCTCATCATGGAATCAAGCATCTGAGTTGCTGTTATTACAGGTTTACCTGCTATATTAGATTTTCTAATTAACTCTTTTTGTACTATAGGGATTTCTTCAGTCTGGATCTCTACTCCTAAATCTCCCCTCGCCACCATTATCCCATCTGAAGCTGCTAATATCTCATCAATATTATCAACACCCTCTTGATTTTCTATCTTGGATATTATCTCTATTGTATTTACATTATTTTCTTCTAATAGCTTTCTAATCTCTAGGACATCAGCTGCCTTTCTCACAAAGGAAGCAGCTATGAAATCTATACCATTCTCAATACCAAATAAAATATCATCTACATCTTTTTGAGTTACGGCTGGTAGATTGATTTTTACCCCAGGCACATTTACACCTTTATGATTTTTTAATGTACCATTATTCAATGCTATACATTTAATATCTGTATCATTTATAATCTCCATAACCTTAAATTCCACTAAGCCATCGTCAATTAAGATTCTACTATCCTTTTCAATATCATTAGGCAAGCCTTTGTAAGAAACCGATACAATACTCTTATCCCCTAGTATATCTCTAGTCGTTAATGTAAATATATCTCCTTCTTCAATTTCTATAGTGCCATCCTTAAAATCACCTAGCCTAATTTCAGGACCTTTTGTATCTAGCATAATTCCTATAGGCATCTTAAGTTCTTCCCTAACTCTTTTAATATTATCAATTCTTTGCTTATGTTCCTCATGGGAACCATGGGAAAAATTGAGTCTACAAACATTTAACCCATTTAAGAAAAGTTCTTTTAAAACTTTCTCTGATTCTGAAGCAGGACCTATTGTACATACTATCTTAGTCTTTTTCATCTGTTACCCCTCCATTAAATTGATAATATCTTTGCAGTATTATACATCTCAATATCAAATGATTTCTTTACTTCTAATGCCTCATTAATATCTAAATCAATTATCTGATTGCATTTAACACCTAAAGCCCTTCCAGATTTCCCTGCTTTAAGTAAATCTATAGCCTTATTGCCCATTCTACTAGCTAATATCCTATCAAAGGAAGTAGGTGTACCTCCTCTTTGGATATATCCTAATATAGTTACCCTAGTATCAATACCTGTTTTATCACTTATGGATTTTGATACATCATAGGCATTTCCGACACCTTCTGCTAAAACTATAATATGATGCAATTTTCCTCTATTTTTACCTTGTATTGCTCTTTTACATACTTCATCTATATCAAATTCTACTTCAGGAATAATTATACTTTCAGCGCCGCCTGCTAATCCAGCATAAAGAGCTATATCTCCACAATTTCTTCCCATGACTTCAATTACATTTGCTCTACCATGGGATGTAGATGTATCTCTTATCTTGGATATAGCATCTACTACAGTTTCAACAGCAGTATAAAATCCTATAGTATAATCAGAATACCCACAATCATTGTCAATTGTGCAGGGTATTCCAATAGTAGGTATTCCTGCATTTGACAATTCTCTAGCTCCCTTTAAAGTACCATCTCCACCTAGTACTACAAGTCCATCTATTCCAAATACATTTAGTACATTTAAAGCCTTTTTAAATCCTTTTTCTGTCTTAAACTCATCAGACCTAGCTGATCTAAGTGTAGTTCCTCCTCTATGAATTATATCAGCAACAGAGGAAAGATTCATATCATCTATATCTCCCTCAATTAAACCACTATAGCCTTGTCTTATTCCCATAACTCTAAAATCATTATATATTCCAGATCTTACAACCGCTCTAATGGCTGCATTCATGCCTGGGGCATCTCCCCCACTAGTCAACACTCCTATGGTCTTCATCTAATTCCCCCTCATATTCTACTACATGATACCTAGTTCAATCATTGCTTCTTGAACTTCTTCTGCTTCAAATTCAGGAGCTAATATCTCATAAAGCTCCTCTTCCCCTTCTAAAGAAAAATATCTTATCTTAACTAAAAATCCTTCTTCCTTGAGCTTTCTCTCAATTATTTCTGCATTTTCTAATCCTATGGCCATGTAAATTGTTGTCCACATGTTATAGCACTCCTCTTTTAATATCAAGTAATAGTTAAAATATAATCACTAATTTAGATAATCTAAGATAATTTTACTGATTCTTCCCCTAGTAAGTCCTTTAATTCCATTATAGCCTTTTCACTGACATCAATCCACAATTCTCTATCAGATACAATAGTTTTCTTTTCCTTTTCTAGATATATATATACTGGAGTATCACCTTTGTACTTCCTTAGAATCTCCTTAATCTTGCTAAATACATTAGCAACACTACTTGAGGAGATTTTTAGATAAAGTTTTCCTCTCTTAAATGTATTTAATTCCCTAATCTTTTCCACTAAAATCTTAGGCTCTTCAACCTCAGACATACTGATTCTACCTTCTACGACTACCAGTCCATCTTCTTTGAGATACTTATTATACCTATCGAAGGTCGTAGGAAATACAATACATTCTATAGCCCCATACAAATCCTCTAAGGTAACAAAAGCCATCATATTGTTGTTTCTAGTTATCTTGTTCTTCTTCTCAACAATTATTCCTCCAATTATAACCCTATCTCCATCATTTGGGCCATCTAGCTTTTCTCCTATATCTTCTCCACTATTTAAAAGGTCAACAGTTGTTATAGTAGAAACTTTTTCTAATTCTGATTTATATGGCTCTAATGGATGTCCAGAAATATATATACCAACCATTTCTTTTTCCATTGTAAGCAAAATATTTTTTGGAAATTCTTTTAAATCTGGTAAGTTATCCTTTGATACACTATCATCCACAGTATCAAATATGGAGAACTGTCCCTCTATATTTCTCTTTCTATCAGAATGAACACTGTCTATTGTCTTTTCAAATATGGCTAAAAACTGAGCTCTATTACCACCTAAACTATCCATGGCACCACATTTAATCAAGGATTCTACAGCTCTTTTATTCATGGAAGAAGAATCTATCTTATCTACTCTTTCTATAAAATCTGTAAAAGATTTAAATCTACCTTGCTCCCTAGCTTTTACAACAGCGTTAATAAAATTTACGCCCACATTCTTAACTGCAGAAAGACCATATCGAATTTTCCCAGCTAATACAGTAAATTTATTATAAGATTCATTAATATCTGGAGGCAATATTTCTATTCCTAACCTTTTACATTCCTGTATATATAGGGATACTGAATTTGTACTTCCCATGACAGATGATATTAAAGCTGCCATAAATTCTACTGGATAATAGTATTTAAGCCAAGCAGTTCTATAAGCTACTACTGCATAAGCAGCTGAATGTGATTTATTAAAAGCATAATTAGCAAAATCAATCATTAAATCATATATCTTGGACGCAGATTTTTCATCTACTCCATTTCTTATGGCTCCAGCTAAAATAACCTCTCCATTTTCATCAACCTGCCCATAAATAAAATTCTTTCTCTCCTCTTCCATTACATCCATTTTTTTCTTACCCATAGCACGCCTTACTAAATCTGCTCTTCCCATTGAGTATCCACCAATATCTCTAACAATTTGCATTACTTGCTCCTGATACACAATACAACCGTAGGTAACATCAAGGATATGTTCTAGCTTTGGATGTAAATATTCAATCTTTGATGGATCATGTTTACAGGCTACGAAAGTAGGTATCTGATTCATAGGGCCTGGTCTAAATAGTGAATTGGCTGCTATAAGGTTTTCAAATACATTTGGCTTTAATTCCTTTAAAAATGCTCTCATACCTGGCGATTCAAATTGAAATATACCCAAGGTTTCAGCCTTTGCAAACATTTCAAGAATTAATGGATCCTCATAGTCTATATTATCAAAATCAACTTCTATCTCTTTATTTTCTGCAATGAGATTAACAGCATCTCTTATTACTGTCAAAGTCCTTAAGCCTAGAAAGTCCATTTTAAGCAGGCCTAATTCCTCTAGCTCAATCATATTAAACTGTGTAGTTAATGAGTCACCATTCCTCAATAAAGGTACATAATTGGTAACAGGCTCTTTGGAAATCAAAACCCCTGCAGCATGGGTAGAAGTATGTCTAGGTAGTCCTTCCACAGCCTTTGCTAAATCTATTAAATTTTCAACATCATGGTCATCATCGTAAATATCTCGTAAACTCTTATTAACTTCAAGAGCCTTCTCTATGTTCATTCCCAAATCCATTGGGATTTGTTTTGCTATTGAATCTACTTGCCCATAAGGCATATTTATTGCCCTACCTACATCTCTAATTGCTCCACGAGCTGCCATTGTACCAAAAGTGGCGATTTGGGCAACTCTATCAGCTCCATATTTTCTCACCACATATTGAATGACTTCTTCTCGCCTCTCATAGCAAAAATCAATATCTATATCAGGCATAGATACTCTCTCAGGATTTAAAAACCTTTCAAATAATAATCCATACTCCAAAGGATCAATATCAATAATCCCTAGGGCATAGGATACTATACTACCAGCAGCAGATCCCCTACCTGGACCTACCATTATACCATTATCCTTAGCAAATTTTATAAAATCCCATACTATGAGGAAATAGTCTGTATAACCCATCTGAATAATTGTATTAAACTCATAATTAAATCTATCCTCAATTTCCTGGGTAATATCCTTATACCTACTATTTAATCCTTCCAAGGTAAGATGTTTTAAGTATTCTTCATTAGTAAAACCTTGGGGTACATCAAAACCCGGCAAATGCAGGGTGTTAAAATCTAGCTCTACATTACATCTATCAGCTACCCATGCAGTATTCTCTAAAGCCATTAGATTATCACTAAATATATTTTGCATCTCTTCTGGTGATTTTAAATAAAATTCATTTGTAGGAAATTTCATCCTATCAGTATCATCTACTGTTTTAGCCGTTTGAATACATAAAAGCACATCATGAACCCTTGCATCTTCTTTTTTAAGATAATGGACATCATTTGTAGCTACTAAAGGTATACCCGTTTCCTTAGATATTTTAATAAGTTGTCGATTTACCATTCTCTGATCTTCTACACCAAAATCCTGTAACTCAAGAAAATAGTTGTCTTTGCCAAATATATTTTGGTATTCCAAGGCAATTCTTTTTGCTTTATCTATATTGTTGTTCAATATATGCTGAGAAATCTCTCCACCTAAACAAGCGGACAAGGCAATGATTCCTTTGCTATATTTTCTTAGGACCTCATGATCAACTCTAGGCTTATAATAAAAACCATTTACATAGCCTTCAGATACAATCTTCATCAAATTTTGGTATCCTTCATTGCTTTCAGCTAAAAGTACTAAATGATATTGGTTTTTATCCTTAGGATCTCTATCGGTATATTTATCTATGGCAACATATACTTCAGATCCCAGTATAGGCTTTACTCCATGTTTTTTAGCCTCTTTATAAAATTGAACAACGCCAAACATAGAACCATGATCCGTTATGGCGATTGAATCCATACCTAGCTCCTTGGTTCTTTTCATTATATTTTTTATTTTAATCGAGCCATCTAACAAGCTATATTCAGTATGCACATGTAGATGGACGAATTTATCCTTATAGTTCATAAAAATCCCTCTCTATTGTATCTCATAGATATATTCTATCATAAAAAAGAAAAATTTCCCTATATAAGAGAAATTTTTTAATTATAGTACTATAAATTTTCCATTACTAATAGTTCTTTGTTAATTGCTAATTGTTATTTATGCCCTAGTTTATCAATGACATTTTCTATTAATGATAAATCAATTACTCTAAAATCATCTAATACATGCTCTAGCCAATCTGGAGTAGGCTTGTTAGTTTGGAATTTCTTTGCAGTAGCTATGCTTTCCTCAACTATTAAAATACCAGATTGATCTAATTCCCCTTTTTCCTTTGATATCATAATTGTTTTGTAAGGAGTTTCATTTGGTTTTATACTTCCTGACAAAGGATGGGTAAGTAATTCATGACCTGCATGAATTTTATCTCTCAAAAACTCTAAGATTTCTAAATAATTTAATTCCTCTTTATATATTATTTCCATAGTATCCTTGTATTTTTCATTTACATAAGGATTATTTGTGATTATTACACTAGACATTCTTTCTATCTCCTCTCAATTCATCTGCTAATTGTTCAATTTTTCTAAATCTATGATTTATTCCTGATTTTCCTACAGGTGGACTTAGCATCATACCTAGCTCCTTTAAGCTGGCATCATCATATTCTAACCTAAGCTCAGCAATTTCCCTTAGATTATTAGGTAATTTGTTCAATCCAATTCTTTGGTCAATATACTTTATATTTTCTACCTGCCTCATAGAAGCATCTATGGTCTTACCTAAATTTGCAGTTTCACAATTTACTATTCTATTAATATTATTTCTTACATTTTTTAAAACTCTAATATCCTCAAGTTTTAAAAGAGCTTGATGAGCACCAATAATATTTAATAAATCTACTATTTGCTCACCTTCTTTGATATAAATTACATAATTTTCCTTTCTAATTACGACCTTTGAATTCAGTCCAAAGGAATTGATTACATTTGATAGGTCTTTACTATGCTCTTCATTACTGGTAACAAATTCCAAGTGATATGTTTTCTCTGGGTTACTAATAGACCCTCCACCTAAAAAGGCTCCTCTTATATAAGCTCTTTTACAACATCTGTTTTCTATTAGTTCTTCGGGAATAGTATAATTAGGATTGAAAACACTTGATTCTCCACGAATAAATCCTACATCATCCAAGATTTTTTTTGATATATCCTTATTATTTATAATTACTAAATAATTATTATTCTTTTTCAACTGCTTGTTCCTTCTTACCATTACCTCTACTTCTGCATTATAGATAATCTTTAATAATGAAAATATTCTTCTAGCAATAGCTGCATTTTCAGTGGTAAATTTAAGATTGATTCTCTTCATTCCAGATATTTGTATAGTACCATTCATTCTAACTAAGGCTGCTAACTCTCCTATAGCACAACAATCCTGAGTTAAAGGAATTCTAGATAGCTCATTTTTTGTCGTGGATGAAAATGACATTACATCACCTCATTTTCTATAATTTAATCATTTTTAATCCTTTAATAATCATATTTTTCTCATCTTCATATCTTACTAAGTCTGTAGCCTTATCTACATGAACAAATAATGCATCGATAAACCCTTCTTTTTTTTGTGGGGTACAATCCATGCTATTTGCTTTCATCAAATACCAATGAACGGTTTTATTAACCATCTCATTTTCTTGTAAATTCTTGTACTTGTAATTAGCCTTTCCTATATATTTTAATATCTCAGCTTTTACGCCCGATTCCTCTAGGACTTCTCTTAAGGCTGCATCTTTTACAGTTTCATTTTTCTCTATTCTACCTTTAGGTAATACCCAATCACCATTAAATTTTTTTAATAATAATATGGTATTCCCAAAAATTACAACACCTCCAGAACTTATCTCTTCCATCATTGAAACCCACTCCCAATATATTAATTAAATTTATTTTAAATATATATTCTTCTCATTATATTATACTATATAATCATTAGATTTACTAAATGATTTTGACTTATAATTATAATAAAGATATAATATTCTTATATAAAATGGCAAAAGGAGGAATTATAGTGGATTATATTATTAATAATTTAGTAGAATTACTTAAAATCTCAAGTCCAACTGGAAATACTGAGAAAGCTATCCAATTTGTAGAGGAGAAATTTAATTCTCTAGGTATTTCAACTAGAAGAACTTGCAAGGGGGCTTTAATAGCTACTATTGAAGGAAAAAATACAGATAAAGAAGTAACTTTATCTGGCCATGTAGACACTTTAGGTGCTATGGTAAAAGAAATCAAAGGTAATGGAAAACTCAAAATCACTCAACTAGGTGGCTATGTATGGAACACAGTTGAAGGTGAACATGTGACTATTGAAACCCTTGAAGGAAAAACATATACAGGTACTCTAATGACTACTAAAGCATCCTCCCATGTACATGGAGAAGGAACTAAGAGCATAGAAAGAAATGCTGACAATATGGAAATTAGAATTGATGAAAAAGTCTCATCAAAAGAAGATACTTTAAAGCTTGGAATTAATGTAGGGGATTTTGTATCCTTTGATCCAAGAGTAGTAGTTACTGAATCAGGATATGTAAAATCAAGACATTTAGATGATAAGGCTGGAGTTATATCCATACTTGGTATTGCTAAATATTTAGTAGATAATAATATAAAACCTAATTATACAACTAATTTCTTTATTTCTACATATGAAGAAGTTGGCCATGGTGCAGCGACTTCTATTCCAGAAAAGACTTTTGAATTTATAGCAATCGATATGGCAGCTCCTGGAGATGGCCAAACATCAGATGAATTCTCAGTTACAATCTGTGCTAAGGATAGCTCTGGACCATACGATTATGACCTAAGAAAGAGACTTATTGATTTAGCTAAAGAAGAAAACTTAAATTATAAGATAGATATTTACCCATTCTATGGTTCTGATGGTTCAGCTGCTTTAAGAGCAGGCTATGATTTTAAAGTTGGATTAATAGGCCCTGGAGTTGATGCTTCCCATAGCTTTGAAAGAACTCACAAGGAAGCAATTGATAATACAATAAAATTAGGAATAGCATATTTAACTAAGTAATGAATAAAACCCAGATTGATTCTGGGTTTTATTTTTATAAAGAAATGGTGGCTGTTTTTCGTTTTTTAAATTATATATTGATTTCTTTACTTAAATCTGATATATTTATATAAAGAACTCATGTTCTCCCTTGATGGAAATCCTTGTATTTAAGTTTAACTTACTCTATTTTAGAATACAAATGACTAATTTGATTTTCTTAGGGAAATATATATATTGAGGTGATTTTATGACAGTTAATGAGAAATTTATTATTAACTTGCAGGGGAAATCTTTTGTGACCTACGAAGGGCTTCTAGATTTGGCCCATCAGCGTAGCCTTTTGTCTTTAGAAGTAGAGGTAATTCAAATACCTACTAATGATAATAATATGACTGCTATATGTAAGGCTATTGCAACTACAGAGAAAGAAAGATACCAAGATATAGGGGATGCTTCACCAAGATCTGTTAATTCAGCTTTAGTCCCACATTTAATTAGAATGGCGTCAACTCGTGCAAAGGCTCGTGTTCTTAGAGATTTAACTAATGTAGGGATGACTGCTGTTGAAGAATTATCTATGGAAGATGGTGTGGTATCAGAAAATGATGAAAATTATCAAGTATATCAAGAAGAGCCTCCTACCACTAGACAAGTAGAGACGATAAAGAAACTGGCAGGAGAACTAAACTATCAAGTAAATTATGATACATTAACAAAAAGAACTGCAGGAAATATAATATCAAAGCTAATAGATGAAAAGAAAAAATAAGCATCTCTGCTTATTTTTCTTTTTTGGCTATATCCATCAGCAATTTACTTAAAAGAATATTATCATGCCTTATATAATCTTTTCTAATATCTATTAAATTTTCTCCAATTAATTTTATATTCTTAGAATTTAATACTTCTTCATCATGAACTCCCTTTAATACAGGTCTAGAACCATCCATTATATACTTTTCCAATATATCTATTGGTATCTCTTCCGTGTTAGCTATTACATAATCTAAAAAATCACCAGTACTATGCTTCAGTATTGCATTTACATGATCTAATACATCATAGCCTTCAGTTTCACCAGGTTGAGTCATTACATTTGCAATATATACTTTTGGAGCCTTAACATTATATATTGTATCTACTACATTATTGACCAGGAGATTTGGTATTACGCTAGTATATAGACTTCCAGGTCCAAGTACAATTATATCTGCATCATTGATAGCTTCTACAGATTCATCTAGTGGATAGGATATCTTTGGATTCATATAAATATAGTCAATCCTACTACCTGCCTTAATTGCATCTACTGGAATATGGGATTCTCCATTTAGTATATCTCCATTTTCTAAAACAGCACATAGTTTTACATCTTCTAAAGTCATAGGTAATACTTTACCAGTCACTGCTAGTACATTGCTGGTTTCTCTTATCGCTAACTCAAAGCTTCCATATATTTCATTCATGGCAGCTATAAATAGATTACCAAAATTTTGTCCCTTTAATATTCCCTCTGTAAATCTATATTGCAAAAGTTTCTCCATAGTAGGTTCAGTATTTGCTAAAGCAAGTAAACAAGAACGAATATCTCCAGGAGGCAACATTCCAAGGTCTTCCCTTAGTTTACCAGAGCCTCCTCCATCATCAGCCACTGTAACTATTGCAGTTATATTGGAGGTAAACTTCTTTAGGCCTCTTAGCAAAATTGAAAGACCAGTTCCACCTCCTATAACGACAACCTTGGGTCCCATGGATAGTTCTTTTTCCAATTGTAAATCTCGCATAAAAATTCCCCTTTATTTAAGTCTTGAGTCCCTGTGACTAACAGCTACCCTATGACCATTTGTACTTAATATTTCACCAATTCTATTGGCAATTGCAACTGACCTATGAACCCCTCCAGTGCAACCTATTCCTATAATCAATTGAGTCTTACCTTCCCTAATATAATGAGGTATTAAAAACTCTAACATATCTATAAGCTTAGATACAAATATATTGGTCTGAGGCCATTTGAACACATAATCCTTAACACCTTCATCTTCACCAGTATATTCCTTTAACTCAGGAATGTAGAATGGATTTGGAATAAACCTTACATCAAATACCAAATCTCCATCTAACAATGTTCCATGTTTAAATCCAAAGGAATTTATTGAAATAGATATATTTCTTGATTCCTTCCCCTCTAAAAATATCTTAGTCATTTCCTCTTTAAGCATACCTAAAGTCAAATTAGATGTATCTATTATATAATCTGCCCTACTCCTTACTTCATATAGTAGATCTCTTTCCTCATTTATTCCTTCAATTATACTACCTTCTGGATTTAATGGATGAGGCCGCCTAAGCTCTTTGTACCTTTTTATAAGCACCTTGTCAGCTGCATCAAGAAAAAGTATCTTGTGTGAAATGCCATTATCACTTAATCCTTGCAATGCCTTAAAAAGATGATCGAAGAATTCTCCAGACCTAATATCCACCACAACTGCAACCTTTTTAACACCCTTTTTAGATTCATAGCATAGTTCTGCAAACTTTGATAAAAGAGCTGGAGGTAGATTATCCATACAAAAATAATTCATATCCTCCATTACCTTCATAGCTTGAGATTTGCCTGCTCCTGACATTCCGGTAATCAAAACAAATTCCATAAAACCACATCCTTAGTTGATCTCAATATTTTTTATCCTATGAAGAGGCAAATTTGCCTCCTTAGCTTTTCTTATGGCATTTTCTACATTACCTACATCTTCAGGCCGATGAGCGTCACTATTTACCATATATATGACATCCATATCAAGCAAAAGCTTAATGCTCTCTACAGATAACTCACTATGCTTTGAAGATATTTCAAGTGCTGTACCATGCTTATATGCTTCCTTTGCAACTTCTACAATATCTACTGCTGCTTTTGAGCCTGGATGAGAAATCATATTGACTGGATATTTATTTAAAGCTTTAATATAAGCCTTTGTATTCATTTCCTTAGCTCTTTCTCTTCCTAAATTCACTATCTTGGATATGGGATTTAATACATAAAGCCCTAGTCCGTCAACTACTCTTCTAGGTGTAGCACCATAATGATATCCCATAAGCAAAATATCAGTATACTTAAGGAATTCTTCATCTATATCTAGGGTTCCATCTATTCCTACTAAATTAGACTCTACCCCTAGCAGAATCTTTAACCCTTTTGGTACAAATTCTTCATTTAGTCTATTTATTTCATCCCTTATAATAGGGATTCTCTTTTTTCTAACCCCATATAGATAATGTCCTGGTCCATGTTCAGTTATGGCAATTTCCTTGAGTCCCTTAGCCAATGCAGCTTCTGCATTGCTCCTAATAGTACCAATTGCATGCTTGCCCTGCTCTCTAAAACCACTACTATATACAGTATGGGTATGATAATCACCAATTAGTTTTATCATCTAATCCTCCCCTAATAGCTTTATCTCCGTTTCTAATTCTACATCATAGTTATCTCTTACAACTTTTTGTACTACAGATATTAAATGTAGCACATCTTTACATGTTGCATTATCTACATTTACTACAAATCCACAGTGTTTTTCAGATATCCCAGCTCCGCCATGTCTTAGCCCACGAAGCCCTGAATCTTCAATTAGTTTACCTGCAAAATATCCCTCTGGTCTTTTAAATGTACTTCCTCCACTAGGTAGTTCAAGGGGTTGTTTTGATGTTCTTTTGTATGTTAGATCTTTCATTATTTCTTCAATTGTTGAATATTCTCCTGCTTCCAAATCTAACTCTACTCCTAATACAATCAAACCTTCATCCCATACTCTACTATTTCTATATCTAAAATTCATTTCTTCATTAGTATACTCTCTAATTTCATTGTTTCTATCCATTACTTTGACTTTACTTACTACATCCTTCATTTCTCCACCATAAGCACCTGCATTCATAGTTATAGCTCCTCCTATAGTCCCTGGTATCCCAGATGCAAACTCGAAGTTTTTCAAACTATGCTTTAGAGCTGTTTTGCTAACAGTTGATAACAAAGCACCTGCTTCACAATAAATCTTAGTACCATTAATGGTGATATTATTAAATCCTTCATTTATCTTTATCACTGCACCTCTTATGCCTCCATCTTTGATGAGCAGGTTACTTCCATTTCCCATGATTAAAAAATCTATATTATTTTCCCTACAGAATATAATTGCCTTAGTTAGTTCTTCCTCATCTCTTGGAATAATCATTACATCTACTGGTCCACCAATTTTAAATGTAGTATGATTTTTCATTGGTTCATCAAATAATATTTTTCCAAAGGATTTACTTTCAAACATTTTTTGTACTTCATCTCTATTCAAATTAGACCACTCCTTAAAATAAGCTAAATCCTATTCTTATTGTATCAAATTTGACCTAGTATTACTAATCTATTTTCTACCCTTAATAATATAATATTCTCATACAAATATCTTTATGTACAAAGAAAAGGTAGGGCCTAAGCCCTACCAGGTTATATTATTTTATTACAATAATAAGGATATTATATATACAATTACAGCAGTAATCCCCATAAATATGCAGAATGCATAGCTACCTTGAAGTAATTTTATATCATTTTTAGTTGTGCCTGTCATCCCGGTTTGAGATTTATGATAAGCATAAGCACCATTATAAGTAGTACTTGTACCTCCTAATACAGATAAAGCCCCTATTCCCGCAACTCCTAAAGCAGTATACTCCAATAGTCTACTATATTCTATTTGGACAAATTGATTCAGAATAAAAGCTACAATCAATGTTAGTATAACTGCTATGATTATCCTTTGTATGTACCCAACTAACCCATCTCTCAAAATTCTCTTTTCCCCTATTCCTTTCATTTAACAATCCCCCTCTTTTTTTATTTATCTACAGCTTATTTATACCCATATTTAATCATTTATTACATATTGAATTGAAATATCTTTTTCATACATTGATCCAATTGTAGCATCTATTACAACATTTGGGATAGTATGCACTTCCTCGTTTATTGTTCCATCATTATTTAAAACAAGCATACCACTATACCTAATCACCATCTTGCTATTAGGTAAAGAGAAAAGTATTGGATCCAGCCCTATCCCATCACCACCTGTGGTTTCTCCTACTAAAGTAGCAAAACCGCTATCTTTACTAAATGAAGCAAAACTTTCTGCGGAAGAAAACACTCTTTCATCTACTAGCAAATATATCTTCCCGCTGAATCCCACAGGGTCTACTGGTTTAATTGTTTTCGGTGATAATGAATAATAATTAAAATCTATCTTTATTTCTTCAGGAAAACTATCAAAAATATTCTTATCTAATTCTGTAATTGGAGAAAAAGCAATTCCTCTATGTTCATAGAAATACTTTGCATATTCATATCTTAAAAACAAATAGTTTTTGACTGATAATTCTTTATTGGCTAGAGGTTCTATTACATTTTTTATCCAATAAAGATCATTTCCACCTTGGTTCCCTCTTATGTCTATTATAAGCTTCTCATAATCTTTTATTTCTCCAAAAAATTCCCTTATTATTAGACCATCATTTTCTATGCTTTCTGTATTCATTTGACTAATTTTCAAATATGCTACTTCATCAGGGACTATAATATCTGTTTTACAATAAGATAAATCAGCATAGAAAGTTTGTTTCGCTTCATATTCTTCTAACTTCTTTTCATCGAAAGCATATCGGTTCAAAACATCTTCATCCTTAAGAACATCTGCCCAAGGTTTATAATGATCTTCGTATTCTAAATCTGCATAAGCAGTATAAAAATATCCAAACATATCTTTTGTTAGTATATGTGTATGATCATTATTTAATTGTCTTATAATATTACTAATTTCATATTCAAACTCATAGTCTGCATTTGTATTTTTAATTGCATTTTTAAATACTTCTTTTTCTCCTAACCAATCAATTCCATTAACCCTCTCATTAACCTTCAAGAATGGATAGTTTTCAGAAATAAAATCATACAAATACTCAAAATCCTCTAGTTTCTGCTCCATAGTAAGTGGCTTAACTCTAGTATTTCCATTTGTACTTTTTATATAAACTATCAAGCTAAATACTAATAAAATAACAACTAAATAAATTGGTTTATACTTCTTTCTTCTAAATCTGAACTTCATTGAATCTCCCCCTGTATTTAGTAGTTTGTAATTTTACCATTTATACCCATTCTATTCTATCAGCACAAATCAAGTCAATCTTTCATTTCTCACAATTCTCGACAATTATCGTCAAACTTAATTTTAATCTTAGCTAATTATATGTAAAAAGGTTATTGCTTTTTCGCAATAACCTTTTTGTTTTATCCTATTCAGCTAATCTCTTATATTGTTCGTATCTTGCTTTTGCATCTGCTTCTGCTGATGCAAATAATTCATCTGCTAACTCTGGGAATGTTTGTCTTAGTGAAGTATATCTTACCTCAGAGTTGATGAAGTCCATGAATGGTTGTGTTGGCTCTTTGGAGTCAAGTACAAATGGATTCTTTCCTTCATCTTTTAGTCTTGGGTCAAATCTGTATAGGTGCCAGTATCCTGTGTCTACTGCTTTCTTTTCTTGAGCAATAGTAGTACCCATACCAGTTCTGATACCATGGTTGATACATGGTGCATAAGCTATAACTAAGGATGGTCCATCATAGGATTCTGCTTCTTTTAATGCTTTTATAACTTGGTTCATATTTGATCCCATAGCTACTTGAGCTACATAAACATATCCATAGGATGTCATCATTAGACCTAGGTTTTTCTTAGTTACTTTCTTACCAGAAGCTGCAAATTTAGCAACTGCTGCTGTTGGTGTTGCTTTTGATGATTGACCACCAGTATTGGAATAAACTTCTGTATCCATTACTAATATATTGATATCTGCTCCTGATGCTAGAACATGGTCTAAACCACCAAATCCAATATCATAAGCCCAACCGTCTCCACCAAATATCCACATTGATCTCTTAATTAGATAATCCTTTAATTCAGAGATTTCAGCAAGGATTTCTTTACCTCTTGCATTTGCTACTTCTTTATTTAATTTTGGTAAAATCATACCAGTAGCAGCCTTTGAAGCTTTTGCATCTTTCATGCCTGCTACCCATTCATTGAAGTATCCGTTTAATTCTTCATCTATATTTAAAGCGATAAATTCTTCCATTAATACTTTTAGTTTATCTCTCATTTGCATAACTGCTACTGCCATTCCATAGCCATATTCAGCATTATCTTCAAATAATGAATTTGCCCATGATGGTCCTTTGCCTGCTTGGTTTGTGCAATATGGTGTAGATGGTGCAGATGCTCCCCAGATTGATGAACAACCTGTAGCATTGGCAATCATCATTCTATCACCAAATAATTGAGTGATTAGCTTAGGATATGCTGTTTCACCACAACCTGCACATGCTCCTGAGAATTGTAGTAATGGCTCTTGGAATTGTGATCCTTTAATGCTATATTCGTCCATTACATCTGTTTTAGCTTTAACTGTCATAGCATATTCCCAGTTCTTAGCTTGAACTTCAAGTTCTTCTTCAAATGGTGTCATAACTAAAGCTTTTTGCTTAGCTGGACATACATCAGCACAGTTTCCACATCCTGTACAATCTAATGGGCTAATTTGGATCTTAAACTCTAAGTTTTCTAATCCTTTTCCTGTAGCTTTTAATGTATTGAATGTGTCAGGCGCATTAGCTTTTTCTTCTTCATTTAATAAGAATGGTCTGATAACTGCATGTGGACAAACTAATGAACATTGATTACATTGAATACAGTTTTCACTAATCCACTTAGGTACATCTACTGCTATACCACGCTTTTCATATGCAGCAGTACCATGTGGGAAGGATCCATCTTCTCTACCTACGAAAGTACTTACAGGTAGGTCATCTCCTTCTTGTCTATTCATTGGTATTAATACATTTTGAATGAACTCTGGTAGTTCTTTTTCTTTTTCCTTCATTTCTTCTACATTTTTCCATGACTCTGGAACTTCTATCTTCACTAAGGACTCAATACCTTTATCTACTGCTTCGTAGTTCATTTCAACAATCTCTTCACCCTTAATACCATATTCAGCTACTATGGATTTCTTTAGGTGATCAATAGCTTCTTCTAGAGGTAATACTTCTGATAATTTGAAGAATGCTGATTGCATTATCATATTGATTCTTCCACCTAAACCAATTTCTACAGCCATCTTAGTAGCGTCTATTGTGTAGAAGTTAATTTTGTGGTCAGCAATGTATTTTTTCATTAATGCAGGTAGATGTTTATCTAACTCTTCTTCATTCCAAGTACAGTTTAGAAGGAAAGTTCCTCCATCTTTTAATCCCTTTAATAGATCATATTGATATACATAGGATTGTTTTGAACATGATGTAAAATCTGCATCGGAAATTAAATAAGTTGATTTTATTGGCTTATGTCCAAATCTTAAGTGAGATATAGTAACTCCGCCTGATTTTTTACTATCATAGGAGAAATATCCTTGGGCATACATATCTGTGTCATCACCAATGATTTTTATAGCAGATTTGTTAGCTCCAACTGTTCCATCAGAACCAAATCCCCAGAATTTACATTTTATTGTTCCTTCTGGCTCAGTTTTGATTTCTTCTTTAATTTCTAATGATAAATTAGTTACATCATCAATTATACCAAGTGTAAATCTATCTCTTGGCTTATCTGCTTTTAAGTTTTCGAATACAGCTAATATTTGTGATGGAGTAGTATCTTTTGAACCTAATCCGTATCTACCACCAACAATAACTGGTCTTATATCTGAATCATAGAATATATTCTTTACATCAAGGTGTAAAGGCTCTGCAACTGCGCCTTTTTCCTTAGTTCTATCTAATACTGATATTTTCTTTACAGTCTTAGGTAATACATCAAAGAAATATTTTGGTGCAAAAGGTCTGTATAGGTGAACTTTAATAACTCCTACTTTTTCACCCTTTGCCATTAAGTAATCTATAGTTTCTTCTATAGTTTCAGTAACTGAACCCATTGCAACTATAACTCTTTCAGCTTCTGGATGTCCATAATAGTTGAAAGGTTTATATTCTCTTCCAGTAATTTTATTTATTTCTCCCATATAATCTACTACAACATCTACTATTTTTTCATAGAATGGGTTAGCAGCTTCTGCAGCTTGGAAATAAATATCTGGATTTTGAGCAGTACCTTTTGTATATGGATTGTTTGGGTTTAATGCTCTATTTCTAAATTCATTTAATGCATCATAATCAACAAGCTTTGCTAAATCGTCATAGTCCATGACTTCAATTTTTTGGATTTCATGTGAAGTCCTAAATCCATCAAAGAAATGCATAAAAGGAACTCTTCCTTTTATAGCTGAAAGATGTGCAACTCCTGCTAAATCCATTGTTTCTTGAACAGAACCTGAAGCAAGCATAGCAAATCCTGTTTGTCTTGCTGCCATAACATCTTGGTGATCTCCAAATATACTAAGGGCATGACCAGCTATAGCTCTTGCAGTTACATGAAATACTGCTGGTAATAGCTCACCTGCCATTTTGTACATGTTTGGAATCATAAGTAATAAACCTTGTGAAGCTGTAAAAGTAGTAGTTAACGCACCTGCTGAAAGTGATCCATGAACTGCACCTGCTGCTCCTGCTTCAGATTGCATTTCTGTAACTAATACTTCCTGCCCGAATATGTTTTTTCTGTCGTTAGCAGACCATTCGTCTACTAATTCTGCCATGGTTGAGGATGGTGTAATTGGATAGATTGCAGCTACATCTGTAAATGCATAAGCCACATGAGAAGCTGCGGTATTTCCATCCATGGTCTTCATTACTTTTGCCATTTGTAAGCCTCCTTTTATAATAAATCAATAAAGTTTGTAGAAAAATTAACATTCTACTTATTAGAGCTATTGTTAATTATTGTATAGTACTACATTTTAAGTATAAGTAAAATCGGAATGAAAGTCAATCAATTAATAGCATAATAAAATCTAGAAACTCCTTTTTGGAATTATTATAGAAGCAATGATATAACCTAATATTCCTGGAAATGGTGGAAGGAAAGTTAATACTACCCAACCTAATCTTACTAAGGTGGAATCCATTTCAAAATACTCTGCAATTCCACCACAAACTCCAGTAATCTTTTTGTCCGTATCTGATAAATATAATTTTTTCATTACTTAGCCCCCTTGTTTTTATTAAAATGATTATACAATTCCTCTGCAACTAATCTATTCATACCCTTTACTTCTACTAAATCTTCCACTGATGCTTTTTTTATCTTTTCGATGCTTTGAAAATGTCTCAAGAGTTCAACCTTTCGTTTCTCCCCTATTCCCCTTATATCATCTAATTCAGATTTAAACATTTTCTTAGATCTAAGGGATCTATGGTAAGATATTGCAAAACGATGAGCCTCCTCTTGGATTCTATATATTAACCTAAATGCTAAAGAATCTTCATCAAGATTAATTTCTTTATTATTATATATAATTCCCCTTGTTTTGTGAAAATCATCCTTCACCAGACCACATACTGGAATATCAATTTTTAGTTCTCTAAGTACTCTAAGTGCTACATTTACTTGACCCTTGCCACCATCCATCATTATCAAATCTGGAAAGTTTGAAAAGCCCTTTACCTCTATTTTATTATCTCTCATAAGCTCTCTTTCTTCAAGTCCCCTAATAAATCTCCTAGACAATATTTCCTCCATACTACCATAATCATCGGGTGTACTGATGGTTCTTATCTTGAATCTTCTGTAGTCGGATTTTTTGGCTTCGCCTTTTTCAAATACTACCATTGAGCCTACAGATTCTACACCACTGATATTGGAGATATCAAAGGCTTCTATTCTGCTCAACTCCTTATCAAGACCAATAGCTGTCTGTAATTCTTCTAGAACCTTTTTATTTTCTCTAGCTTTTTTTAAGAATCTATCACCATACTGATTTAACATGTCTATAGCATTTTTCTTCACCATATCTATTAAATCAATCTTATCTCCTCGCTTTGGAATCAATATGCTTACTTTAGAACCTTTCTTTTCTCCAAGCCACTTAGATACCGTCTCTAAATCCTCTATTTCTTCTTCTACTATTATTTCCTTTGGTACATAAGAAGCACCTATATAAAACTGCTTAACAAATGAAGATAGTATTTCTTTTTTATCTTCTTCAAAGGTATCTTCCATTATGAAATGTTCTCTTCCTAATATCTTTCCTCCCCTAATAAAGAAAATTTGAATACATACTTCCTCTATACCTCTAGCCATCCCTATTACATCTTGATCAACTAAATTAGTAGTAGATACTATCTTTTGTTTTTCATGAAGTACATTTAAGGAATTAATCTGATCTCTGTATTTAGCTGCTAATTCAAAGTCAAGATTTTTAGAGGCTTCTTTCATCTTGCTCTCTATTATATCTGCTAATTTATCCTCTTTGCCATTTAAAAATAAAAGTATCTCATCAATCATCTCCATATACTTTGATTCATCTACATTACCTTGGCAAGGACCTAAACATCTACCTATATAAAAGTTTAGACATGGTCTCGTTTTACCAATATCCTTTTCTAGATTACGATTGCATGTCCTTAGGGGATATAGATTTCTAATAATCTCTATGGCATCATTTACTGCATATACACTTGGATAGGGTCCGAAATATCTAGCTCCATCTTTCATTATCTGTCTAGTCTTCATAACTCTAGGATATTTCTCATTTGTAGTCACTTTTATATAAGGATATTGCTTATCATCCCTCAATAAAATATTGTATTTAGGTTTATGTTTCTTAATTAAATTAGCTTCAAGTATTAAAGCCTCTATTTCATTGTCTACTATTATATATTCAAATTCCACTATGTTTTTAACCATAGCATTGACTTTGGGATGAGTGTTTTTTCCAGATTGAAAATATTGCCTTACCCTCTTTTTTAATGATATGGCTTTACCTACATAAATTATCTCATCATTTTTATCCTTCATTATATAAACTCCTGGTTTATCAGGAAGCTTTTTTAACTCTTCTTCTATATTAAACATTTAATCACCCTTTAAGCTTGCTAGAATATTGACAATGTACAATTGACAATTCCTTCTATTATCTATTTATTTTATAATCACTACAATTATATTATAACAAATTTAACTAATTTTAGTTGCAAAAAATGCGATACTCAATCTTAGCATCGCATTTTTTCATCAAGAAGATCTTTCACTAGGCTTTGGATGACAAATCTTCTACTACTGCTTCTCTTACTTTAACTACCAGTTCCTTAATTCTTTCTCCTATTAACTTAAAATCCTCTTCCTTTGGATTTCCCTTAAACTCCACTGGTTCAAGAAAATCCCAATTCATCTTACACTCAGTTACTATTTTATCTAAATGCTTTTGTGCTCCACCAGACCATCCGTAGGATCCAAGTCTAAAGGCCTTTCTTCCATAGACCTTTTTGTTTCCTAATTCTTCTAATACAGCTGCCATTGGTGGAAACATTTTGTATTCATAGGTTGGCATAGCCAGTATTATTCCTGTTGATGTCCAAGCTGATGCTAATATTGTTCCCCATGAAGTCTCTGGAACATTGTGAACATGAACCTTAATGTTTTCTCCTTCCAGCACATTAATTGCATGATTTACTGCCTTTTCTGTCATACCATACATAGATCCCCAGATAAGTGTTATTTCTTCTTTTGCAGGACCATTTTGATATGAAGCATATCTTGAATAGTCTTCTATGATCTTACTTGGATTCTTTCTCCAGACAATTCCATGGCCTGGAGCTACGATTTCAACAGGCAAGCTAGTACATTTTTCTATAGCCTTTTTTACAGGATTAGAAAATGCTGCTACAATGTTTGCGTAGTATCTTACTGCTTCATTTTCATAAAAGTCTATTTCTTCATCACTTAACATATCATCATAATTTAATTCTGTAGCTTTTCCAAAGGAACCGAAAGCATCACAGGAAAATAAAGTCCCTGTCAAAGTATCAAAAGTCACTATTGTATCTGGCCAATGTACATTAGGTATCTCTAGAAATTCTAGGACATGACCATTGCCTAAATCCAAGGTATCGTTATCCTTTACAACTCTTACATTTTCTGTATGCCCATAGAAAGCTTCTAATAGATCAGCAGATTTTTGACTACATACGACTTTAAAATTTGAATTAATTTTTTTGAAATCTTCAATCCATCCTGAATGATCAGGTTCCATATGATTAATTATGAGATACTCGATTGAATTAGGATCTATATCCAGCTTGTCTAAGAGAGCAAACATAGATTCAGGCACTCCATCCCATCCGCATACTCCATCTACTATGGCAGTTTTTTCACCTTTTATAATATAGGAGTTTATTGCAACTCCATTTGGCATTTCCCATAATCCCTCAAACAGTATGTCTTCTACATTTACTGATAGTTTAAATATTCCATCTACTACTTTTGTTGGGTTCAATTAATCACTCCTAACTATCCTAAATCTTTCTTGTCTCTTCTTTTAACCATGATTTTTCTTCTTCATTCAAATATGGTGAAAGTTTAGTGTATACTTCTTCATGATAATCATTCAACCATTGTCTTTCTTTCTCTGATAATAAAGCCACATCAATAGCCTCTAAGTCTATTGGCACAAAGGACAAGGTCTCAAATTTCATAAATTGACCAGAGTCAGTTTCTATATCTTCTTCTACTACCACTATATTTTCAATTCTAATTCCATGGCTACCTGCTTTATATACCCCTGGTTCTATACTTACTACCATACCTTTTTCCAATACTACAGAATTTACTACAGTAGCAATCCTATGTGGTCCTTCGTGTACATTCAATAAAAATCCTATACCGTGTCCAGTACCACATTTATAGTCAATTCCTTCTTGCCATAATGGATATCTGGCTAATACATCAAGACTGTGACCTGTAGCACCATAAAGGAATCTTGCATTACCTAAATTAATATGCCCCTTCAAAGTTAGAGTAAAGTCTTTCTTTTCTTCGTCAGTTATAGGACCCATAGCTACTGTTCTAGTAATATCAGTAGTACCATCAAAATATTGTCCACCTGAGTCCACTAAATATAGACCCTCTTTCTTAATTTCAGCATTAGAAGATTCACTAGCTGAATAATGCATCATAGCTGCATTTCCCTTATATGCAGAAATAGTTCCAAAGCTTGGCTCAATAAATCCATCTTGTTCTTTTCTAAACTCTAAAAGTCTTTCTTGTGCTGACATTTCTGTCAAATTAGTACTCCCAACAGATTTATCTAACCAATGAAGGAATTTCACTAATGCAACTCCATCTTTGATGTATGCGTTTCTTTGATTTTTAATTTCAACTGGATTTTTTATAGCTTTTAGTTTTGTAGTTATATTTATGCCACTAATTATTTTACATTCTACTGGAATTGCTTTATATATCCATCTATTGGTTCTTTCTTTATCTACATATATTGTGGAATTCTTATCTATAGCTTTTATATGATTTACTATTGCTTCATACTCTGCTACTTCTACTCCATTTTCCTTTAGGAAAACTTCTACTTCTTTATTTATCTTTATTTTCTCTGTAAACAAATATGCCTTATCCATTGAAATTAAAGCATAGGATATGACAACAGGATTGTTTGCTACATCATAGCCCCTTATATTGTATAGCCAAGCAATATCGTCTAAGCTACCGAGGATAAAGTAATTTGCATCATACTTCTTCATTTCTTCTCTTACTTCATCTAACTTCTCTCTAGTAGACTTGCCAGTATATTTTAAATCATGGGAAAAAGCTTCTTCTGTGGATAAGCTTGGTCTTTCCTTCCATATCTCTCCAACTAAATCAAACTCATCTATAAAGCCAATTTTTTTTCCCTTTAATTCTTTTTCTAGATTTTCTACTGAGGATTGAGCAAATACCTTACCATCAAATCCGATATTATCTCCATCACTTAACTTAGACTTCAACCATTCAGTATAGGTTGGAAATCCTGGAATTGCAATTTTAAATAATTTGTATTCACTATCTTTTAATTCCTTTTCTGCTTGGATAAAATATCTACCATCTGTCCATAGAATTGCTTCATCTTGAGTAATTACAACAGTACCAGCTGAACCTGTAAATCCTGATATCCATACTCTTCCTTTGTAATGATCTGCCACATATTCAGACTGGTGAGGATCTGAAGTATTCACTATATATGCATCTATACCTCTATCCTTCATCAAATTTCTTAAGCTCTTTACTCTTTCATTTATCATGATAACTATACCTCCTTAGGTTTTTCAAATTTAACTAATAATATTGCTACAATAATAGCAGAAATTCCTGCAACAAGTTTACTAACTATAAATGGATTAACTGCATTTGGTGATACTGAAGATATATATCCTAGCTGTCCACCAAAAACAAATGCACCAGATACTGAAAAAGCAGCATTTAGTACCTTCCCTTTTTCATTCATCTTATCATAAATTCCTAACATAGGTATACAATTTGCTAAAGAAGAAAATATCCCAAGTATAGAATATTGATCTAATTCAAATTTATTACCTATTTTAGATAAAAACCTGTGTAACTTTCTTGATAAAAAATAGAACATTGGATAAGCTCCTGATAATATAATACCTATCTTAACTATTAGTATAGCTCCTTCTTCTAAGGGAATCATATCCTTAAATACTTCTACTCCTGACATAAAATTAATAATACTCATGATTAATCCTAAAGTACTAACAGTAATAACAATCTTACCTAATACATTAAATACTTTAATCATACTATCTGGTGCCTTAAGCAAACCAAAAATTACTAATATGGAAAATACTACCACTGGCACTAAGCTAGTAATTATCCCTATGAAATTTATACCCATCATAATTCCACCCACAGCCATTCCTATAGGTATTGTCATTATACCTGCTAAAACACCCTTTGCAAAATAATTAAAATCATCCTTGGATATTAAGCCAACTGCAACTGGTATAGTAAATGATATTGTAGTTCCGAGCATAGATGACAATATGACGCCATTAAAATTCCCAATAGCCCTTGTGCTAGCTATTCCAACACTTGTCGGATAGCCACCTAAATCTGGAGCTAATATACTGCCTATAAATACAGATGGGTCAGTGCCCACTAGATTTGCAAGAGGATACAGTATAGGTGTCAAACCCTTTGCAATAATAGGAGATATACTGTATATTCCTATAATAGTTAAAGCGAGTCCCCCCAAGCCTTTAAATCCCTCATCAAATTTTTCACCATAACCAAATCTATTATTTAGTATTTTGTCAATAGCAGCTAAAACTGAAAAAACAACCATTATATAAAGCATTTCACACCTCATAATTATAATAACAATATTATACTATATTTATCTCTTTAATAAAAGAAAAATCCCTTAATATAGAGGATTTATGGCTGAAACTTTTAATATTATATTTGAATAAGATTAATTTAATTGGAGATATTAATTATACAAAATATAAGGAGGAATACAATGGATAAACTAGCTTTAATACTTGTAATTGTTGGTGCTGTAAACTGGGGACTAATTGCATTATTTCAACTTGATTTAGTAGCAACCTTATTCGGAGGATCTGCTTCTGCACTAAGTAGAATAGTATATGGATTAGTTGGCCTTGCAGGAATTTATTCAATTAAATTCTTAGTTAATGATAGAACTAGAGAAAGGATAGATTAATCTATCCTTTCTCTAGTTCTATTCTCCTGCCACTGAAAGTGACTTTATCTTTATTGATGGTGAGCCTATATATCCAGCACCTGGCCAACCAAATTTTAAATCATCTCCTATAGCTTCTATATTATTGAGTACTTCATATAGATTACCAGCTATTGTTATTAAATCTACCGGTCTCTTTATTTTACCATTTTCTATTTCATATCCATAGGCAGACAATGAAAAATCACCTGATACTGTATTTAGACCTGAATGTAATCCTGCTACATCTATTATTATCAGGCCTTTATCTATACTCCCTACTAACTCATCATAAGTATTATTTCCTTTTTCAATATAAAGATTAGAAGGTGAAATAGATAATGAGCCTTTATATGAGGATCTTGTTCCATTTCCTGTGGATTCAATTTTATCCTTTTCAGCTGTTTTCCAATTGTGTAAATGAGTCTTTAGAACCCCTTTATCTATGATTTTATTTACTCTAGTAGCTGTACCTTCATCATCAAAGGATCTAGTTCCAAATCCCCCTTCTAAGAAAGGATTATCTACCATAGTCAACAATTCATTTGCCACCTGGCTGCCAATTTTATCTTTTAATAATGACAAGCCTTTTTGTACATTATCTGCTGAAAATACTGGTGAAAAGGCAGATATAATATCTGCAAATGTAGTATTTCTAATAATCACAGGATAATCACTGGATTTTATGGATGAAGCACCAAGCATTGAAATAGCTTCATCTACAGCTTCCTTGGCCATTTCCTTATAATCAAATTTGGAGAAATCATTGAATCCTCTAAAACTAGTTCCATTTTTTACTTCTTCTCCATCCTTTACTATGACATAAACAAAAGCAAAAGCTCCACTCATCTTATCAGCTAAATCTAAGCCTTTAGTATTTATCAAATACTTTTCAGCAGACATTTCTTGATAAATACACATTTGTACATTTGATACTCTGCTATCTAAGCTTAATGCTTCTTTTTCTAGATTTTTCAAGAAATTGATTTTATCTTCCATAGGTGTTTTCTCCAAGGAATCAGAATAAGTGTTGGTTTTTTCGTATTTATCTGAGCCTGAGAATATAGATTCCTTATCAGCAGAATCTATATATTTACCATTTTCCAAAGCCTCATCTACTAGCATATCTATAGAAGATTCATCTATTTTTTCTGTATAGGAGTATCCCATTTTATCATTAACTATACCCCTTAGAGATAGACCTCCTGATTCAGAAATGGCATAATTATCTATTTCTCCACCAAAGATTCCAATTTCAATATCCTTAGAGCTTTGTATATATACTTCAAGTTCTTCTAGTTTTTCCTTGCCTTTTTCAAATATCTTGTTAGCTAGCAATTTGTAATCCAAATTATTCATCCCCCTTTCTTCCACCAACGGTTAATGATTTTACTCTTATAGGAGGTTGACCTAATCCTGCAGGAATAGACCCACTTAATGATCCACACATACCTTGACCCAGTGACAAATCATCTCCAACCATATCAATATATTGTAATACCTTTACTCCGTTCCCAATAAGTGTAGCGCCTCTAACTGGTTTTAGTATCTTTCCATTCTCTATTAAATAGCCTTCCATAACTGCAAAGTTAAAATCACAGGTTGAAGTATTTACAGACCCACCACCTAATTTTTTAGCATATAGACCTTTTTCAGTATTTGCAATTATTTCTTCTAGATTTGAATTTCCAGCAGCAATATAGGTATTATTCATTCTAGAAGTAGGAGCAAATTTATAGGATTGTCTTCTAGCTGAGCCTGTAGAGTCCATTCCCATTCTTCTACCATTTAATTTATCTATCATATATGATTTTAAAACTCCATTTTCTATCAGTACATTTTTTTGTGTTGGAGTACCTTCATCATCTATATTTGTAGTACCCCATTCATTTGGCATAGTTCCATCATCTATAGCTGTAACTAAAGTGGATGCTATGGTCTCTCCTAATTTATTACATAGAGCAGACCCTCCCTTAGCCACTGATGTTGCTTCTAAAGCGTGTCCACAAGCTTCATGGAATAATACTCCTCCGAATTCATTATCCATGATAACAGGCATAACCCCCGATGGACAGTATTCAGCATGAACCATAGTCTTAGCAATTCTAGAAGCTTCTGTAGCTACTTCTTCTACATTGATCTTGTCAAAGAATTCAAACCCCATGGATGCACCTGGTCCATAAAAACCTTCTTGCATTTCTCCATCCTTAGATGCAACTGATGAAACAGAATATCTAGTTCTAACTCTTTTATCTTCTGCAAATAATCCATCTGAATTAGCTATAAGTACATTTTGTTCTCCATCAAGATAGTTTACTGTTACTTGAGATATACTAGAATCATAATTTTTAGCTACTTCATAGCCTTTTCTCATTAAATCTATCTTTGCTTTTTTCTCCACACTAGAAGGCATTATTTTAATTGGATTATAATTAGTTGAATTAGCCTTCATAAAGCTTAATCTTAAATCAATAGTTGTTCCTTGTAACGCCGATGCTGCTTCCTTTGCAACTTTTACTAGATTGTCCTCTGTGGAATCATTGGTAAAAGCATAAATACAATTGTATTTATCGAATATCCTAATTCCTACACCGTAGTCCCTACCTGAAACGATATTTTCTATTTGTCCTCCCACTAGTTTTATGTTGGAGTTGTATTTATCCTCCACAAAAACCTCTGCAAAGTCACCACCTTTTGATAAGGCAGCACAAAGTACATTTTCTATTACTTTTTTATCTAGCAACTAAACCCCTCCTTTAATTGGATATATATACATTATACATTATTATTTCACAACTTGAAATATTCTTTCAAAATTTCCCTCAGTTTCGCAACACAAATCTATTTACTCCCTATCGGTCGTATAGATTTGGTGCTCATTGCGTTTGACCTACATCAACTCAGTATCCTTCGTTGTGTTAGGTCATAAAGAAAACAGCAGAATTTCTGCTGTTTTTTTAGAAAATATCGCCTATTAAGAATAATAGTACAATTATCAAGATTATGTTGTCTCCTCCAAATATTCCGTCATCACATCTGTCTCTGTCTCTGTCTTTGCATTTGCCTCCGAAAATATCCCCTCCGCTTAACAATAAAAAGATTAAGATAATGATCAATATCATATTATTGTCGTCGCCACCAAATAAATTATTTAACATGTAAAAACCTCCTTGCATTAGATTAATATATCTTATTCTAATGGGGAGGTTTTGGTTACATAAGCTTTGCTTCTCTTCTAAGTTCTACAATGGATTTAGTAGAAATATTTTCTTTAGGAATATCTAGTAGCTTAATCATTTCTTTAAGTTCATCTTCATCATTAACCTCAATCTCCATATAAGGGTAAGGATATGTGTTTTCATCCCATCTATCTAAATCAAATCTTACATTTCCTAAAGTGTAAGAAGTTCTTTCTTTAAATCCTTCTTGTACTACAACATATCCTAAATCTTCTAGAATAGATAACATAGTATCCTTATCTGAGATATCTACATTGCTTTCAATATTTTCTCTTAAACCTTCTCTATTGATATTCTTCTTCATAGTTAATGTATACTTAATGTCATTGTTTAAGTAGGATTTAGTCTCTCTGATTCTCAAATAACTATCTAAATTATTCTCTATAAAACCATCTTCAGAATCAATTAATGTATTTACTTGCCTTTCTCTGCTAATTAATGTAGCATCTAAAGCTATTAATTTTGATTCCATCTCCTCTAAATCTACATTCAAAATCTTTACTTCAAGCTCTCTCATATTCATCTCCTCCACTAACCATTATAAGCTTCTTCATCAACTATAATAGTCACATCTGGATGAAGGTGTAAAAATGATACTGGCAGCTGAGTAGTTACCTTATTTTCATTAAGTAATCTTTTTATTACTGGAGCCTTTCTCTTTCCACTTGCTAAAAGCACAATCTTCTTTGCTTTTAATATACTGCCCATGCCCATTGTAATGGCAGTCTTAGGCACTTCATCCATGGAATCAAAAAACCTAGAGTTTACTTCTATGGTATTTTCCGTTAATCTTGCAATATTAGTACCTGGGGACAAAGCCTCTGCTGGCTCATTAAAAGCAATATGACCATTCTCGCCTATTCCCAATACTTGAATATCTATTCCACCAGCATCTATTATCATTTCATCATATTTTCTACAATAATCCTCTAGGTTTTCAGCCTTCCCATCTGGTACATGAGTGTTACTTTTAACTATATTAATATATTTAAAAAGTTCATCATTCATGAAATATCCATAGCTACTAGGGTGATCTTGAGATAATCCCACATATTCATCTAAATTAAAGGTCTTAACTTTAGAAAAATCAAGTCCTTCCTGGTGAGCCCTAATTATTTCCTTATACAATCCCATAGGTGTACTTCCTGTGGCTAATCCTAGCACTATATTAGGCTTGTTTTTTATAGCTTCAATAAATATTTCTCCTGCAACTTTACTTACTTCTTCATAATTTCTCTTTACTAATACCTTCATCTCTTCACTCCCTATAATATTTTTTTTGGAATAAAATCAATAAAATCACTTGATATACAGTGGAATTCAATTCCTTCAATCAATCCTTCAACTGCGTATTTATGTCCTTCAGAGTGTAAATGTCCATATAAGCAAATATCAACATTATATTCTTTCATTATATTTACAAATTCATTTGGAGTAAAATCAATATTAAATGGTGGGTAATGTAACATTACTATTTTTTTGTTGACTTTATCCTTGATACATTCTAAAGATAGTTTTAGCCTATTGATTTCTCTGATAAATATCTTATGATCCTGAGCATTTGAGTCATCAAAATCAATTGACGACCATCCTCTAGTGCCTACTATTGCTATATCATCATATATAAAACAATTATTTTGAATAAAATCTATAGTTTTAAATCCAAGATCATTTATTTTTTTTAAGCTATTCCACCAATAATCATGATTTCCCTTAATCATTATCTTTTTTCCTGGTAACTTTTCTATTTTTAGTAAATCCTCATAGGCATCTTCTAGCTTCAATGCCCAAGAAATATCTCCTGCTATTAGGACTAAATCATCATGGCCTACAATAGACTTCCAGTTATTAATTATATTATCCTCATGAGCTAACCATTTATCACCAAAGATATCCATTGGTTTTTCTCCAGTATTATCAAAATGCAAATCTCCAATAGCGAATATCAAAACATCACCTCAGTTAATCTTGTTGATGAACATTAAGATAAAATCTAGTGTTTTCAACATATTTTTAGTTAATGTACTACTTTAAGTTAAGTCTATATAATTGAAATCCATAGCTAAATCATCTAATAGTTTTCTCTCACGATTATGGCAGGAAAATAAAATAACCTGCCTTTCATTTCCAATGGTATCTAAAAATTTCATTATATTTCTTAGCCTTATATCATCATATTGAATAAAACAATCGTCCAAAATCAAGGGAAAATTATTTTCCACCATTGAATTTATTATACCAAATCTTAGGGAAAAGTATAGTTGGTCTATGGTCCCACCACTTAAAGAATTTAGTGGGATTATTTCTTTTGTAATAGGATTTTCCACACTAATACCTAATGACTCACTAATCTTAACATTTGTATATTTCCCATTAGTAATCTGGTGAATAATATTGCTAACCTTTCTATTTATATCTGGAGCAAACTGACTATGGATATCCTTAGATAATTCTTCTATAGTCTGGGCAGCAATATCAAGAGCATTATATTTATTCTCTAACTCTTCTTTATAAGCAGCTTTTCTATCTAGCTCTTCCTCAATTGCTGCTAATCTCTCTATGTTTTTACTTAGGATATTAAGGTTCTCTTCTACTCCCTTTAGTGAAATTTTCAAATCTGTAATATTTTCATTTGCTCTCTCAATTTTATACTTTGCTTGGTTTTTGTCCATAATTTCAGATATATTTATTCTATCAAAATTAAATTCACCTATTTCAGCCATTAGTCCTTTTATTGAGACTCCTCCCAAGACAGATCTAAGAATTTCTTCTTTACTTTCTAATTCTCCAATATATTTTTCTCTTAAAGCTCTTTTATCTAAAGCATAGCTAAATTCATTTATATCCTGTACTTTATTTTCTTCAAATATGTGGTCTAACAATTTTAAATTCTCTTCTTTATTAAATTCGTCACTAGTAATCTTTTCACTTAAAGAATTTTTCTTAAGGATTAATGAATTATATAACTCCTTATTATTTTTTCTTCTAATAGCATCGAATTTAATACTCTCTAATAATCTTTTAAACTCCATTTTGCTTTGAACCTTGTTTTTATTCAATAGAGAATCTTGAAGTTTTTCAATACTATTAATCTTGTTTAACCTTTCTGTTTCTTTAGTCTGGATATTATTTATTTGTGTATTTATATCCTCAATACTGGATTTAATTGCATTTGCCCTATAAGCAGAATATCCAAACATAGGCATAAATCCAACAATTATAGCAAATATAATATAGTAATTTGATACTATTCCTATAGCTGCTACTATAATTGACAATATGATTAAAGCAAACTGAAAAAGTTTATGCTTTGATACTTTACTTTTATAATCCTTGTAATCCCTTTTTAAAAACTCTAGTTTGTGATCTTCTTTATTATATGATATTGAATTTTTTTCCTCTTCTAGTTCCTCATATTTGCTATAATCATTGCTGATTTCTTCTATCTCATTATCTTGCCTATTCTCTCCAAATGCTAGATCTCTAGATTTTAAGTCTTCTTCTATATTATATAATTCAGATTTAAGTTCAGCTATATCTTTCTCTATAAAATCAATAGAATTACTTAATTTGATGGATTCTTTATATTGCTCCATAGATATATTTGAATATATAGATAGTTTTTCTACTTTAGTCTCTAAATTACCTATCTCATCTGTTAATATTTTTGCTTCTTCAAGCTTTTTTGCCCTTTCTAGGGTTTCAGCTTTAGCAAGTTCTTCTCTTAATCTAAGTAAATTTTCCTCTTCTAATAAAAGATTATCCTTTAATATACTCTCTTTTTCTAAATAATCTTCATAGCCGTTTTTTTCTTCTAGTATCTTCCTTTTCTCTTCCTGTAAAACTTCTATATCCTTTAAATTTCTTGCATAAGGCTTTGTCGGAGCTTTATCTGTACCTATTTCTCCCATTTTTACTTTTAAGTGAGATATGGCATTATCTACAGAAATACTATCATCTAGTGTAGTAGCTACATTGACTAGCTTTTCTGTGACTTCATTGGCTAGCTTATCCTCTGTCTTAGTAGCTAGCTGTTTAATAGAAATGGTATTAGAAAATATTCTAGAATTAAAGCCAAAAAAGTGAATTCCTGGTTGTAATATCTTTCCAGTGCCTACATCTATATTTTTAGTAATATCTGACCCAGTATTTTCATCTAACACTATGGTACTTTCCGATCCTTTGGAAAAGGTCCTTTCAATTCTATAAGTCTTTCCATTGTATTCAAATCTAATAATACCTGCATACTTGCTTTTATCCCAAGGATTATACTTATCATGTTCCTCAGAATAAATAGTGGATTTAGCATTTGGCTTTAGAAAACCATAGAACATACCATCAATAAAGCTATGTAAGGTTGATTTCCCTGATTCATTCTCTCCATAGATAAGGTTTATGCCATCTTTGAATTGAATATCTTTATTCTTAAATTTTCCAAAGCCTATTAAATTTAGTTCCTTAAGAATCATGCTATTCTCTCTCCTTTAATAGTGCTTCAAGCCCAAAGTATAAAGCATCCTTTATCATAGGATTATCCAATCCCTTTTCCTTCATGGAGGATATGAATTGTCCTATTATATTATCCCTATTATCTTCTTCCAATAGTTGCAAATCATAGTCCCAAATAGTCTTATCTACTAGCTCTATATGATAAAATTCACTCTCTATATCCTTATGTAAATCTTCTATTACAATATTCCTTTGAATAAAACCCTTTAGATTTATTCTATAAAAATCCATACTCTTATTTCCTATATTAATATTTTTTAACTTTTGGACTATATCCACATATCCCATACTTTCATCTATTTCTACTTCTATTTCAAGAAACTTCCTCTTACTAAAAGGAAATAACTCAAACTCAAGTTTTTTATTATCTATACTTACTTTAATAATGCCTCTCTCACCTGTTTCTCCAAAGTCTAGTGGCTCTGGACAACCACAATAAGCAATTTTATTAGATATAATCTGTGGCTTATGGATATGACCTAAAGCTATATAATCCATATTTAGACTATTTAAGTCTTGAATATTTAGGGGAAGATAGGACGAATTATTACTTACATCGCCATGGATTACTAATATATTGTTTTTTTCTTTATCCACTTTATTATTCAATCCATTAAGTAAATTATTTTCACGAATTTCAACCATATCCCAACTATATCCATATATTACTGTATTTAATTCTTTGAACTCCTTTTGCTGTATTCCCTCTCCATTAAATATAGTCACATTATCAGTCCATTGAACCCTATTATATAATGAATTTTTTCCTATAAAATCATGATTGCCTGCAGAAATAATTATATTAACATCCTCTGCATTTTTAAATACATCTCTTATTCTATTTATATCCCCTATTGTAAAGTAGGATTCCTCAAATAAATCACCAGCAATTAATAAAAAATCGGCTTTTTCATCTTTAGCGTAATCAACTATTCTTTCAAAGGTAGACCACAATTCTCTTCTTCTCTCTGAAGCCTTATCCCCTTGAAAAGAAACATTATTAAATTTTAGCCCCAGATGCAAATCTCCAGTATGAACAAATTTAATCAAAATTATCCCCCTCCCGATAATACTAATAAAATTATATCATAGAATGAAGTTAAAACCTTTACCAAATTAATAAAAACAACCAATCAAATAATGATTGGTTGTCTAATCAATAGTTTATAGGAAATATCTCTATTTCACTCATTATCCTTTTTACATCACTCATCTCAATCTTCATAATATTATGGTTTAAATACGGAGCTATGCTAAAGGCTTGTCCTAGCCTTAAAGTCATTTCCATATCATAATTTCTAGAAATACCTAGGGCAAGTCCTGCTGACATTCCACTATTATCAGTTATATTAATTGCATTGCTTAAATATGGAACCTCGATTCTGAAACCTTTATCTTGGCCTAGTACAATACTCCCTTTCTTCTCAAGGTCAATAACTATATATGGTACTCCTTTATCAAGAAGATATCTACCAGCTTTAATGACTTCATTCTCAAAACTTAGACTCAATTTCATCAAGTCTTCAAGTTCTCTTTGCTTTAAAATCACCATATATGGAGAAGCATCAATGCCAGAGGCTAAACTATCTCCCTTAACATTTAAAATAAACTTCTTCTTGTTTTTATTGGCTAAAGAAACAAAATCAAAATAAATATCCTTTGGTACTCCCATAGGTACGCTTCCTACTCCGCAAACAATATTTGCATCTGACATTAGCCTACTATATAGCTCATAGAACTTTACTATCTCTTCCCTACTAACCCTTGGACCTTCTTCTGAAAATGAAGTTAAATTGTCCTCTTGATCCAATATCTTAATATTGGCTCTAGTCTCATCCTTAATAGGCACAAACTCATGCATAATTCCTATTTCTACTAAAGACCTGTGATAATACTCTCCATTGATTCCTCCAAGAAAGCCAGTAATAAAAGAGTCCTCATTAAATGTATCTAATAAGGCAGAAGATACTATCCCATTTCCTCCTGGGCTGTAGACTGAAGATTTAAGGGCTGTATCTTTTCCAATACAAATCCTATCTAAAGTATATTTCCTATCAATAGCTGGATTCAAATCAATAGTTAATATCATATATCTCCCCCCATTTAGCAATTAGCAATTAGCAATTAATAGTGTACAATTTACGCTAAAAATAATAAAATGATTATGTAGGCTGGTTTACGAACCAGCCCTTGCCCTCATACTAGCTACAATGATTTTTTAAAGATACTTAAAATATCTTCATAATTTAATGCTTTAAAATTTCCTACTGGTCCTTCCATATATTCTATTACATCTGCTGCCATGGTCTCTAATTTTTCTTCTCCAATACCAACTTCTCTAAGAGTCATTGGAATACCTAAATACTTTAAGAACTCACTGGTTTTTTCAATAGCAAGTTTAGCAATGTCCATATGAGCAAGACTAGGGTCTATATCCCATACATTGACACCATATTCCACAAATTTCCATAGATTGTTTTCATCTAATACATGTTCCATCCAGTGAGGAGTTAATATAGCTAAACCTATTCCATGGGTAATATCATAATATGCAGAAAGTTCATGCTCCAATGGATGCACTGTCCAGTTGGAGTCTTTTCCATATCCTAATAGTCCATTAAGGCCTAATGAAGATGCCCACATTATGTTTGCTCTGGCCTCGTAATTCTCAGGATTGTTTATAGCAATAGGACCATATTTTATGCAAGTCTTCAAAACTCCTTCTGCTAATCTATCTTGCAAATATGCACCTTTTACATTACTGAAATATTCTTCAAAGGTATGACTCATAATATCCGCTACCCCTGAGGCAGTTTGATATTTTGGCAATGAATATGTGTAAGTTGGATCTAGTATTGAAAACTTAGGAAAAAAACCAGGATGCCCGAAACCATATTTTTGGTTAGTTTTCGGATTAGATATAACAGCACCTGCATTCATCTCTGAACCTGTGGCTGCAATAGTTAATATAGTTCCAATAGGCAATGTATTAGTTATCTTTGATTTACCAAGAACTAAATCCCAGGGATCTCCTTCATAATAATAGGCTGCAGATATTGCTTTAGAACAATCTATTGTACTTCCTCCACCTACTGCTAGAATGAAATCAATATTATTTTCTCTACATATTCTAACACCTTCAACTACTGATTCAACCTTTGGATTAGGTTCAATTCCAGATAGTTCAAAATAAGGTATATCATTTTCCTTTAATATTTGAACTACTTTGTCGTAGATTCCAGTTTTTTTAATACTTCCACCGCCATAAGTCAGGAGTACCCTAGAACCATATTTTTTTATTTGTTTTGCTAAAAAATTTATTTTACCTTCTCCAAAGAAAACTTTTGTTGGAATATTGTAATTAAAATTAAGCATTTAATCATCTCCCTTCTCTTTTCTCATTATTCATACCCAAATAAAGCTATTTCAATTTATAATATAGCTTTCCTTCTCTTAAATCTTTTTCAAGTTTCCCAATGCAGTATAGATGTTCTAGATGGGACATAGCCTCACCTGCTGCAAACCATTTTTGTGAAGTAGGGAAATCTTCCCAATCCTTGGCTCTTATACTCCATTTCATTTTTGCCGCTACATCTCTTACTGTAGATTCTCCTAATTTTAATATCTCAATTATTTCATTAAGTCTTTCCTTATGATGGGATAGTAATTCACTAATCCGCCTATTATGATCCTTAATTATATTTCTATGGGCAGAAAATAAATAATCTATGTCATAAGCATATATCTTGCCTAAACTATTAAAATAAGTAGCTAAAATATTTTCCTCAAAACCCCAGAAAGCAATGTTAGGTGTAATTCTATCTAATATATGATCCCCACCAAAGAAAATCTTGTGGTCTCTTTCATACAATCCTATATGTCCAGGAGTATGGCCAGGGATATCCACTACTTCAAAAAAATAGTTACCAACTTGTATACCCTTACCTTCCTTTACATAGGTAAAATCTATTATTTCCTTTGGGCAATATTTATATCCTGGATGCTCTGAAAAAGTAACACCATCTCTCTCTAAGTCAAATAATATCTTATATCCTTCAAAGTTCTCCCAGTACTCTATCCCAGACATTTCATTGATCATTCTTCCATCTATTTCACTTGCATATATGTTGACTCCTGCTTCCATGAATATTGATGCCATGCCAGAATGGTCTGAATGTAAATGGGTAATGAATAATTCAGTATCTTTTATATCAATACCTAGTTCCTCCAAACCCCCAAAAAGAGCGTCTACACTTTCTTTCCTATTAAATCCAGTATCGATTATCAAGGATTTGTCTTTGCCTTTTATAACATAAGAATTTAAAGCTTTTAAAGGATTCTCTGGCAATACTACTTCTATCATATATATATCTTCATATACCTTAGTTATCAAATTATCCACCTCATTTTTATATCTTAACTATATGATATTTATTAATCCAAGTATTGTCAAATTAATTCTATCTTGAACTAAATCCTATATTTTTTTAATTATGCATTTTTCTCTATTATAATGGAATACTAAAATTAACAAAATTTAGGAGGTATTTTTATGAGAATTCCAAGACATATAGGTGTAATTCCTGATGGAAATAGGCGTTGGGCTGTAGATAATGGTATGACAAAGGAAAAAGGCTATGTTGCAGGACTAAACCCTGGATTAGAGTTGTTTAAACTGTGTGAGAAAGTAGGAATTAAAGAAATAACTTATTATGGATTTACTGTAGATAATACTAAGAGGCCTAAGTTTCAGAGATTAGCATTTACAAAGGCTTGTATTGATGCTGTTAAATTGCTTTCCCAAGAAAATGCTGATTTATTAGTACTAGGTAATACAGAGTCTGAAATGTTCCCTAAGGAACTCATCCCCTTTGCCCTTAGAAGACAAAGATTTGGTACTGGTGGAATAAAGGTTAATTTTTTAGTTAATTATGGTTGGGAATGGGATTTAAAAGATGAATTAAGTAGAGAGAATAAATTAAATCAATTTGATGCCATAAAATCTCGTGATATATCTAGGGTGGATTTGATAATTAGATGGGGAGGTAGAAGAAGACTTAGTGGATTTTTGCCCTTACAATCCGTCTACTCCGATTTTTATATAATTGAAGATTATTGGCCTGAATTTTCTCCCGAACACTTCTATAAAGCTTTAGAATGGTATAATGAGCAAGATATTACTCTAGGAGGCTAGAAATCTTGCTTGATTATTGAAAACATGGGTATAAAATGATAGAATTAATAGGCTCAAAATTAATATATAGAAAGGAGAAAAAAGATGAATGAATATGGTGTTTTTGATATACTTGGTCCAATTATGATAGGCCCTTCAAGCTCACATACTGCTGGCGCTGCTCGTTTAGGAAAAATTGCAAAGCAAATCGTTGCTACTGATAATTTTAATAAAGTTATCTTTTACTTACATGGCTCTTTTGGCAAAACTTATGAAGGACATGGTACTGACAAGGCCTTAGTAGCAGGTATACTTGGTATGGAACCATCAGATGAAGACCTTAGAAATTCTTTTGAAATAGCTAAGTCTAAAAACATTGAATTTGAGTTTATTGAAGCTGATCTAGGATATGAACACCCTAATACCGTCAAAATAGTTTTCAGGTTTGAAGATGGCGAAGATATTTACATTACTGGTTCTTCTATTGGTGGCGGAAGTATTCTAATTACAGATATTAATGGTAATAAAGTTGAATTTAGTGGTGATTACCCTACTATGCTCATAAAATATATTGACCAAAAAGGAATTATATCGCGAATAAGCTCTATCCTTTCTTTTAATGAAATTAATATTGCGACTATGAAAGTAATTCGAGAAAGTAATATTGCTACTATGGTAGTAGAAACTGATTCTGAAATAAGTGAGGATATAATTAAAGAAATGGATAAACTAGAAGAAATACTATACATCAAAGGGATAAATCCTATTAAGAGGTGATAAAATGTTTAACAAAGCTGAAGAACTACTAAAACTATGTAATGAAAACAACAAGAAAATATCAGAAATAGTTATTGAAAAAGAGTTGGCTAATTCTGATATTTCATATGATGAATTAATAGAACGAATGAAAGAAACTCTAGATGTTATGAAAAATTCAGCTACTTCTGCTTTAAATAGAGAAATTATTTCAGTAAGTGGATTAACTGGTGGAGACTCAAAAAAGGTTGAAGAGTATAAGAACTCAGGTAAAACATTAACAGGGACTTTGATAATATCAGCCATGGCTAAAGCTCTATCTACTTCTGAGATTAATGCGTCTATGGGAAGAATAGTTGCAGCTCCTACTGCTGGCGCATCTGGTATTGTACCTAGTGCCTTATTATCTGCACAAGAGAAATTGAATTTAACAGATGAACAGCTTCTAATGGGACTTTTTGCAGCTGCAGGTATTGGAGAAATTGTAGCAAAAAATGCAACTGTCTCTGGAGCAGAAGGCGGATGTCAGGCGGAATGTGGAACTGCTGCTGCCATGGCTGCAGCTGCTATTGTAGAAATGGCAGGTGGAAACCCTGAGGCTTCTTTCGCTGCCGCAGCTTTCTCCTTAGTGAATATAATGGGTCTTGTATGCGATCCTATCGGAGGCTTAGTAGAATATCCTTGCGCTCTTCGAAATGCATCAGGTGTAGTAAATGCACTTATCTCTGCTGATTTGGCACTTGCAGGGGTAAAATCCTTAGTTCCTTTTGATGAAGTAGTTGATGCTATGTATAGAGTAGGGAAAATGATGCCTGAGGCTTTGAGAGAAACTGCTTTAGGAGGAGTCGCTACTACTGCCACTGGGGAGGAAATCCGAAGGAGGCTACAACATTGATAAAAAATGACTTCAATGGTTTTTTTAAAGATGAAATATCTAAATGTTACTTATTAGAATATAGAGAAACTCTTCTTGAATATATAGAAAATGAGAAGTTTCAAAATCATTTAGACAAAATTATAAAAGACAGAAACTTTTCTGTCTTTTCTTTATTAGACTTATTTATAGAGTATCTCAACAAGTCCAAATCCCAAACTTCACAAGAATGGTTAAATTCAATATATAACTGGGTCATTAATAAATCTTTCCCTAATAAGGGAAGTAATGAATTTGATATGAATTTAAATACATTGTATAAGTTTTTTCTAAATTCATATGGTAAGTTTCTAGTGTTGGATAATCAATTTAATGATGATAAATTTATACAAAAATATCCAATATCCTTCTTAACTGTTGAGGAAGAACTTAACCTTAATATATCACAGGAGTACTATAGCTTCAAATCTGCATTTATTGATTATTATATATATGAATTAATGAATTTAGATATGGCAATCACCGGACACAATACTTTGGATCATGTAATAGGTGTAAATTATCTTAGTATGTATATCGCTAGACAATTATATGAGTTAGGACTTCCTGTTGATTTAGGTGTTGTTGTAGGTGCTAGTCTTGGACATGACATTGGTAAATATGGAGTCTTAGATAAGGATAAATCCAAAGTTCCTTATTACCATTATTATTATACTGAAGAATGGTTTAAAAAATTCAAAATCAATAAGATAGGACATATTGCAACTAATCACTCTACATGGGATTTAGAATTAGAGACTTTACCCCTAGAATCTTTGATACTTATATATGCTGATTTTAGGGTTAAAAATTTTGTTGAAAATAATATTTATACTATGCATATGTTTCCATTAAAAGAATCCTTTGATGTAATATTAAATAAACTTGATAATGTAGATGAAGCTAAAGAAAATAGGTACAAAAAGGTATATAAAAAGCTAAGAGATTTTGAGGATTATATTATCTCATTAGGAGTAGATACTACTCTAGAACATAATTTAATTCCATCAACCCATAAACCCTTTGAGTTGATGGATAAAAACGAAGTTATGGAAAATATAAAGTACAAATCAATTGAACACAATATTATTTTGATGTCCAAGCTAACAGATAATGTTTCCTTTAATTATATAATTGAAACAGCAAGAGGAGAAACTAATTGGAGAAGGCTTAAGCTCTATCTTCAAATTTTCCATGAGTACTCAACTTATCTAACTCAGAAACAAAAAATTACAACTCTTCATTTTCTATCTGATTTACTTCTCCATAAGGGAGAGGACATTCGCAAGGAATCTGCTGAGTTAATTGGTAGATTGATTTCATTATATGATGAAGAGTATAGAAAGGAATTGCCACCATCGATAAAATTTCATAACTCTAATATTTCATCTGCGGATTTATTGGATGAATTTTTATATAAATTATTACATCCTAGCCACAAGGTAGCCGATTCTCAAGGTGAGTGGCTTTATAATTTAAAGACTCTATTTAAGTCTTTATTTAGAGAGTCTCATATATCCCTTCATAAAATGTATTTTGATGTATTGTCAAAGTACTTTGATGAATATACTAATCTCTCTGATATAGGACAGTTCTATCTATGTCAAACAATTGATTATATTCCTATTAAAAGCTTAGATGAAAATAGATTGATTAAATTATTTACCTATACCATTATGCAATTAGATTCTAATGATATGGAAATCAGGCTTACTACTTTAGATAGTATTTCTCAGATACTAGTAAAAACTAATGATATAATGTTTATTGCTTCAATTAGAAATTGGATTGTTGAGAACCTTGAGAAATCATCTGTATTAACAGAGAACTACCTAAAATATATAATCGGTAAGAAAATAAATATATCTCCAGAATACCAAGATATATTAGATAAAAATTATAGAGAAAATGAAACCTCTGAAATTTTTTTACAAAATCTCAAGACTGCTACTGAATGGGTTATTAAGAAAATAAATATCGATATGCTATATGACCAAGTAGTTGAAAATCCATCAAGCAAAGGCTTCCATGTTGCTATGCATCTATGTAATATCCTAAAAGTATCAGCAATAGAAAGGGTGAGAAATTACAGTGGTATTACCCTTGTAAATATTTTTCCATTACTCTCCCTTAATGAAAGAAATGATGTAGCTATTGAGCTGCTTCGAGCGTTGGAAATGGAATCCTATCAATTTACCAAGTATATACCAAAATACTTTGGTCAATTGATACTGTATTTGCGCCCTAGGGAGCTTGATGAAATAATAGATGATTTTGAAAGCAAAATAAAGGTTTCAAGTACTAATGTAATATTCTTGCTACTAAATACAATCGTTATCTCAATTGAAAATTATGAAGCATATAAAATTAGATTTGATGAAGATCAAACTGTCCATGCTAAAAGACTTAATAAGCTTCTTGGACTATTATTCATTGCTATGGCTTCCTATAATGTAGATGTTAAAAATGAGTCCCTTAGAATAATGAGTTCTGCTCTATTTACTTCTAATATTCTTAGTTTCGATGAAAAATATAAGATACTAAATACTATATGTAAAAAGCTTTTGACATTCTTGGATTATAATGAAGAAGATGAATTTTTATTCTATAACAATGCTTCATCCTTAAACCATATATATAAATTTATTTCTGAATATGAATTCCACTATGGTCATACACTGGTAAATACTGATGAAAACATTGCCTTCTTCCCTGGTAGTTTTGATCCTTTTTCTTTAAGTCATAAGGAAATAGCTACTGAAATAAGAAATCTGGACTTTCAAGTATATTTGGCAGTAGATGAATTTTCTTGGTCTAAGAGAACTGAGCCCCATGCTTTTAGAAGAGATATAATAAATATGAGTATAGCTGATGAAATGGATATACATCTTTTCCCCAATAATATTCCTATAAATATTAGCAACCCTTCTGATTTAGATAAATTAAAGGGCTTATTTCCTGATCAAAAAGTTTTTATTGTAGTAGGCTCTGATGTTTTAATAAATGCATCTGCATATAAGAACAATAGCCCAATACTAGATTTTCCTCATATAGTCTTTGATAGGAAATCAAGTATTTCTAAAGATGATGATGAGGCAAAGTTAGAATCCAGTATTGCCAATATACATGGTGGAGTTGTAAGACTTTCCCTACCACCTCAATATGAGGATATTAGTTCAACACAAATAAGACAAAATATTGATTTAAATAGAGACATATCCAAATTTATAGATCCACTAGCTCAATCTTTTATATACAACTATGGACTATACCTAAGGGAACCGCAGTATAAGACTTTATTGGAAACTAAGACTATAGAGGTTGAAACACTAAAAAATATTGATGAAAATATATTAGATGAGCTTCATCATAATTATGGACATACAATACACTTGGATCATCTAAAAGCCCTTGAAAAAAAACCAAATCATAGATTGCTTTTAGTTCGAGATTCTAAATCTAAGGCTATTTTAGGTTTTTCTAGTTATTATGGAATACACCGTTCTAGATTATATGATGAATTTCAAGATACTTCTATAACCGATTATTTGAGGAGAAATGCAAAAGGCAGAATAATGCTTATTTCTGGAATATGCGCATTAAACAATGACGAAGAGTTAATTGAAATTGTAATCAACGAAACCTTAGCACTGTCTGTTGTTAAAGATTATAATTTTTCTATGTATAGTAATGCTTTACTGAAGGAAAAAAATCCTAAAATTGAAGAACATTTTTTGTTGCAGGGATTTTTGAGAACTGATCATCAATACAATTATAATCGAATTTTAATAGTAGATATGAATAATCCTATTACTCTTAATCTGGATTTAGAAAATATGTTAAAATCACCTTATGATATTGACCCAAAGATAACTAAAAAAATTAGAAGTACAAGAAATTTGCTAAAGAAATCATTAACTAAACTTTACCCTGGTCAGTTGATACTTACCTTCAATAGAGATATGATATATAGCAAATTAATACAAAAAATATGTGATTCAAATGATGTAAGTATTTTCCAACCTAGTGTAAGAGAGCTTGGATTAAATATGTGTGTCCCCTTTGGTTCAATATTGAATAATAGCATAATACCAAATACCGTCACAAAGACTCTCCATACTGAAAAAATATTTAAAACAAATATTAAAGATTTTACTATAGGCTCATACCCATTTTATTTATCTCTAGAAGATCAAGCAAAGGTCTTGAAGTCTTTCAACAGACCTGTAATATTGGTTGATGACTTGCTCAATAAGGGTTATAGGATAAATGTAATTGAACCAATATTGAAAAATGCAGGTGTAGAAATAAAAAAAGTCATAGTAGGTATTCTTTCTGGTCGTGGAAAAGAAATCGGACAGACAAAAAACCTTGACATTGATTCAGCATATTTTGTTCCAAATCTAAATCTTTGGTTTAATGAAAGTAGTCTATATCCATATATAGGCGGTGATATGGTTGAGAACAATGAATTAGGTTCTATTTCTATACCTAGTATCAATATGATTCTCCCTTATGTTTCTCCTAGATTTATAAAAAATACTACAAATGATGCACTATACAATCTATCAGAAACCTGTTTAAAAAATACATTCACTTTATTTAAAGCCTTAGAAGAACTGTATCAGTCAATAAACGAGAAGAACTTAAATATTAAAGGCTTAGGAGAAGTAATTATTTCTCCAAGACATCCAGATATGAGCAAAAATATTGCTTATAATAATATGAGGCCTTCTGCTGCTATTGAGAATGATTTAGAATACCTTAATAGGCTAGAAAATATCATAAGAAGATAAAGGAGATATTAAAATGTTTAACTATTACAAACTAGATGACAAGTATTTATTTTCCAGATTTCACTATGATGAATTCGTAAATGTATCTGAGGAGGAAATAAAGGACGAGAGTAAATTAATTTATTTCTTAAACCAGCTGCCTCCATTAAATTCTAGGGAATCATTCTCTGTATCTTCTATTTCCCATTTGTTTTTAGCTGAGGAAGGTTTAAATCTATTAAATTCAGGTAATGAAATGCCAGACCATAATATTCCTCAATGGATGGAAAATAAAATTCATAATAGAGAAACAGTCTCAATCAATACCAATTATCCTAACTGGAAAAACATATTAAATAAAAAGCATAAGAAAAAATGGAGGCTCAATTTAGTTGCCTTAGGCGATGTTGGTAGTACTTTACTCATAGGATTGAGACTACTTGGAGAAGATTGCATCAGTGATATAGGTATATATGATAGGAATATAAACAGAATTAAAAGATGGGAATATGAGTTAAATCAAATAAGGCGTCCCTTTGATGAAAGGGCCTTTACTCCTGTGAAAGCAATTGACGAAAAGGATTTATTTGATTGCGATATATTTGTCTTTTGTGCATCTAAGGGTATACCTCCTGTAGGTAGTAGCATTTCAGATGTTAGAATGGCTCAGTTTGAGTCAAATTCAAAGATTATCTCTAGTTATGCTCAAATGGCTAGAGATAAGAAGTTTGAAGGTATATTTGCTGTTGTATCAGACCCTGTAGATCTATTATGCAAGGTAGCATTTCTAGAAAGCAACAAGGATAATAAGGGGAATATGGATTTTAATGGTCTAGCTGCAAATCAAATTATTGGATATGGTCTTGGGGTAATGAATGGTAGAGCCTGCTTCTATGCAGAGCAGAATGAAGAAATGATCCACTATCTTAATGAAGGTAGAGTATTCGGTCCCCATGGAGAAGGGCTTATTGTAGCTAATAGTATAGAAAATTATAATCAAGAAATATCAAATTATTTAACTGATAAAACCATAAATGCAAATAAAGAAGTAAGAGGATTTGGATATAAACCATTTGTTGCTCCCTCTCTTTCTTCTGGTGCTTTATCCCTTATTGCCACTATTAGGGGGGATTGGTTCTATGGATCTACTTTTATGAATGAAGTATATATGGGATCTAAATGTAGACTTTTGCCTTCTGGAATTGAAGTAGAACAGTTAAATTTACCTGAAGCTTTGGAAAATAAGATTAAAGATACCTATAATAAATTGGCGGCGATAATATGAAGGAGATCATAGTTATAATGCCTGAGAAACCTAGCGATTTATTGTCTAGGATGATGTCTAATACCTTAGGTAATGAAAAACATACTATAATAAGATCATATAATGAATTGGGGAATCTGCAAAACAAGAAGATATTATTTGTAGTGGAATTAAATGAAATAGGCACATCAAATAACTTAAATGATATTTTTCTAGAACTCTATAAAAGAGGAAATGATTCTTTACTCAATTCTGAGGGAGCTATATTAATCCATAGTAATTATTTATTATTTACAAAAACTACAGCTCAGTCTATTATATTCCTTTCAAACAGCCTAGGATGCAGCTTCATAGGTAGACCACTTGTGGAGGCAACAGCTAATCTTGATAGCTTTGTAGCAGTGGAAAATATATATAATATGCCATTAGAGGAAATATGCCTACATTTATGTAAGGAACTAGGTAATAGGTTTTTAGAAAACAATAATAATATTGGGGTTAAAAAGCTACTTGTTTTACATTCAAGTAATAGAGAAACATCCAATACATTAATGCTATGGGATATGGTGAAAATTCACTTACAAGGAATTGAAATAAATGAGATTAATGTAGGGAATGGAAATATATTGGATTGCAGAGGTTGCCCATATAAAACTTGCAAGCATTTAGGTATGCAATCTAGGTGTTTCTATGGTGGAATTGTTGTTGATGAAGTCTATCCAGCAATACTTGAATCTGATTCTATTTTATTTATTTGTCCAAACTACAATGATATGGTAAATGCCAATTTAGTTGCAACAATAAATAGACTTACTGCTTTATTTAGACAAACTAAGTTTTTTCATAAGAGTATATTCTCAATTATCGTATCAGGATATTCCGGTGGAGATGCAATAGGTAAACAATTAATATCTAGCTTAAATATCAATAAGACCTTCATGCTCCCACCCTATTTTTCACTTATGGCAACTGCTAATGATAAGGGAGCTATAAAAAATGTAGCAGATATAGAAATATTGGCAAAGGAGTTTGCTGATAAGATAAGCAGCCTCAATTGAGGCTGCTTATCTTATAGTCACATATTTCCATTTGTTGGTTCTAAATCTAATTGAAATAAATATCCATCTAATACCTTGATCTATTAATATAGAAAGCCATGCTCCTTGAAGTCCCATACCCATCTTTATTACAAAAATATATGCAAATATTAACCTAATTACTAAAATTCCTATAAAAGTAGATATAAGAGTCCATACCGTATCTCCTGCTCCTCTTAATCCACCTGAAATAATCAGCTGTGAACATTGAAATGGTTGAATAAATGCTATTAGCTTTAGTACTCCTCCCGCTTGGGCTACTACTTCTTTATTGTTTGTATATAGGGATGCTATAAAAGATCCAAAGAAGAAAAACATAACCGCCATACCCGTTGCAATCAGAGAACCTATTTTCATACACATTTTAATATAGGCTTCTGCTTTATCAGGTTCTTCTTCACCTAAACTTCGTCCAGTCAAAGTAGATGCAGATATTCCAAAGGCTTGTCCTGGTGTAAATGAAAGACTAAGTATACTAATACAAATCTGATGTGTTGCATAGGCTATAGTACCCAATGAAGCAATTATCTTTGTAAATATAAGTAAGCCTGCTCTCATTGCAATTTGCTCTAGTGAAGCTGGTAATCCAATCTTAACTAAATTGTAGATAATATCTTTATCAAACTTAAATTTCTTTTTTAACTTTATATGAACTAAGTTTTTTTCATCTAATACAACCCTAAGTAATAAAATACTTGCTACTACTTGAGATAATGATGTGGATATTCCTGCTCCTAATACACCTAATGCAGGAAAACCAAATAGACCATATATCAGAACAGCATTACCAACAACATTTAATAAGTTGGCTGTAATATTGATTTTCATAGGTGTCTTAGTATCACCTGAACCTCTTAATGAAGCAAACATTGAGAAATTAAAAGCTTGAAAAACAAATCCCATGGCAACTACTCTAAAGTAACCACTACCTATTAGTATAGTATCTTTATGGGCACCAAAAAACTTCATAGCAGAGTTTGTCATTCCCAATCCTATATACAATATAGGTATTACTAAAAGTATCTGAGTCAATATGGTAACATGTTTAACTACGGATTCAATCCTATCTTCTCGTTTTGCTCCTATGTACCTTGCTACCATAGTTGTGGCTCCAATATTAAGAGATTGCACCAAAGATAGTCCTATAAACACTAATTGGTTAGTTACCCCTACTGCAGCAATAGATGCAGCAGTCGTAGCAGCATCTCCTGATCTACCAAGCATCATCATATCTATCATACCAAAGAGAGTACCCATTAGAAGTTCTATAAATACAGGGCTAGCTATCTTAACTATTTCGGATTTTAGATGCTTTTTGTTGAGACTAGATTCCATTTTGATTCCACCTTGACTTTCATTAATTATTTTGCCTAATATCTTGAAAATTAATTCGGCACTCTAAATATTATATCATAAATCTTCTATAAAATAAACTCCCCAAAGGAGAGTTTATTTTATATTTATAATATTTATTTTTATTAGTTTTTTGCTTTTATATATTTATCCATAGCTTTAGCTGCATCTTTACCTGCACCCATAGCTAATATTACTGTAGCTGCACCTGTTACTGCATCTCCACCAGCAAATACGCCTTCTCTTGAAGTTTGTCCATTTTCATCAGCCACTATACATAGATGATTATTTACATCCAATCCATCAGTAGTTGATGAAATTAGTGGATTTGGTGATGTACCTAGTGACATAATAACAGTATCTACTTCAAACTCAAATTCTGATCCTGCTATTTCTCTAGGTCTTCTTCTACCTGATGCATCTGGCTCACCTAATTCCATTCTTACACATTTAAGACCTTTTACCCAACCGTTTCCATCTCCAATTACTTCAATTGGATTTGTAAGTAGTTCAAAAATAATTCCTTCTTCTTTTGCGTGGTGAACTTCTTCTACCCTTGCCGGTAGTTCAGCTTCTGTTCTTCTATAAACTACATATACTTCTGCTCCAAGTCTTTTAGCAGTTCTTGCAGCATCCATAGCTACGTTTCCACCACCCACTACAGCAACTTTTTTACCAACTTTAATAGGTGTTTCATATTCTTGTTTGAAAGCTTTCATTAGATTGTTTCTAGTTAAAAATTCATTAGCAGAGAATACACCATTAAGGTTTTCTCCTGGAATATTCATAAACTTAGGAAGTCCAGCTCCTGAACCTATGAATATAGCTTCGTAACCTTCTTCAAATATTTCATCTACAGTTATAGTCCTACCTACTATAACATTAGTTTCAATTTTTACTCCTAGTTTTTTCAGGTTATTTATCTCATGCTTTACTACTTTTTCTTTTGGAAGTCTGAACTCTGGAATACCATAAACCAATACTCCACCTGGTTCATGTAAAGCTTCAAAAATAGTTACATCATAGCCTTCCTTAGCTAATTCTCCTGCACATGTAACTCCAGCAGGACCTGAACCAATAATAGCTACTTTATGACCATTGCTAGGTTTAGTTTTTCCAACTTCAACATTATTTTCTCTAGCCCAGTCAGCTGCAAATCTTTCCAATTTACCTATTGCAACTGCATCTCCCTTGTTTCCTAAGATACAAGTTTTTTCACATTGACTTTCTTGTGGACATACTCTACCACAAACAGCTGGAAGCGCTGAATATTCTGCTAAAACTTGTGCTGCTTCTCCAAAATTACCTTCTGCTATATGTTTAATAAATCCTGGTATATCTATAGATACTGGACATCCTGGTCTACAAAGAGGGTTTTTACATTGTAAACATCTCTTTGCTTCCATAACAGCTTCTTCTTCAGTATAACCAAGACATACTTCTTCAAAATTATGATTTCTTACTTGTGGATCTTGCTCCGCAATAGGAGTTCTAGTGAATCTATCCATTAGTTACTTCCCTCCTCTATTTTGCATTCATAAGCTTCATCTTTTTTTGCTTCTTCAGGCTTATATTGTGTTTGTCTCTTTAGAGCTTCATCAAAATCAACTATATGACCATCAAACTCTGGACCATGTACACAAGCAAATTTAGTTTCTCCACCTACTGTAACTCTACATGCTCCACACATGCCTGTCCCATCAACCATTATAGGATTAAGAGATACTACTGTAGGGATATTTAAAGTTTTTGTAGTTAATGCAACGAATTTCATCATTATCATAGGTCCAATGGCAATACATACATCATATTCTTTTCCTTGGTTGTTTACTAATTCTTCTATATACTTAGTAACCATTCCGTGGAATCCATAGGAACCATCATCTGTACAAACATATAGATTGCCAGAAGCTGATTTTAGCTTTTCTTCTAAGATAACTAAATCCTTATTTTTTGCACCTATAATAACATCTGCATCAACACCATGCTCTTTTAACCATTTAACTTGAGGATATACAGGTGCTGTACCAACTCCACCAGCTACAAATAGTATTCTTTTTTTCTTTAACTCTTCTAAATCTTCTTCAACAAATTCTGAAGGCATTCCTAAAGGTCCAACAAAATCCTTTACATATTCACCTTCTTCTAGTTTAGCAAGTTTTTTTGTAGAACTACCCATGGATTGAACAACTATTTGTACCGTTCCTTTTTCCTTATCATAATCACAGATTGTTAGAGGTACTCTTTCTCCTGTTTCGTCAGCAATTACAATAACAAATTGCCCAGGTTTTGCAGAATTAGCTACTCTTGGTGCCAAAATATCCATTGAAAAAATATTTGGAGCCAGGATTTGTTTTTCAACAATTTTATACAATTGCATTTCCTCCTTATAATAAAATAATTATTTAGTTAATTGGTACCATATAGAAAATAATATACATTAACATCACTAAAATTCTAACATAACAAAATATTTAATTCAACCTTTAATGACAATTAATTGTCATGGATATTTATTTAACAGAATTGATTCTGTTTATTACTTCTGTTTCAATAATTTCTATTTTTTCAGTAGCTATTTTATTATTTTTATCCTTAGTATAAATATATAATTTTATCTTAGGCTCAGTTCCCGATGGCCTTATGGCATACCAAGATCCATCGTCTAAATAGTATTTTAATACATTTGATATTGGATTTCCTGTTTCATCAAGTAAATAGTCTACAGTATTTAGTAAATTCATTTGACCTAAGGATTTAATAGGGCTCCTTCTAAGGTCTTCCATTATATTTCCAATTCTCTTACTCCCGTCTAGCCCTTCTAATACTATAGAAATTAACTTTTCTTTATAATATCCATGTTCTTTGTAGAGATCTTCTAATACATCTATTAATGTTTTTCCTTCTCTCTTATAGAAAGCAGCCATCTCAGCTATAAACATAGATGTATTTACTCCATCTTTGTCTCTAACTATAGTGCCATAGACATATCCTATGCTTTCCTCATATCCAAAAATAAAGGTATGCTCTTTGGTAATTTGAAATTCATTTGCCTTCCCACAAATATGTTTAAATCCAGTTAAAGTTTCTATAGTTTCTACTTTGTGTTTTTTAGCTATAGCTTTACTTAAGTCTCCTGTTACTATGGACTTCACTATTGCTCCATTAGTGGGTATGTCCCCTATTCTTTGTCTTTGGGATAATATATAATTTACAAGCAAAGCACCTGTTTGATTTCCATTTATAAAGCTAAATTCTCCATTAGCATCCTTCACCATCATTGCAACTCTGTCACAGTCTGGATCAGTAGCTATGATAATATCTGCATTTTCCTTTTCTCCTAATCTTTTAGCATAATCAAAGGCTTTTATATCTTCAGGATTTGGATAACCTACAGTAGTAAAATCTCCATCTGGGTTTTCTTGTTCAGCTACTACAATTACATTAGTAAATCCTCTTTCTTTTAATATCCTTCTTACAGGAATATTACCAGTACCATTTAATGGAGTATAAATTATCTTTATGTTTTTATCTATGTTGTCATTTAGAGATAAGTTCAGAAGTTCTTTATCATACGCCTCATCAATTTCTTTACCTATATATTGGATAAATCCTTTATCTATAGATTCATCTAAATCCATGAGCTTTATTTCTGAATAATCTTTAATAGAGTCAATTTCACCTAATATTTCATCTGCTATTTCATCTAATATCTGTGAACCTTCTTGCCAATAAACCTTGTACCCATTATAATCTCGTGGATTGTGGCTAGCAGTGACTACTATTCCTGAAATGGTTTTCAATTTTCTAACTGTATATGATAATAGAGGTGTTGGCCTTATCCCATCAAAAAGATAGACCTTTATTCCATTAGCTGCTAAAACTCTAGCAGCAATCTCAGCAAATTTATCTGAATAATGTCTTACATCGTAAGCAATAGCCACACCCTTATTCATGGCATCTTGCCCCTTTTTCACGATGGTCTGTGCTAATCCTTGTGTAGCCAAGGATACAGTATATCTATTCATCCTATTTGTTCCAGCACCAATCTTACCTCTTAATCCAGCTGTACCAAAGGATAGGTTAGTATGAAATCTATCCTCTATCTCTTTTTCATCTGTGATACTACTAAGCTCTAGTTTAGTATCAGCATCAAAATATTCGCTTTCCAACCAAAGATTATACTTATCTTTATAATTCATAAATTCACCCCAATTTAAATATTCTTTATCTATTGATACCATTTTATTAGTTATTTACCCATTTGTCCATAGCTAGATAAGGTTAAAATAAATATTAAGGACATAGAAACATCTAATGATGATTTCCATGTCCTGTAATCTCTCTTTATTTAAATTAATTGTTTGCTCCACAACATTTTTTGTATTTTTTGCCACTTCCACATGGACAAGGATCATTTCTACCTATTTTTTCTCCCTTTATAACTGTTCCCGAAAGTCTCTCTTCTTTTTCAATTTCTTTTCTTTTTTCTACAGTTAATATATTATCCCATTGTGGTAAATTGTATAACCAATCTGCTTTAGCTCCATGCATGTTATAATATAGTTTTTCAGTGTCTATAGTGAAATTTAATTCAGTGTTTTCTTCCATTTCTTCTAGATTGATTGCTTCTGTAAGGCTTGTATTAATGCCATCTAAAAATCCAGTAAAATGCAATATGTCTGTATTAAAATGATTTGCTAAGTCAGACATTTTTCCTTTAATGGCTTCACCTGGGTTATCTAGGATTTCACTATATATTCTCTTTTCAATATCAAAGTATTCTTGCCAAAACTTCTCTTGATTTTCTTCCCCTTCAATTTCATATGCTTCTTCTCTCCAAGTTTCTAACAGACTCATACCTTATCTCCTTTGTTATATAATTTTCATACTAAAAATATATCAAATAATAACATTTATTGCAACACTGAATATTAGAGACTAGCTAATGGCTAGTCTCTAATATTAAATGTTAATTAAATTAGTTCTTTTATTACTTCCATAGCTTTATCATAGTCAGGATGAGTCTTTATTTCCTTTACATATTCTACATGTCTAACTATATTATCTTTATCAATAACTACTATTCCCCTAGCAAGAAGTCTAAGCTCCTCCATTACAAAACCATAGTTCATTCCGAAAGACAAATCCCTATGATCAGATAATGTAACAACTTTATCTATACTATTTGCAGAACAGAACCTTTGTTGAGCAAAAGGTAAGTCAACTGACAAAGTTAAAATAGTTACATCACCTAACTCTGTAGCAGTTTCATTAAAGTTTATAGTTTGTAGCTCACATATTCCTGTATCTAAAGATGGCACTACTGATATTACCTTTACTCCTTTGCCTGCGTCTTTTAAAGAATATGGGGACATATCATTTTTTAGTGCTGTAAAGTCTGGTGCTATATCTCCTACTTTTACTTCCTTACCTATTAATGTCACTGGATTTCCACCCATAGTAACTAAATCTTTTCTTTTTTCCATTATTTATATCTCCCTTCATAAATTCATATATTATCTTATAGATGAATTTACCCCTAAAAGGGCAGAATCAATCAAATAATAGTTAATCAATATTGCTTCTCCATTCTTTAAGGAGATATTCTCTAGAATTTTCTCTAATGACTGGATCATTTTCTATAATTTCTCTTGCTTCATCAATACTGTCTACTTTATAAATAACCAACCCTCCGCTATGATCTGTAAAAGGTCCTTTTGCATAAATTTTCCCTATATCAATATACTTTTGAAGATAAGCCTTATGCTCGTCTAATACCTCTGCATCCTTCCTAGGGTCAATAGTCTTTAATATGGCAGCATATAATATCATTTTGTCCTCCTTAAAATATAATAGGCCATCATTGGCATAGTATATTATACCATATTTTAGCTTTAATCTTCTTCATTTTCATATACTGTATACTCTGTTACTTCTATATTGTCATCATCTTTCGTGTTTTCAAATATTTCTGCCTCTTCATCTTTATTATTATTATTGTCTATATTCTTCCATTTTTTATATAGATTTAACTCCTCAGATATTTTTTTAATTACATATGCAATAACTGCTAAATCATCAACAAAACCCCCTATAATAAAATCTGGTATTAAATCTAATGGGTTAACTAGATATAATAAGGATATTATTACCATGACAACAGAAGATCTATTTAAGTCCCTATACTCCCCTTTCATCCAATCTCTAATTAATTCTATAAGTATTTTTAAATCATCCCAAATCTCCATAATTTGTTTATTTCCTTCTGCCTTTTGTCTAGCTGATTCTAAAAGATTCTTTAGTCTAGCATTATCAAAGGAAATTGCATTGGCTTTACCCTCTAACTTTCTAAAAATTGCATTAAAATCTATTTTCATATACACCCTCCAATAAATAGTATTATTAATTAATATACCCAATATTAATTATACTATATTATAAACTTCATAAAATAGTTTATTTATTATTCAATATGAAAAGAAGCTAGAGTAGCAACTGATACTCTAAGCTTCCTTTCATTATACTAACAATGGCTGAATTTGTTTTCCTTTGAGTGCCTCTAGAATAGTAGGCACTATCATGTCATAATGAGCAATTAGTGAGGTGGATTTTTTAATTGCATCATCTTGGCCAAATGGCACAAAATATACATTTTTCTTATCCAATAATACAGCTATGTTCTTTGCATTAGCTCCAAGTCCATCATTTGTAGATATAGCGACTACTGCTGGTTTCTTGTTCCTTAAATGTGCTTTCCAAGCCATAGTCACTGGTGTATCCGTGATTGCATTTGCTAATTTTGCAAGTGTATTTCCTGTACAAGGTGCTATAACAATTATATCAAGGTATGCCTTTGGACCAATTGATTCTGCATCTTGTATTGTTGATATGATTTCCTTCCCTGTTACTGTCTTTATTTTCTCTTTCCATTCTTCTGCAGTACCAAATCTAGTATCAAAATTATATGCATTATAAGACATTATTGGATAAACATCTGCTCCTTCATCAACTAGTCTTTGCATTTCTATTAATATAGTTTCAAAGGTACAAAATGAACCTGTAACTGCAATACCAACCTTTACCCCATCTAACAACATAATTACCCCTCCAATTCTCCTACGATATTATAAATTGTCTCTTTCATAACTTTTGCAGCAGTAATAGGCGCTACCTTTCCAGGTAACCCTAATGCCCAAATAGTCTTTATCTCCAATTCCTCAGCTTTTTTAAAATCAATGCCTCCAGGTATAGATGCTAGGTCGACAATTAAGGATTCCTTCTTCATTTTTACTAATAAATTTTCTCCTAAAACCATGGTAGGAATAGTGTTAAAAACTACATCCATATTGTGAATATAGTCATTTATTGAATCTAAATGTATTGGTATATAACCATAGCTACTAATCCATGCTAAATCTGTATGATTTCTTGCCTCAACAAAGACATTAGAACCAATTCCATGAAGCATTTTAGCAAGTATTTTTCCTATCCTTCCAAATCCTAAGATCATAATATTAGAACCATGAAGAGTAATATCTATATTTTCCATTGCAACCTGAATCGCCCCTTCTGCAGTGGGTATTGCATTTAGTACTGCCATCTCTTCTCTTTCAAGTAAATCTATAGTAGAAATATTATAGATTCCTGCAATATCTGATATTTTTTCAGTAATTTTTCCACCAATAAATATTTGATTGCTTTCCATTAAACTAAAAACTTCCTCTAATAGTATTTCTTCTAGGTTAAATGGAGTATTTAATATTATATTATCCTTTGAACAAGGTAATGGCCCTATGATTGTTTCTGATTCTTTAATAGCTAAATTCATATCATCTATATGATTTAATGAAGTATCCTCTAATTTATTAAAGCCGAATACTTTAATATCATGACCATCTTCCCAGAGCATTTTTGCCAACCCAATACTTCTTTTATCTCCACCTATTACAGCAATTTTCATTACTTTCCCTCCTATACTCTAAAAATATTTAGAGACTAATACATATTATGTACTTCAAAGTATTAAGTGCTTGTATTTCTAATGCTAATGAATAATCTTGATAATTAGCATATCTGAGGGCAAAAAAATAACATCACAGTAATAGAATAAACTTATCTATTATTGTGATGCTTCTATGAATGACTATTTATCAAACTTAACGCTAAATTCACCATCTATCTTATCTACTACAACTGAAAAATTACCCTTTTCTAATAGTTCATCTGGAACCTTAATTTCCTTCTTGGTTAAATTATATAAAAGTTTCTCTATAGTCTCCACTGACTTAGATTCTGCAGTATCAACTTGAGCAGAAAGGATTCTCTCCTTCGTCGGATTAATCATTACATCTAGTCCTTTACCAGAAAGCTTTAATCCATCTTCTGTTATTACATTTTCTTTTAGATAAGTAATATCCGAAGAAATATTGGATGATAGCTCTTTTAATGACATCTCAGTAATTGGAGTGTCCTTATATTTAAGTTCACTAATTTTTATTTTTGTTGTCTCCACTGCTTCATCTACCTTTTTACTTGTTTCTAGATTTAACATGCCCAATGAATTTAGTATTAAAATTATAATTATTACTAATACTGCAAGTTTAACTAATTTAATAATTGTCATCAACTCCTCTTGAGTTACTTTAATTCAAAATATATTATATCAAAATTGTAGAATTAAATCCATTTTTTAAAGCTATTAGTCTTAAATAGTATAAAAATAATAATATAAGATAAAATATACATAGGTGGTGAGTTTTTTGTTGAGAGTTCAAAGATATGTTAATGATATACAAAAAATAATAAATAAAACTGAAGTTTATGGAAGAGAATTAGGTATTGTAGGTAAATATTTAAAAATAAATATTAAAAGTAATATTAGAAATTACCTGGATATGGTACAAGATAGAAGAGAATTTAGTAGAGAAGAACTGATTATAATCATACGAGAATTTAAGGAATATCTGGATTATAGTTTACTAGATGAATATTGTAATAGTGTAGAATCATTAGTAAATATGAGAAATGATAGTAGCGATGAAGACATTATAAATATTCAGGATAACAATTGGACTTGACACTCATATACTTTAACTCTTTCTTCTAATGGTTTTTATTCTTTTTCTCCTAGATCAGATGTTAGTTGACAAAATTAATTATCAACTATAATATAAATATATACTATGGTAAGTAGGAGGTAAGTAAATAGATGGAAAGACAATATGTGTCTATTATTGGTGGTGCCAATATTGATATTATAGGTACACCTTATTATAAATTAAACCCAAATGATTCAAATCCAGGTAAATCTGCATTGGCATTAGGTGGAGTTGCTAGAAATATTGCTGAAAATCTTAGTAGAATGGGAGTTAATATAGAATTTATCACTGTATTAGGTGCCGATGGTTATTCTAATGAAATACAAAGCAGTTGTCAGGATCTAAATATTAGCTTAAAACATTCTCTAATTATGCCTGATGAGAGAACCTCTACTTATCTTTGCATCAATAATGAACTAGGAGAAATGCAATTGGCTATTTCTGATATGGAGATTTATAAATATATCACCCCAGATTATTTGGAAAAAAAACTAGAAATAATTAATGGTGGAGCAGCATGTGTACTAGATACTAATATTCCTCAAGAATCACTGGAGTATATAATGGATAATTCAAATGTACCTATATTTCTTGATACGGTTTCTACTAAAAAAACCGAGAAAATTAAAGACTCTATTCGTAATATTCATACTTTAAAACCTAATATTATAGAAGCAGAAATCTTATCTAATATGAAAATTCACACCACAGAAGATTTAGAAAAGGCAACTGATTTTATTCTAAAAAAAGGTATTGAAAGGCTGTTTGTTTCCTTAGGGGAAAAAGGTGTATATTATACAGATGGAGTAAAAAGGGGCAGTATTCCACCTATTTCTACAGAAGTGATAAATACTACAGGGGCTGGAGATAGTTATATAGCAGCTTTAGTTTGGGCATATTTAAAGGATTTTAATATAGAAAAATCAGCAAAAGCCGGATTAGCTGCATCTTCTATTTGCATACAATCAAATATGACTGTATCAGAGCATATGTCTGCTGAAAAGATAATAAATTTAATCAAATAGAATTTTAAAACATATAATTATATTTTAAAATATCATAAAAAAAAAGAGTTAATAATTTGGAATTATTAACTCTTTTTTTATCTTTTATTTTTTATTATCCACGAACTGTTTTCATAGCTTTAGTCCAAGGAATCAATTGATCAAGTTGTTCATTTACACTCTTATCCTTACCTTCACCTGGTTTAAATACACTCATATCCTCAAAATCAGTGAATAAAGAGAACATAACCTGTTGACGAATATCAGCCATTTGAAGCTCTCCCGCAACCAATCTTAAATGTTCTACTGCTCTAACTCCCATTGCACTACCATAGCTTACAAATGCAACTGCCTTATTATTCCATTCAAGTGCTAAATAATCTATAGCATTTTTAAGTGCAGCAGATGGAGCGTGGTTATATTCTGGAGTTACCATTACAAATCCATCAAATTCAGCTATTTTAGCAGCCCATTTTTTAGTGTGTTCCTTAGCATATTGATTCCATCCTGCTGGAAGTTCTTCATCTAACAATGGCAAGTTATAATCAGCAATATCTATAAGCTCAAATTCAGCATCTGTTCTCTTCTTTGCTACTTCATAGTACCATTTTGAAACTTGTTCAGCATTTCTACCTGGTCTTGTACTTCCTATAATTATACCTATCTTTAACATTTTACTACCTCCTATATGGTTATGATTAATTACTTTATTACTATTAATAAGTTGCTTCTAATAATATTATACCCTCGAATATATACACTAAACATAATTTGAAAAACTTTTTCCTAATGCAATATGTCTTAAATCTATATAATATTATTATTTATATACTTTTACTCTTTCTTCTATAGGACTAAAGTCTTTTTCACCTGGCTCAGATACTGCTTTACCAAATGGCATCTGTGATCTTAATTGCCAGCTATCTGGTATATTCCATTCTTTTTTAACATCTTCCTCTATAAGCTCGTTATAGTGTTGTAATGATGCTCCATATCCCTCTAGTTCTAGTGCAAGCCAAACATTGTATTGGTTCATTCCAGATGATTCTAATGACCATATTGGAAAATTATCTTTGTAAGAAGGGAATTGTTCTTGTAGACTTTTTACTATACTTGTATCTTCAAAGAATAAAACTGTACCGTATCCAGCTTCAAAAGTCTTAAGCTTTCCTTCTGTAGTAGGAAACTGTTCAGGTGACAATTTTTGTCTCATTATTTCTGTTGTAATATCCCATAGTTTTGTATGATTTTTGCCAAGTAACAATACTACTCTAGCTGTTTGTGAATTAAAAGCTGATGGCGTATGTTTCACTACATCTTCTATTAATTCTTGTAATTTTTCATCTGATATGACATTTTCCTTACTAATTCCATAATATGATCTTCTTTCTTTTAATCCTTCATAAAAATTTTTTGTCATTTTTTCTTCCTCCAATTAATTTTCTTTTTTCATTTCTATTATTAAGACATGAGATAGGTCATTTGCTTTTATTATTATGTCCTCTTCAACAATTTCCAATGCATCTCGGTCTTTTAATATATTTCCATCTATCTGTGTACTTCCTTCTATTTGTACTAAATAAGCTTGGCGACCTTCATCTACTTTAAACTCTATTTCTTTATCCTTATCTAATTCTAATACATATATATTTGCATCTTGATATATTTTTATAGGTGCGTTTCCTTCAACACTTGATACTATTTGAAGCCATTTATTCTTTCTGTCTTCCCATTTGAATCTATAGTCACCATAGCTTGGTTTAAGCCCTTTTTCACTTGGTAATATCCATATCTGTAAAAACCTTAAAGTGTCTTCACCAAAATTATGTTCACTATGATAAATTCCAGTTCCTGCACTCATATACTGCACATGGCCTCTTCCTATAGCATTTTTATTTCCCATACTATCACCGTGAGTAAGTTCTCCATCCACTACATAAGATATTATCTCCATATCCTTATGAGGGTGAGTATCAAATCCAGTATTAGCTTTTAATAAATCATCATTTATTACTCTTAATACACCAAAGTTCATATTATCTGGATTATAGTAGTTTGAAAACGAAAAATGAAAAAGGCTTTTTAACCAACCTAAATCTGATTTACCCATATCTTTGCTTTCTAGTCTTCTTAACATTTATTATCCTCCTAATCGATTACTATTATTTATTTTGTTCGCATTGATTACTTAGTTACTATTTGTTACTTTGTATATTTATATTATTACATAACTTAATTTATATGTCAAGTAAAACTTTAAAATATTTATTTATATATAAAAAACCCTCTAAATTTAAGTTCAGAGGATTTTCCATATACTTTTTTATATTGTTTTATATCCATTTCTCTGCCCATTTTTGTATCTCATCCATAGCTACGCTAAGTTCTTTTCCTTTCTCAGTAAGTTCATATTCGATTCTTACAGGGGTTTCAGGATATACATTACGAATAACGATTTCTTGATGCTCCAATTCTTTAAATCTTTCTGTTAGCATTCTTGCGCTCATATTGGGTATAGCTGCTGATATATCACTAAAGCGTTTCTCTCCACTTAGCAGCGTTCTTATAATTAATCCTGTCCATCTCTTCCCCAATAACTCAAAAGCATCTTCAAATTTTGGACATAAATGATATTTTTCCATATTAATCACCACCTAATTGTATTATATCATAGTTAGTATAATAAAGTAAGTACCTTATTATATATAATTGAATTTTCTTATAATCAGGCTTACATATTTCATTGTATTTATTAGATTTATTTAATTATTATTAGTATATAATTTATTGACAAAGTTAAATACTAGATATACTATAAGGTTATATTTATCAATAAAAACATATAATACTATTTGATCTGTTAATTAGAATCAAATAGATTTATTAGTTAATAAGTTTTACAAATATATAAAATAATTGGAGGTAATTTTATGAATTTAAAGGATATTTTAGTAGTAAATCCAGAAGTTCAAAAGGCTCTTGACGAAAATAAACCTGTAGTAGCACTTGAGTCCACTATTATATCCCATGGGATGCCATATCCAAAGAATGTGGAAACAGCTCTTAATGTTGAAAAAATAGTTCGAGAAAATGGAGCTATTCCAGCTACTATTGCTATAATAGGCGGAAAGCTTTCTGTAGGTATTACTCATGAGGAAATTGACTATCTTGGAAAGAAAGGTCTTGATGTAACTAAGGCAAGTAGAAGGGATATTCCAATACTTGTAGCAAGGAAAGAAGATGGCGCTACTACTGTTGCTGCTACTATGATTATAGCTGCCCTTGCTGGAATAAAGATATTTGCCACAGGTGGAATAGGTGGTGTTCATAGAGGAGCTGAAACAACTATGGATATTTCAGCAGATCTTGAAGAATTAGCTAATACCAATGTAGCTGTTGTATGTGCTGGGGCAAAATCCATCTTGGACCTTGGCTTAACTATGGAATATCTAGAGACTAAGGGAGTTCCAGTTATCGGCTATGAAACAGATACACTTCCTGCTTTTTATACTAGAGATAGTGAATTTAAGGTAAATTATCGAATGGATACTCCAATTGAAATTGCGAAGTCCCTAAAGGCAAAGGAAGATTTAAATATGAAGGGTTCTATGGTCATTGCAAATCCTATTCCTGTAGAATATGCCATGGATAGCTCCTATATTTCAAAAGCAATAGAAGATGCAACTGTTGAAGTTGAAAAACTTGGTATCAAAGGAAAGGATACAACGCCTTATTTACTGGATAAAATTCAAAAGATAACAGAAGGTAAAAGCCTTGAAGCTAATATTCAATTGGTATATAACAATGTAAAATTAGGAGCGCAGATTTCTTCTGAATTATGTAAATTATAAGATTAGAGGGTCAATTCATCTCTAGTTAAAAAATCCTTGTGATGACTATATTATAGTTTCACAAGGATTTTTTATCATTAGAGAACCTCTCTTTATCTTACACTCAGGTGTTGCAAATATTTTCGTACATTTTTATAAACTTCTCTGCAGTATCTATCTCTTCTTCAGATAGTTCTCCTGAATTAATGATGTCAAGTAGTTCTTGATCTTCATCTAGTTTTATATAATGAGTTCTAAATATATAGACCAAGTTTATTGCTTCTTCTTTTTCTAGATTTAAAGATTGAATGAATTTAGTTTTATCTTTCTTGTACAGATTGACAATTACATTGGCAAACTCATTTACATATGCCCCATTGGGGTTGTTGTAGAGTTTGAGAATTAAAGATATTTCCTCGTTAGATAATCCTTCCTTGCTTAAATGTTGGAATATATCATCTATACTTTCTTGATATTCTCTATTTATCAAATCCCAATCAGCCCAATACAAACTATCTATTAACTCTAGACTCTCTTCTTTAGTTAAAAGATCTTTTTTTATAAAATTAATTATTTTTTCTTCAGTTTGTTTACTCATTGTCATATCCCTTTCAATATACGAATTTTCTTTATAAGCAGCAGTATGTATATTGAATTTACCCATTAATTTGATTCCTTATCAAAACAAATGAACTTAGGACATAAGTTGACTTATAGTATACTTAATTGTAATTCAACTTCTTTATATATTTATAATCATCCTCTATAGATATTATATTGATGCTACCATTATCTATTTTAAACTTAAAGAAATAATCTGGGTTATCGAATATCCATGACATGGCTAGTCGAATAACACAATCATGGGTAACTATTAGTATATTCTCCTTTTCTTTAGATATTTCTTCTATGAATGCCTTTACTCTATTGTATACATCTAATAAACTTTCTCCTTGGGGGATTACATAATTATTTGCATCCTCTAGCCATAGTTTGGTTTCATCAGAATAGACTTCTGATATTTCTTCAAAGGTTCTTCCAGTGAAGATTCCAAAATTAATCTCTCTGACTCTTAGCTCTTCTGTACCTACTAATCCTAAATTTTCTAAGGTTTCTACTGTTCTTGATAATGGGCTGTAATATACTTTATCATAAGTAAATTCTTTTAATGTTTCTTTAGTTCTTTTTATCTGCTCTATACCTTTTTCAGTAAGTGATGTATCATCTCTACTGAAAATCTTTTTTATATTATCCTCAGATTCCCCATGCCTTATCATTATTATATCCATATCATCACTCCCCAAAAGCTCAATAAGGAAATTGCCTCTCCTATTTCTATAATAGCACCATAGACATCTCCTGTTAGTCCATCTATTTTTTTACAAGATACATGTGAGATATATTCTCCAGCCAAAGCTGTAATCAATAATGGAATCAAATACCTTATATCTAATAATATCAAGATAGCTATATAGATAACTGCACTTGCAATCATTAGCTTCTCAGGTTTGCTACTATGAAAAAAATCTCCTAGACCCCCTGGTCTAGCGCTCTTTTTGTAGGATATTATTCTTGCAACAACTAATCTGCTATTAGCAAAGGACAGTATTATTGCTATTGGCAACATTTCAATACTTGCTATAAGTATAAATTTGAATAAAATCAAAAGAACAATGCTCAATACTCCAAAGGCTCCAATTCTGCTGTCCTTCATTATTTCTAAAGCCTTTTCCTTATCTCTATTGGAGAAGAAACCATCACAAGTATCTGAAAGTCCGTCTAAATGCAGGCCTCCTGTTGCTATTATAGTGGTAAGTAATGCAAGAAAAGAAGCAATAAGTTTATTATATGGAGAAATTAGATAGTAGACCAGTCCTCCTAATCCTCCAATTATAGCTCCAACTAAGGGTAGAAAAAATACCGAGTATTTGGCGTTTTTCTCATTAAAATCTACATTTATATTAATTGGTATTCTTGAAAAAAACTGCAAAGAAAGTATTAGCCCCTTTATCATTTAATTTTCACTGGTATGCCACAACATACCAAATAAACCTGATCTGTGAGTTGAGCTATCTGTTGGTTTACCCTTCCTTGAATATCTCTAAATACCCTAGATACATGGTGCTCAGGAACTATGGAATCTCCTACTTCGTTGGTAACTAAAACTAGATTATAATCCTTTGTTTTAATATTACTGATTAAGTTTTTGATTTCTAAAACTATAGTATCTTCTATGTCTCTTTGCATCTCATAATCTATATATTCTGCATCCTTAGATATATCAAACATAATATTGGATGTAAGGACTGTAATACAATCTAGAAGATAATTTTTTTCCTTATCTATAGCATCCTGAAGATTATAATTGCCTTCATAGGTTCTCCACTCCCGTGGTCTAGAATTTTGGTGCAGTTTTATTCTTTCTTCCATTTCATCGTCAAATATCTTAGATGTAGCAATATATACTACATCTTTTTTGTCCTTATATAGATTTTCTGCAAAACGACTCTTCCCTGATCTTGCTCCACCTGTAACTAAAGTAATCATTCTATCCCTCCATCTAAACAACATAGAGGGACTGTCCCTCTGTGTTACCTTTGTATTATTCTTCTCTTATATCTACTAATGCATCCCCATCTAAGGCTAATTCAGCAAATGTGCCCATATTTTCTAATGTATAAAGACCCGCTTCTATGATTTGAAATGTTAATGGACAACCTGATCCTTCTCCTAATCTCATACCTAAATTTAACATCGGTTTTAACTTTAATTCATTCAATACATATTGAGCTCCTGGTTCTCCTGATAAATGAGACGGAATTATATAGTCTTTAACCAATGGATTTAATTTAACAGCACAAAGAGCTGCTACACCAGAAATGAATCCATCTATTACTACAGGCTTTTTATTTTTAGCTGCTGATAAAACTACTCCACACATTCCACCTATATCAAAGCCTCCTACCTTTGCTAGTACATCAATTGGATCTTCTTTATTAGGCTTGTTTACCTCTATTCCTTTTCTGATTATATCCTTCTTGTTAGAATGTTGTTCAGCCGTAAGACCCGCTCCTTTTCCACAGGTTATATCTACATCTAAACCTGTTAAAGCAGATAAAACTGCTGCAGATGTAGTAGTATTTCCTATGCCTACCTCTCCAGTGCCTAAAATATCATATCCTTCACTATATAGTTTGTCCCCTATTTCTATACCTACTTCTATGGATTTAACTGCTTCTTCATAAGTCATAGCTGATTCTTTTACGAAGTTTTTTGTCCCATTTGCAATCTTTCTATTTATTATTTGTGGGTCATTTATTTCACCAATTACACCTAGATTTACTGTTACAATATCCGTATTTGTATATTTGCCCAATGTAGCAACACCAGTCAATCCCTTAGTCATGCTTTCTGTTAAAATCTTTGTAAATATTTGAGGTGCAGAACTTACTCCTTCATCTGCCACTCCATTGTCACTACACATTACAACTATGGCTTTTTTGTCGATTTTGTTAGCTACTTTACCAGTCATACCTGCTATTTTTATAGTAGCTTCTTCTAATGTACCTAAGCTACCCATAGGTTTCACTAATCCATCCCATTTTTCTCTAGTAATTTTCTTTGCATTCTCATCTACTGGCCCTATGAGATTTAATGTTTCTTTTAATGAATTCATATATATCCCACCTTTACAATTATTTTCGTCTTTTTAAATCATTTTGTTCCATTAACTTATTATTTATATAATCATAGCCTTTTGGTCTATGAGGTATTATGCAATATGAACAATCTTTGACTCCATCGTTGTCTATATTATTTCCACCACAATCCTCTAAAAGATATAATGGACAATAGCAAAACATACAATTGAATTCATCTTCTTTTTCTACCTTGTGACAGGGAAAATAGTCACAGGAAGTATTTCTATAAAATCTATATGAGTTTTCCATTTATTTCTCCCCCTTTTTTCCAAAAAAGACAACCTGACATTTCTTTTATCTTTTTTGTGAAAGTGTTCAAGCCCTTAACTAAATTTTTTCTCTGATGATTTTTTCTATATCATCTAGACTATATATACCTTTTTCTTCTTCTCTTCCTATTATTATTGGTATTATATCAAGCTCTTCACAAGCTCTTATTTTCTCAATGGTTCCACCTTTATCTCCACTATCTTTCATTATAACATAATCAACCCCATATTCTTTAAACATTATTTCATTATACTTTGTAGAAAATGGTCCTAGGACTGCTACTATATCATACATTGAAATCTTGTATTTCCTACATTCTTCTATGCTGTCTAAGGCTGGTAGTACTCTATAAATGAATCTATTGCCCTTTCTTACCTTTTCAAAATCACCAATATTTTTTGACCCTGTTGTGAAAAATACTGTTCCTGAAATATTAGATAGATATTCGTAAGCAGCTTCATAGCTATTTAAGTAAATTGCACTTCTTGCCATATTTATCTTTTTTCTAACATATCTAATATAGTCAATATTTAGCTTGTCTGCTATTTTCTTAGCGTATTGGGATACTATTTTTGCATAGGGATGGGTTAAATCTACTATTAATGATATATTACGGTCTTGGCAGAAGCTCATCATTTCCTCATAATTCATTCTAGCTACTATGAGTCTATGAGTATTGATAAATTCTTTGCCTCCTTCTGTGGCTATGGTGGCAATATAGTTATCTAAATCTTTTATTCTTTCTATTATTTCCCTTGCTTCACTGGTACCTGCGATAATCCAAATCATTTTATACTATATCCTCTCAATATAATTATTTATTATCCTTCTCATAGAAATTAATACTTCCTATGTCCTTTGATATAGATATTGTAATACCATTATATTTAGCTTTTTTTGCAATTAAATTTCCTCCAAGCAAGTATGCTGCGGGCTCAGAAACTGAATAAACTCCTATGGTATCCTTAACAAACTGAGACTTGTCAAAATTATCTTCTACTTCTTTTATTTCATCAATGGTAAATATCTTCATTGGACAATTGAAGTACTCCGCTGCCTCAATAATTCCTTTTTCATCTTTTTTTACTTCAACTGTTCCAATGGCCTTGATACTCCTATCGGATAAATTTACTTGCCCAAGGGTTGTCTCTATTGCCTCAATAATTCTTCTTCCTTCTATACCTTTCCTACAACCTATACCAATATTAATATTTTTAGGTCTCAAATATGCTATTGGAATATCATTGTCCTGATTTTCTAAATTTGCTGAACTAATTATAATCATGCCCTCTACGCCAGAGGTAATTTCATTCAGAATAACATCTTTCAATGATAAAACTTGAAGATTAGGATAATCTATTATTTTGTCCTCTTCAGAGTAGAAAGCAATGCTTTTACCATTTACCATCATTGCTGTAATATTTTTTATAGCTTCCATATCTTCTATATAATATTTATTTTTCTGAGCAAACATATCTAAAGACTCTATATTTCTATTATCAGATGCTGTGGTAATGACAGGAATGGCATTTATCATTTCCCCTATCCATTTGGATAATTCATTTGCTCCACCTAAATGCCCTGATAATAGGGATATGGAAAATCTTCCACAATCGTCTATTACCACAATTGCTGGATCTATGCTTTTATCCTTTATATATGGATTTATCATCCTTACAGCTATTCCAGTAGAAGAAATAAATACAAAGCCATCATATTCATCCCAAGAACTGCTCAAAAAACCTTTTATTCCACCATGTATATCCTTATTATAAAGATGATGAATTACATGAAATTTGCTCTCTATATCTAAAGATTTCAGTTTATCACCTAGAATTTTACCTTTTTCAGTAAATGACAAACAAGCTATTTTCATTTTGATGCACTCCTGAATTTATGTGTAAAACTTGGATCATATAGCTTTGATCTTTCGTAATCCCCTTCTATAAAATCACCAACTAAAATTTGAGCCATCTTATTGATCCCTTCTTTTTTTACCTTTTCTTCAATATCCTTAAGAGTACCAAATATAATTTTTTCATCCTCCCATGTTGCTTTATACACTATGGCAACTGGCACATCATCACTGCCATATCCCTTTATTAGTTTCTCAACTACTCTATGAATTTCTTGTACTGAAAGGAATATTGCCATTGAAGCTCTATGCTTAGCCAAAGATTCAAGGTCCTCCTCCTCAGGTACTGGAGTGTGGCCTTCTATTCGAGTTAGTATTATGGTCTGAGATACATCAGGAAGTGTCAACTCCTTTTTAATAGATGCACAAGCAGCTGTAAATGAGCTGACTCCTGGTATAACCTCATAGGAAATACCCTTATTATCTAACAAATCCATTTGCTCTCTTATGGCTCCATAAATTGTAGGATCTCCTGTATGAAGTCTAACTAGCTTTAGATCTTTCTTTGTTGAGTCTTCCATTACTTCAATTACCTCTTCTAATGTCATTGAAGCTGAATTATGCAATTGAACTTCTCCTTTGCAAAATTCTAAATGTTCTTTGGATACTAATGAACCTGCATATATGACTACATCTGCCTCTTCTAAGAGCTTTCTTCCTTTTACTGTAATTAAATCTACATTTCCTGGTCCTGCACCTACAAAACTAATCATTAGATTTCACTCCTTTTACTATAAAGATTGGATTTTGCCCTTTTAATAGTCCTATTTTGTCCATGACTGATGCTTGGATTAATTGTACTTCTATATCTTTGTAGTTATATTTGTTTAAAAATTCAATGAACTTATTTAGATTTTTCAAGGTTATGAAATTCCCACATACGATTCCCTTGCCCTCTAGATTTTCTTCTAGATATAAGAATATTTCTTCTAATTTGCTAGCAGAGCCTCCTATAAAGCATTTATTAAATCTATCTGTGGGAAGGGCATCTGGAGCTTGTCCATGTATTAAATGAATATCTGTGCCAAAGTTTTTACTATTAATCCCTATTAGTTCTATGCCCTCTTTTTCCTTTTCTATTGCACAAACTTTAGCTCCATGAAGGGCTGCTTCTATGGATATAGAGCCTGTCCCTGCTCCAATGTCCAGTAGTCTATCTCCTTCTTCTATGGCTAAGTATCCCATTGTTAGTACCCTGATATTAAATTTAGTCATGGGAATATTGCCTCTCATGAATTCCTCATCTTTAATCCATTTCATTTTCAATAACCACCACTCCTAGGGAAGATACATCTTCTATTTCTTCTCCAATATTTTTGATAATTACTTTTTCATCATCATAGGATAGATTGAATCCTGTATAAATTTTTCCCCTAATTCCTAATCCATAAAGTTCCTTTGATATATTGCTTGCCGTATTATCCTTATCTATAAGTAATATAGTAAGTTTCTTTCCCTTAATTTCTTTTAATTCCTCACTTCTTCCGTGGAGGGACAAAAAAAATGATTCCTGCCATGGTTTTTGAAGTTTTGCCAGCATATATTGGAATGAAGATATGCCAGGTAAGACCTCTTTTATAGGTATTTCTTTTCTTTTAATAAAATCTACTATACCAAAAAAATTCGGATCTCCTGAGGCAAGTAAAAGAGTTTCTTTGTCTTTATCTATATAGTTTAATATTTCATCCACTTTATTTACTTGCACAATATCATCTCGGATATCAGTTAATGAGTTTGCAACTCTACCAAATCCCAGTATATACTCTGCTTCCTCTATTTTCTCTCTAACATCATAGGTTAAATATCTGGGATTCCCTGGTCCTACACCTGCTATAGTCAGCATATGCTCACTCCCCTTTCCATGGAATAGATGATTACCTTAATATTATAGCTTTCATCCTTTAGATATTTTCTTATTCTATCTTCTGCACCCTTTTCCATATGCTTTTTAACATGACCATATCCTGCTTCTATGCAGATATTTAAGCCTTCCTCAGCTGTAATTGAGTTGTTTACTCTATTTAGTAATTCCATTGGTGCTCCCATTAATGATAAATAGTAGATAAAGGCTTCCATTCTTCCATCACATACTTTACTGTGAGTATTAAATACTCCTATAGATAATTTTGCAAATTTGCCTATATGACCTATTAAGGTAATGGACTTAAATCCCTTATGATATACATATAAAAGACTATCCCCAAAAAAATTAGAAACCTTTACCATGGGCTTATGGATACCCATTGATTCAGATATCTTTTCTCCATAATTCCCTGGTACCAGAACTATATGATCTTTTCCGTATGTCTCCTCTGCCATATCCACTTCCATATAAATGGTTTTTATTAGGGCTTCCTCAGACATTGGATACACTATACCTTTAGTTCCTATAATAGAGATTCCACCTTCAATCCCTATATTTTCATTAAATGTCTTTTTCCCAATAATCTCACCATGGGGTGAAAATATAAGTACATCATATCCACTATTTGAGACTTCTTTTAATTCTTTTTGAATCATCTCTCTAGGTATTGGATTGATAGCTGCTTCTCCTACCTTACCAAATAGGCCTTTTCTTTTTATTCTTCCAATCCCTGTTCCCCCATCTATATTTATCTTTCCATCTTCCCTTTTTCTGACTTCTGCAAATATTTCTATCCCATCAGTATTATCAGGGTCATCTCCAGCATCTTTGACAATAGAGCAGATTGCTATATTATCTTCGATAAATGGATTTGTCACTTCAAGCTTTAATCTAACATCTGCAGGTGTATCTATCTCAACATATTTTATTATCCCACCTGTTTCAAGCATAATGGCAGCAGCCTTAGTTGCTGCAGCTGCACAGGAACCTGTAGTATATCCACATCTCAAACTCTTCCCTTCCTTAATTACATATAAATCTAAGGTCATCTGCCTACCACCATATATAATAGGGCATTGATAATGGAAGCTGCTACATTACTTCCACCCTTATTTCCTACGGTGGATATTGATGGTATATTAAACTCTCTTAAATATTCCTTTGACTCTGCCGCACCTACAAAGCCAACAGGGACTCCTACTATTAGTTTTGGATTGACCTTACCTTCTTTAACTAACTCCAATATCCTAAACAAGGCAGTAGGTGCATTGCCAATGACAAATACTTCCACCCCATCTTTAACAGCTAAATCCACTGCACAGGCAGACCTTGTAGTTCCCAACTCTTTAGATAGAGCAAAAACTCGTTCATCATCTATATAGCATTTTAATTCACACCCCGATTTATTAAGGGCTGGCTTGTTGATTCCAATAGAGGCCATCTTTGTATCTGTAAATATAATATTTTTTTCTAAAATAACCTTTTTTGCCTCTTCAATAAAATTATTTTTAAATACAATTATATTCCTATAATCAAAATCTCCAGTAGTATGAATCATTCTCTTTGCAATTATTTTTTCTTCCTCTGAGAAATTAGTATCTCCCATGACCTCATCGATAATATCCATGCTCTTATTTTCTATTTCCATAGGATTTTTAATATACATTTCTTATTCTCCTTTGCTATGATTTTCTGCATAACTCAGTAAATATTCAAAGCACTCCATATTTCCAAGGAAATTAATATGCTGGTAATATGCCAATACATTCTTATATATATATCCACATTGCCATGTTTTTTTATTATTCATTGGCTTAGTAATATTAAATACAGTTGAATCATTTATGTGTATGGCAGAACGATGATATTCATTTCCAGTAATTATACTGCCCTTCTTGCCCAATATGGTATCTTGCTTTAATTCCAAATTCACATATCCAAATCTTTGTAGCCTATCTGTCATAACTGCATTTCCTGTAAATATGTTGCACATTGGATAATCTTCTATTGAGGATACTAGATACATAAGACCCCCTGCCTCAGCTAATATTATCCTACCCTTCATAGCATTTTTTCTTATGGTATTTATCATATCTGTATTTGATGATAATTCCTCCTTATACAGCTCTGGATATCCGCCCCCAATATATATAATATCCGCTTCTGGGATTTCCTTATCTTTAAGAGGAGAAAAATATTCTACTTTACATGTATTTTCTAGTAAATTTAAATTTTCATTATAATAAAAGTTAAAGGCATCATCATAGGCTATGGCAACTCTTATATCCCTTTTTTTCAGACTTTTATTGGGAATAATCTCTACATCTCTAGCTAAGTCTAAAAGCAAATCTATATCTATGGTCTTTTCCACAGTTTCAGCTACTTTAGACATAAATTCTTCACAATTAGTATTTTCATAAATTTGCATTAAGCCAAGATATCTACTTTCTACTTCTAGGGATAAATCTTTTGGAAGATAGCCTAATACTTTTACATCTATGTATTCCTCTATTTTCTCCTTTAATAGTAAGTACATCTCCTTGCTTACTTTATTGAGTATAATTCCTCTAATCTTTGAATCTGGAAATTCTACTATCCCCTTTATTTTTGGAATGGCTGAAAACATCTCTCCTTGAGGGCTATATACTAAAATGGCAGGTATGTCCAGTTCCTTAGATATATGAAAACTGGAGTTTTCAAAGGTATTATATATGCCATCAAAATATCCCATGGCTCCCTCTATTAAGGCATATTCTCCATAATTCATGGCCATAGATTCTTTAATTCCTTTTCTTCCCATTAAATGCATATCAAGATTTCCAGCCCGTTTCTTTGAAGCCACTTCTAAATACTTTCTATCGATAAAATCTGGGCCCGTTTTAAAAGCAGATATATCTATTCCCCTATTTTTTATTGCCCTAGTTAATCCAAGGGTAATAGTGGTTTTACCGGTATTACTAGATGGAGCAGTAATCATTATAGATTCCATTTATATACACTCCAGTTCTTTAAAGATTTCTATAAGTCTCATATTATCTTCCCTGCTCTTTATGGCAAGTCTAATATGCTTTGTATCAAGATCAATGAAACTTGAACATTTCCTTATTACTATTCCTCTTTTTACGAAAAAATCAAATACAAATTCTTCATCCCATTTTAGTAACTTAACTAAAATATAATTGCTTTCTGTATGATATACCTTTATACTGGAAATCCTTGATAGTTCTGCGATCATGTACTTTCTTTCATTATCTATATACTTTTTACTTTCATCTATATATTCTTTGTCTTTAAATATGTATCTTCCTGCTGATTCTGCCAAGGAATTAACGCTCCAAGGTAACTGAATTTTAGATATCCTTTCAGCTAAAGATATAGATGTGCAACCATAGCCTAGTCTTATGCCAGGTAATGCAAAGAATTTTGTTGCAGCTCTTATAATACCTAGATTTTCATAATTACTTTGTCTAAAAAGCTCTATACTATCATAGTCTATAGGACAGAACTCAAAGAATGCCTCATCTAATAATAAATATGCTCCAGATTTTACAATGCTATTATATAACATTATCAATTCTACTTTATCAATTCTTAGGCCTGTTGGATTGTTGGGATTACCTAATATTACTAGATCATCTTTTTGAATCTTATTTCCTATAGTTAAGCTATCTATTGTATAATCTAAATTATATGGAACTCTAATGACTTCCTTTTTATGAACAATAGCTCTTTTCTCATATTCAGAAAAGGATGGAGTACAAATCAACACTCTATTGGATATGTCTATAAAATTGTCAATTAGCTCTACTGCACCATTTCCAACTACTATATTAGCAATACTACAATTTAAATATTGAGATATAGCTTCTTTTAGCTTTCTATACTTTATGTCTGGATATGCCTCTAAATCTTTGAAGCTATCTATGAGCACTTTCTCTAATCCCTTTGGTGGTCCTAAGGGATTTATATTGCTGCTATAATCTATTAACTCTCCATTATAGCAATTTTCATAGGATAATAAATCTCCTCCATGTTCCAATTTCTTCACCTTCTTTACACGATCTTATTTGGTATAAAATATGGACAATTATTTACTTCATCCTTGTATATATTAGACTCTATTCTAAATACATCCTTTAATAATTCTGATCTTATAATACTATCTGGCTTCCCGTATTGAAAAATCTCTCCATCTTTTATTACATAAATATTATCTGAATATCTTGCTGCTTGATTTAAATCATGTAAAACCATAATAACTGTAATACCTAAGGATTGGTTTAATTCCTTTACTAGTTCCAATACTTCCAATTGATAGGATATGTCTAAATAAGTAGTTGGCTCATCAAGAATTAATATCTTTGGGTTTTGTGCTAAAGCCATGGCAATCCAAGCTCTTTGTCTTTCTCCACCTGATAAAGTAACTACATGTCTATTTCTAAGTTCTATAAGTCCAGTCTTTTCAATAGCCCAATCGATTATACTTTTATCATCCTTACTCATTCTTTTTTTAAAACTTAGATGAGGGTATCTTCCATAGGAAACTAAACTTTCTACAGTGATATCTTGAGATACATTCTTTACCTGTGGTAATATGGCCATCTCCCTGGCTATTTCCTTGGTTGGTATTTTATATATATCCTTTCCATTAAGGAATATCCTTCCTGTATGTGGTCTTAGGCATCTTGACAGTGCTTTAATAAGTGTAGTTTTTCCTGAGCCGTTTGGTCCAATAATTGTAACTATTTCACCACTATTTATTTTTACATTGGCATCTTTCAATACTAATTTGTCTCCATATTTAATTTGTAAGTTTACAGCTTCTATCCCCATTACTTAGCTACCTCCTTTTTTCTCAATAAATAAAGAAAGAAAGGTGCTCCTAATGCTGACATAATAATCCCCACTGGAATTTCAGTTGGCGCAAATAATATTCTAGCTAAAGTGTCACATATCATCACAATGGATCCGCCAAAGAAAAGGGTTCCTGGAAAAAGATATCTATAATCTGATCCAACAAATAATCTAGCCATATGAGGTACTATAAGGCCAACAAATCCCAATAAACCTACTACAGATACAGCTGCTCCTGCCAATAAAGATGAGATTATAATAAATAGAAATCTTGTCCTCTCTACCTTTAATCCTAGACCCGTGGCTACTTCATCACCTAACATAAGAATATTTAATTTATCTGGTAAAAATAGCAATAGTATGACTCCTAGTATTGCATAGGGTAGAATCATCCTTACATCCTTCCAAGTAATAGCAGATAATCCTCCCACCATAAATCCTAAGACCCCTTGTACTCTATCTGGGAAAAATGTCATAAGCCCATTGCTACCTGCACTAAAGAGCGATGATACTGCTACTCCTGCTAGTACCAGCCTTGTAGGAAGTACACCTTCTTTCCATGCCAAGGAATATATAAATAATGTGGCTGATAAGGCTCCAATAAAAGCTCCTATTGGCACTAAGTAATAATATTGTGGGAAGATTATTAGAATAATTAAAGCAAAGAAGCCTCCCCCGGAGGAAACTCCTATGATATTGGGTCCTGCCAGGGGATTTCTCATAATTCCTTGAAGTATTGCACCGGACAATGATAAACATATGCCTACTAAGGCTGCAACTATGGTTCTTGGTAGTCTTACATTCCATATTATTTGAAAATTAGTTGTATCCTGTTCAACAAATATGGACTTAATTATACTTAAAGGACTAATTTTCACTGCTCCATTACCAACGCTAAAAAAGAAACTCACTATGAATAATAGTATAAAAACGCCTAGGATTATAGTCTTTTTAGATTCATTTTCAATATACTTAATCATAGCACTCTCCTATTGTTTATTTAAATACCTCTGGATATAGAATCTTTGCTAATTCTTCATAGGCTTCTGCATATCTTTCATTTGCCTTATAGGTATATAAACTTTTATCTAATAATATATATCTATCATTTTTTACTGCTGATAAAGATGACCATGCAGGATTTGATTTAACATCATTTATTAATCTTTCTTCAATTGCTGCCATATCAGACCCCATGGCTTGTACGAAAATAAAATCGGGATCCTCTTCAATAATCTTTTCAAGACTAAAGTTCTTATCACTTAAGGTATCATTTGATGAATCTGCTATATTTATGGTATTGAGATCTTTAAACATTTCTCCTATTGTGGTTTCTGAATTCCTAGCATTGATATTATTTTTTGTCGCCATTATAATAAGTACTTTTAATTCTTTGTCCTTAGGAACATTATCGATTATTCTTTGAGTTTCTTCTTTTACAACTTTTGTATCTTGCTCATATACTTCCATATTGTCGTTTAATGCTGCAAATATCTTAGATATTTTAAAATAATCATCTTTAAATTGATAATCCAATACCATGATTGGAATGTTATTTTCTTCTAGGGCTGGAATCATGTCAAGATGTGATTTCGTATTATAGCTTAAAACTACTAAATCAGGCTCTAATGCTATAACTTTCTCAAGACTTATGGAACCTTGCTTGCCAAGTGTTTCCACATGGTCAGTTCCTGGTATAAAGTCTTCATTTGAAGGCTCCACCATTCCTACCATATCTCCTCCATTTCTAACCCAAATATTTGCAAAAGATGCAAAAAGTACTACTGCTCTTTCAGGATTCTTATTTATTGTAACTTCCTCATTTCTTCCATCAGTAAATTGTACTGTATCATCTGTAATTATGATTCCATATTCATCCATCATATCTTCAGTTGAAGTGGAAATAGATTCAATTTCTTTACTGTTGTCTTCAATCCTAGCTATTGGTTTATCATTTTCCTTAGATTTACACCCTGCCAAGCTTCCTGCTATTAGTACTATGACTAGTATTAATAATAATGCTTTTTTATTTTTCATTGTAATCCTCCTAGTTTTTCTAGCATAACTGATAATATGTAGTCATTATCATTAAATGCCATATGGTTTTCTGATAATATCCTTTCTTAGTATGTATTAGATCCTTCCTCAACCACCTTTCTTTTATCTTTAAAGGAATAATCATTTATTACTAAATTAGCTGACCTACAATGGAAAATAAAAATCCCTAACCTGAAATCAGATTAGGGATGGAAATTATACTAGTGTTAAAAATTATGTAAAAATAGTACAATTACGAGCTTTTCCTTCCCACCGAAGGTCACTTAATACTATTAGGCAGGTCTCCTGACTTGTGAATCATTTTACTCTCAACACCTTCCCAGATTTCTCCAGTGGTATAAGTTGATTTCATCATCACTTACAGTAGCGGGGGCTGTATCGGACTTTAACCGATTTCCCTATTAATCTTGTAGAACCTAATGTAATTATATTTAGTTTTCTTTTTTATGCTATCACAATCCTATGTTTAATTCAAGTTAATTCTACAATAAATAGTTCAATGCAAAATAAGTGATTAAAAGTAAAAATTCACTACGATACATAATTTCTATAGTATTATTAATATCTACTTTTGTAATATCATTTATCCTATCACCAATTGTTGGCTTCTCTACTAACTTTCCATGATAATAATTGTTTCCACCTAACTGAATACCTAGAAGCCCTGCCACAGCTCCCTCTGGATAGGCACAATTTGGGCTTTTATGATTTTTTCTATCTCTTATCATTACTTTGATACCATCTTTTGCATTGAATTTCCCTAGAGAACTTAGGCACATTAATATTCCAGTTAACCTAGAAGGAATATAGTTAAATATATCGTCCACTTTTGCAGGAAAATATCCAAGGTCTATGTACTTCTCATTCATATATCCTAACATAGAGTCCATAGTATTTATAAACTTATAAGCTAGTCCTCCAGGAGCACCTAAAAGCATTATATAAAATAATGGAGCAATGACCCCATCAGATGTGTTCTCTGCCACAGTTTCTACCGTCGCTTTTATAATTTCTTCCTCTGCAAGATTTTTAGTTTCTCTACCAACTATGTAGCTAAGCCTTGTCCTTCCTTGTTCTATGCTAATATTTATGGCTTTAGAAACTTTAATAGCCTCATCATGTAAACATCTGGCAGCTATACAAGTATAGATCAAATAGGTATTTACTATGATATATAGTATTTTATACTGTTTTAAAAATTGTAAAAATACATATGGCACAAAAAAACCTAGTGAAATATTTATTATAACAATGATAAATCCAGCTAATTTTAGTCCTTGTTTCGACCTAGCTACTCTTCTGGCTAATTTATCTTCAAAGGAAATTATTCTGCCCATTAGCTTTACCGGATGAGGAAAGCTATATGGATCTCCAATAATAAAATCTAGAATTACTGCAAGTATTATACTAATTAGCATCTTTAATTCTCCTTACCTGACGACCAAAGGTCGTCCCTACTTTCCTCTATTGGCTATTGTCTATTCACTACTCACTATTCGCAGATTTATTTTACTCCCATAATCCTATAAACAAAATCCATATCCATATGCTCCCGTAAAACATTTGCCCATTTACTTAATTCTCTTTCCATTTGCTCTTCTGTCTGTGGTTTTGTATTGCACTCTTTCTCATAATCTACTAAGGAATCCTCATCAACTAATTCTAAATGTGTAAAAGGTATAGTGCCTATAACTGGTATATTTAATATTTCTTCAATCATTTTAATTCCCGAATCTAATAAAGTCTTATCACCTCTAAATTTATTGATTATAAGACCCTTTATCCTCTTTCTTTCATGCTCTTCCAGTAACATCACAGTACCATAAAGGGAAGCAAATACTCCTCCTCTATCTATATCTGCTACTAAAAGCACTGGAGCATCTGCCATTTCAGCCATACCCATATTGACTATATCATTTTGCTTTAAGTTAATTTCTGCTGGGCTACCTGCTCCTTCAATAACAATTATATCATTTTCCTTTTCTATCTTTTTATATGTATCTAAAATCATTGGCTTAAGAGTATTTTTATACTTGAAATATTCTATAGCCTCCATGTGTTCCTGATCTTCACCTTTTATAACCACCATTGATCCTATATCAGTTCTTGGTATAAGTAAGATTGGATTCATATTTGGATCTGGTTCTAGTCCAGCTGCCATTGCTTGCAAGGTTTGAGCTGTACTTATTTTATATCCTTCTTTAGTAGTATAGTATTTTGATGACATATTCTGAGATTTAAAGGGATATACCTTATATCCATCTTCTTTAAATATCTTACATAACCCTGTACACATAAGACTCTTACCTGCAGAAGAAGTAGTTCCTTGTATCATAATATTTGTCATTTCATTTTCCTCCTATAAATATCTCTTTATTTCTTTCTCCAGATTGTCTACTTGATATTCCAATGATAATATGGGGTTTAATGAGTATTTATCTAGTAAGCAATATAGATTCTTTATTTCCTCGTCAGTTGGACTCTGATGGTCATCATACAATCCATCATTGGAATGGACATGTATATAAAAAATATAATCTTTAAGCTCCTTTATCCATTCTTCCAGAGAAACTTTCCCTAATTTAGCGTGACCAATATCTAAGTTAATCTTAATATTAGGTAAATCTATTGTTTCAACTAATTCCTTTAACATAAGAGGTGTTTCCTCAAATATATTTTCTAATAGTATGATTCCATTAAAATCTGGGACTTCATTTAATATCTTTCTCCAGAATTCTTTGCTTTGGAGATTATTTAGCTTTCTTAAACTTGGTTGATTCAAATATGGACTTATTTGGCTATGAAATATTAGATAATCTATATCAAGCTCTTTAGCTATATTTATTGTGTTTAAATACCTATTATAGCTTATTTCCCTAATTAACTTATCTGGACTTGCAGGCTTTAAATCTAAAAATGGACCATGTAGAGCTCTGATATCATTGAAATCCTTAAGCTTTTCTTTATAAACAGCTATTGCTATAGCTAATTCTGAAACAAGCAAATTTGGCTCAGTAAAATCCTGTATTTCAATACTCATATTTAACTCTTTTATTTCTTCTATATCTAGACTATCTACTGTCCTTATGGTTTTCAATATCTTTCTTTCCATATATTCACATCCTTCCCCAATCATTATATATAACTATCCTAATCAATGTCTAGTAAAATTAAATTTGCGACAGGAATCATCTCCTGTCGCAAATGTCATAGGTCTTATTTATTACTCTTGTATATTTCTTCGATTTTCTTCCAATCAACTAGATTCCACCAAGAATCTATATAATCTGCTCTTTTATTTTTGTATTTTAGATAGTATGCATGTTCCCATACATCTATACCAATAAGTGGAGTCTTTCCTTGTGATATTGGATTATCTTGGTTTGGAGTAGGAACTATTGAAAGTTTTCCATTATCTAGCACTAACCATGCCCATCCACTACCAAATTGACCTAATGCAGCTTTTTTGAAATCCTCTTTAAATTTCTCAAATCCACCTAAATCCTCATCTATTTTCTTTGCCAACTCGCCTTCTGGATTACCGCCACCATTTGGTGACATAGTATCCCAGAATAAGGAATGGTTATAATGCCCACCACCGTTGTTTCTTACTGCATTTTTAATAGCTTCTGGTAAAGTATCTAGGGATTTTAGTATATCTTCAATTTCCATTTCCTGATATTTTTCATGCTCTTCTAATGCCTTGTTTAGGTTATCAACATAAGCCTGATGGTGCTTTGAATGATGAGTTTCCATTGTAAGTTTATCTATATGTGGTTCTAATCCTTCGTAAGAATATTTTAATTCTGGCAATAAAAATTTCATTGTATCTCTCCTTTGTCATATATATTAATTTCATAATTATCACTGTATTATATATATGCCCATATTTTTAAATGATAAACATTATCATTTGCCAAAATTAAAATTTATTTTTGTAATTATATCCACTTAAGGATAAGAGTATTTGTGAAGGAAAATAAAATACCCAAATTAAATTAGTTGAAAGATCGTAGTTTATTCCCAAATAAGATAGGCCAACATTTATATCACCCAAAGTAAATAATATCATTCCACCTATTATCATAAGTTTATTTGGATATGGATAGATATTCTTTTCCATTGCATCTATAGTTTTAATAATACTAATAAATAAGCATATGGAGTAAAAGATTGCCAATGGAAATATTATATCCAAATCAACAATAAATCTTCTAATGATAAAATAAACTATAAAAATAGACATAAGTGAAATAATTGATTTCTTGAAAATTGAAGAAAATCTGTCTTCTGTGTATCTTTTAATGTAAATTAATTGAACTATACAAAATGCTAATACACCTAAGAAATAATAATCTAATATTACAAGGAAGAGATCTGCTATAACAGTAAAGAACATACCAATTTGTAATAGCCTTGTATCTCTTGCATTTAGCCCCTTTCCTTCTATAGTCAAGGATATTAAAAAACAAAGTAATATACCTATATATTTGAGTGATTCTAAGGGCATTGTTATTTTAATATTGTTAAATTCCATATAAACAAAGGAAACATATAATATAAATATAATTGTTAATATTGATCTCATTACTTTTGATTCATAGATTATGACCTTCACCCTCTAGCTGTAAGTTCTTTTTAATAGTTTGGCTATAATCTAAAAATATATTTTGCTATTATTTGCTAGTTTATCCCTTGCTATATTATCTACTTAAACTCCTAATATTTTCAACTGGATAGTCTTTTGCAATTTTCCTGCCAGGTAAATAATTCATAATTACTGTTAATATGAAAAATATTATGCATATTATAGTATGGAGCATCCATGGATATTGCCAAAGTCTGTAAACAAATATATCTTTTATTGAGTCAGCAAAGGATAAGGTCATCCCATCAATTGCAATTACAGAAGTAATAAACATTACAATCATTAATCCTAGATTAACAATTAAGACAGCAAGTAATCCATTTAATACTCCAACAGAAATATAATGTTTGGAAAACTCTTTTCTTGTTACTCCAAGTGCTTGTAGTATTCCAATTCTATTTTTATCTTGCTCCATCTTAGATACTAAAGTATTGTATAAAATAATACATGCAATAGCTGCTGATGTGATACCTAATAATGCTATTATTAAGGCATTGTTAAAGGCTTCTTGATACAATTGAACATTACTCTCTTTATAATTGTAAAGGGTATAGCTGTTGCGATTAGCAAAAGTCAGCAACTTAGAATCCAATACTGGGTCTTCCACATTTGAATTAGTATTTATATACCATAATGTACGACCATATCTATATGGGTAAAAAATATCTATCATTGTTTTCATCTGACTAGGACTATAGTACCCCATTCCAAATTTGGAATTTGGATATATTGATTCCATACAATTATGAGATCCAATTACAGCATAGGGTGCAACATTATTTGAAAATGGCCAAATCTCATCTTTATCAAAATAGTATATTATCCCTCCAACAACAACTTCTTTACTAGAATAGGAAGATAAAAGTGATTCACCACTTACTTGCTCCTTGTCAGCAGATAAGTAGATTGTATCCCCTGGTTTTATATCCTTTTGTCTACTATAGTAGTTTTTATATCTACTAGAATAAGTAGTTTTGTAAGAGCCCGTTTGCTCAAACATCCAATTCATTCTATTATCTTCATTTGTAGCATCTAATACTTTCTTTTCCTCAAAAGGTTTTGCTTCTATATTACTATCTCCTTGGAGATACATTGGGATCAGCAGAACGACCTCTTCACCCTTTGTAAATTTTGTTTTGTCTATAGTTCCCTCTGTTAGCATGGCCTCATAACGCTTATATAAGCTACCACTAGGATCTATACTATAAATTTTAGTATATAGTGCATTGTTAATCCACTCAGGTTGATCTTCAAGTTCTTTATTATAGAAAGAAAAATGACTATTTAGTAGTCTTGGTGGCAATAGATTATCGAATGTTTGTAACATCTCATTCTTTTCTATACCTTCATACCATAGAAATGTTTGCTTACCAACTTTATATGATTCTATGGATTCAACCCCTTCGATTGCTAATATTTCTTTATCTAAAGACCAAATTTGTCTACTAGTTTCACCAAAAAATGCTTCCATTGCATAATCTGGTCTATTCTTTACTAAAACTGTGGTCCTATAGTTATCAAAAGAGAGATAACAAAGTAAAACAGTAGTTAAAAGTATTGTAATTGTAATAAAAGATATGCCAAAGGATATAAATGTCTTAGCTTTATTTAACTTAAAATATTTCCAGTTAATATACTTAAAAGTCTGGCGATAAATCTTTTTGCTTTCATTTTCCTTATGTTTAATTATCTTATGCTTTGGAGGTTTTGACATGGTACCTACTAAAGGAATTCTTATGGCAAAAAACATTGGAACAGCCATACCTATAAATAAAGCTAAACAACCTGCTATTATACCAAGTATAAAGAATGTTGGAATTACATGAAACTGAAGATCCCTTCCTCCAAAAGTATTCATAGAATAAATAATAGCAGCGGCCAGTCCAACTCCTCCAGGGATACCTATTAAAAGACCATTTTTTAAAAGATATAGTCCTTCAAAGGCAAGAACTTTTATAATCTGCATATTAGTGGCACCTATGGATTTTAATAAAACTATCTTTCTTGATCTTCTCTTCATTTGAGTTAAAAATATCTGGAATATTGCTAATGCAGTAGCAATAAAGATTACTGCTATAATAGTTAAGGTTAAAACATATTCTGTTGAAACACTATGATCTGGATAGGAAAATCTGTTTTGACGCAAGTTAGCTGTATTTACCTCTATTTTACCTCCAGTTTTTTGCGAGCCTTCTAAGGAATCATCTCTCCATTCTTCTGGTTTTCTCTTAACACTGAGTTTTTCCATCAGTTCTTCTTGTTTTTCTAGATATGATTCTACTTCTTCATTGCTCATGCCATACATAGACATCCAAGTATTAAAGTCTCCAAAATTTTGTATTTTTATTTCCTCAGAAGATTTTTCTCTGTTTGGATAATTCATCTCAAGATTTGCCATTAGCTCTTGATTAAATGATTTTGAATATATGAATGTATTATAATCAAATTCATAATCTGAAAAATCTCCCAAACTTGTACTATACAAGGCATCAATAAAAGACCTTCCACCTTCTTCTGTTAAAAAAGTATTTGGAGATTTATATCCTCCCAAGTCCCATTTATCAGTATAAGTATCCAGTATACCTGTAATTATAAACTCTTTCTTTAATACAAGATTTTGATTATGTAATAAGCCCTTTTCTCTAATTATTTCAGGGTTGACCTCGTCTCCAGATAAGTAATAGAAAAAATAATCATTACTAGCTACTACCGTTACATCATCTATTATTTCAAAAGGAGTTTCATGATGTTTGTAGTGTTCTGGTCTGCCAACTTCATAAGTAAAAATATGCTCATCATATATCTTGTTTATTTTACTTTGTATTTCTCTTAACTGCTCATCCTTCTCTTCATTATCTTCTTCGCTTTCAGCTTCTATGGCTATAATTGCTAGTCTTTCTTCATAAAGACTATCTAATTCTTTCTGATATTGTGTTTTAGATGCTTGACCACCACTTCGTTCAAATAATTCTTGATTAAGATTTAGGATATATTCTTTTGGATCTACATCAATCGTCCGAATATAAATATCAACTCCTAATTTTTGCCCCACTTCAAGCTCTAGTCCCATATTAGTCATTTGATTTAATTCCACCATTATCTCATTAGAAGTTTCTGGGTAGCGACCTTTATATAATGACAATCTTCCCATATCTATTAAATCTTGATTAAATGTTCCTATAACACCAGATTTAAAAGATTCGCCTATAATCAAGCTACTGCTTAATTTTTCTATATCAGGTTCGGATTTTAATTTCTCGAAAGTTTCTTCATCGCCTCCTAAATATGCAGCATTCCATTCTCCATAAAGGTCAAGCCTCTGTTCTAATTTAGTCTTTCCTATACTAGCTTCAAAAATAGTTGATGTAACTATAAATATAAAGGATAATGTTATAACCAATTTAAGTAGAAGAGTGTCCTTTTTCCTACCTTTAAGTCCTCTTCTAGCAATATCTTTCATTTTCATTTGATTCCCCCCTATCCCATTATGAAATCATTTTATATTTATCTATAAAGCCTTGACCATTACTATAATCAAGGCTTTAACTTTATCTTCCCAAACTCCTTATGTTTTCAACTGGATATAGGTTAATAATCTTTCTTGAAGGCAAATAATGCATCAATACTGTTAATAGAAAAAATATCCCACATCCAATAATGTGTAATGTCCATGGATATTGCCAAAGTCTATAAGCAAATATATCCATAATAGAATCAGCAAAGGTCATATTTATGCCTCCAACGGAAGCTAAAGAGGTCAGGAATAGTACTATTAGTAATGCTAGATTTGCAATTAATATTGCTAATACACCATGAATAACCCCTGTATAAATATAATGACTAGAAAATTCTGATCTTGTTACTCCAAGGGACTGCAATATTCCAATTCGATTCTTATCCTGTTCCATCTTAGATACTGTCGTATTGTATAAAATAATAGATGCAATGGCAGCTGATGTAATACCTAATAATGCTATAATTAAAGCATTGTTAAAGGCTTCTTGATGTAGTTGTGCAGCACTATTTTTATAATTATAAACAGTGTATCCATTATTGTTTGCATATCCCAATAATTTTGCATCCATAACTAGATCCTTTTTATCGGAGTTAGTATTTATATACCAAATAGTGCGTCCATATCTATTTGGATAAAGAACATCAATCATAGCTCTCATCTCATCAAGGGAATTTCTACTTAATCCCATCATGGAGCTTGGATAAATAGATTCCATACAGTTAATAGACCCTATTACTATGTGAGAATCTACAGTATTGGAAAATGGCCACTGACCTTCCTTTGGGAAATAGTATATAAAGCCTCCAACTGTTACCTCCTTAGTTTTATGGCTTATAACATAACTGTCCCCATCAATTTTTTCCTCATCGGCAGATAGGTAAATTGAATCCCCTATCTTAATATCATTTTGCTTATAATAGTATTTGTTAAATCGACTATTATAAGATGTATTGTAAATATTAGCATTGTTTAAAATCCAATTCATCCTATTATTTTCATTACTAGCAGCCAAGACTTCTTCTGGAGTAAAAGCTCTACTTCCAATATCAGATTTTCCAGGTAAATACATTGGAATTAGCAATATAACATCTTCACCTTTTTCAAATTTTTCCCTATTGATAGTTCCCTCTGTTAGCATTGAATTGTAGGAGTCAAAGATTTCCCCCTTAGGATCTATTCCATAGATTTTAGTAAAGAAGGCATTTTTTATCCATTCAGGTTCATCAAGAAGGTCTTCGTTGTAACTGCTAAAATGACGAATTGAGAGTTTACTAGGTAGTAGCTGTCTATAACTTTCTATAATCTTATTGTTTTCAATGCCATCATACCAAAGGAAAGTCTGTTTCCCAACCTTGTAGTATTCTACAGATTCAATACCATCAATTTCTTTAAGCTCTGCTTCTATTGCTTTAATATGTCTAGTTGTCTCTCCAAAGTAAGTCTCCATGGCATAATCTGGTTGATTATTTGCTATGACCTTAGTTCTGTAGTTGTTAAATGAATAATAAGACAACAGAATCGTAGATAATAAAATTGTTATGATAACTAAAGATATGCCAAAAGAAATAAAAGACTTTCCTTTATTTAACTGAAAGTTTTTCCAATTAATATATCTAAAGGTCTGACGACGAATTTCTTTATTATCACTTTTTCTCTTAATCTTCTTGTGCTTTGGAGGTTTTGACATGGTTCCAACTAAAGGTATTCGTATTGCAAATATCATAGGTACAGCCATGCCTATGAATAATGCCATACAGCCTGCTATAATACCTAAAATAAGGAATGATGGAATTACATGATAGTGAAGATTCCTTCCTCCAAAAGCATTCATCCCAAATATTATTATTGCAGAAAGAGCGAAGCCACTTGGGATTCCAATCAATAATCCTGTTTGTAATAAATACAACCCTTCCCATATGAGGGTCTTCACAATTTGCAAATTAGTAGCACCAATGGATTTTAATAGAATAATCTTTCGTGACCTTCTCTTCATTTGTGTTAGAAATATCTGAAATATTGCTAAGGCAGTAGCTATAAAGATTACAGCAATAATGGTCAATGTAAGTACATTCTCAGTGGATACAGTATCCTCAGGATAGGAGAAGATATTCCTTCTAAAATTATCCGTATTTACTTCCATCTTACTGTCCTGTACTACTTTCCCCTCAATTGAATTATCCATCCAATCTTCAGGCTTTCTATTAATACTGACATAGTTATTCATGTTCTCCAGGCTTTTTTCTATTTCCTCATCAGATCTACCATACATATTCATCCAAAAATGAACATCATTAATAATTACTTTCTCTTTTTCAGGCGAAGTTTCTATATTTGGATAATTTGATACTATAGACGAGTACAACTCCTCTTTTAATGAACTAGAATGTAAGAATATATTGTAATCCAATTTATAATCTGAAAAGTCTCCCAGAGAAGAGCCATATAATGCATCTGTAAAGCTTTTACCTCCACCTTCAGTAATAAATGCATTAGGAGATTTGTATACCCCTAAGTCCCATTTATCTGTATAGGTCTGGAGTATTCCTGTAACAACAAACTCTTTTTTCAATACAATCTTTTGATTTCTCAGAAGCCCCTTCTCCCTGATTATCTCTGGATTAACCTCATCACCATTCAAGTAATAGAAAAAATAATCATTACTAACTACTAAGTATACATCACCACTTTGCTCAAAAGGTGTTTCATGGTGATTATAATAGTCAGGTCTACCCATTCGTATTTCATTATAGTACCTTCCATAAATTGAACTTCTTTTATTCTCTAGCTCATTAATTCTTGCTTCTTTCTTTTGAAGTTCTTCTTCATCTTCAGGGTTTGAGGCATACAACATATCTAACTCTTTATAAATTTCATCTAACTCATCGTAAAATGCAGGTCTAGGCATGTCTTTTTTTCTCTCATAAAATTTCTTATTTAGATTGAGAATATATTCGGATGGGTCAGCTTCACTTCTTGGAATGGTAATGGCAATCTGTACTGTTTGCCCTACTTCAAGTTCTAGACCCATATTGCTCATCTGATTAAGCTCTAACATGATTTCATTGTCTGCCTGAGGGTAAGTTCCCTTGTACAATGATAATCTTCCCATATCAATTAAGTCTTGATTGAAAGTTCCCACTACTCCAGTTTTATCCGATTCGCCTATTATCAGACTAGAGCCAAGCTTATCTATATTGGGTTCAGCTTTTAGTTTTTCTAAAGTTTCTTGATTTCCTCCTAGATATGCAGCATGCCATTCTCCATAAAGATCAAATAGTTGTTCTGATTTAGTCTTTCCTATACTAGCTTCAAAAATAGTTGATGTAACTATAAATATAAAGGCTAAAGTTATAACCAATTTAAGTAGAAGAGTATCTTTTTTCCGACCTTTTAGACCTCTTCTAGCAATATCCCATATTTTCATTTTATTCTACTCCTTTACCCGTGAATTGAATATATCAATTAGATATTTGATTAGCTTAAATAGTTCTCAGAATCTACTATAGATGAAATTCTACCATCTACAATAGTAATAATTCTATCTGCCTGTGCTGCTATATCCATATCATGGGTAACAAGAATAATAGTTTGACCAAATTTTTTAGCTGATTCCTTCATAAGTCGTAACACTTCATGGCCTGTATTTTCATCTAAATTACCTGTTGGTTCATCTGCAAGGACTATTGCAGGCTTTGATACTAAAGCACGCGCAATAGCTACTCTTTGCCTTTCTCCACCGGAAAGTTCATCAGGATAATATGAAAGCTTTTCTCTAATACCTAAAGTATCAATAACATCATTGAAATGAGTCATATCAGGATCCTTTCCATCTAGATGAATAGGCATTAAAATATTCTCCTGTACAGTATGCTCCTGTAGGAGATTGAAGGATTGGAACACAAAGCCTATACGCCTGCGACGCAAAATAGCTAATTCACTATCCTTTTTATCAAATACACTCTTTCCCTCTAAGTACAATTTTCCTCCAGAAGGTTTATCTAACCCTCCTAGAATATGTAATAACGTCGATTTACCAGACCCACTGCGTCCGATAATCGCATGAAAAACTCCCTCTTCAATCTCCAGATTTGAAGCTTTCAAAGCATGAACCTGTAGTTCACCTTTTCCATAAGTTTTTTCAATGTTTTCTGCTTTAAGTATAATTTCCACAAAATCTCCCCCTGTTCCTATTAAGTTATTTTTTGACTACAATGAGACTTTTTACCTCCCCCCTTAAATAATCAAATATTAGTATGGTTTTATATATACAATATTTGTTAAATCAATTATACCATTCAATAACTAATAATACCATAATATTGAGAATTTTTATTCAATTAGCACTTTTTACTTATTCTTACTCAAATATTGAACATAGTTATGGACAGTATTTAAGTCTTTATATATACTTATTATTAGGGTCTTACTATATATGATTATGTTCTTAGGAAGCCTAATAATTATATAAATCCGTTATAAGGGGGAATGTGAATCATGGTAATTATGGAAACTAAAAATCTTACAAAATATTATGGAAAAGCGAGAGGAATAATTGATCTTGATTTAAGAGTTCATGAAGGAGATATTTTTGGTTTTATTGGTCCAAATGGAGCTGGGAAAAGTACTACTATTCGTACACTTCTAGGGCTAATTACACCCACTTCTGGTAGTGCTACCATATTTGGTAAGGATTGCACAAAGGATAAAAGATCTATTCTATCAAGTATTGGTTATATGCCATCTGAAGCAATGTTTTGGGATGGAATGAAGGTAAGTGAGGTAATAGATTTATCTGCAAAATTGCATAAAAAAGACTGTACTGCTGAGTCCAAAAAACTATGTGATAGACTACAGTTGGATACAAAGAAAAAAATAGAGGAATTATCTCTAGGTAATCGCAAGAAAGTAAGTATTGTCTGTGCCTTACAGCATAAGCCTAAGCTATACATCTTAGATGAACCAACATCTGGACTTGATCCCCTGATGCAGAAGGAGTTTTGGAGTCTTATGGAAGAAAGGTACAATGAAGATGCTACTATTTTTCTATCTTCACATGTTCTTTCAGAAGTTCAAAGACATTGTAAAAATGCAGCTATTATCCGTGAGGGTAAGTTGATTGTATCTGATTCTGTAACAAAACTTTCTCAAACTGCAACAAGAAGAGTAACATTGCATGGAATTTCAGAGATGCCTTCTTTAGAAGGTATTAAAGATTTAGTCCTACAGGATGGTAGCGTTAGCTTCCTCTACCAAGGTGAAATGCAGAAGCTTATCTCAACTCTAAACAGTCTTACAATTACTGATATGACAGTATTAGAGCCAACTTTAGAGGAAGTGTTCCTCCATTATTACGAAAAGGATGGTGAATAGAAATGACACTATACATTCATGAATTGAGGCGTGGCAGAAAATCTTTATTAATCTGGAGCGGTATTGTTGCCTTTATGCTCTTTATTGTTATGATTATGTTTCCTGAAATGAAAAATCAAATGGATGGAGTAAATGAAATGTTTACAAGTATGGGAGATTTTACTGCTGCCTTTGGGATGGATAAAATAAATTTTGGAGAAGTCATGGGATTTTATGCTATTGAGGGTGGAAATATGTTAGGCATTGGTGGAGCCTTTTTTGCAGCTATGCTAGGGGTTGGAGCATTAGCTAAAGAAGAAGCAAATCATACGGCAGAGTTTCTGCTAACTCACCCTATTAGTAGATATCGTATCATAAGTGAAAAATTACTTGCAGTAATTACACAACTTATGTTATTTAATGCTATCTGCATCGTGGTATCGATTGTTTCCTTTTATATAATTGGGGAAGATATTATTTGGGATAAATTTTTGTTATTCCATCTAGGACAATTTCTAATGCATATTGAAATTGCCTGCATATGTTTCTGCCTTTCTGCTTTTTTAAAACTTAGGGGTATGGGCATTGGGTTAGGATTTGCTGCACTTTTGTATTTTCTAAATATCATTGGTAACATCAGCGAAAAAGCTGATTTTGTTAAATACATTACACCTTTTCGCTATGCAGAGCCAGCAGATATTATTGCAGAGTCAACCCTTGATGGTACTCTAGTTTTTCTTGGAATTTTATATTCTATTATTTGCATTGGATTAGCTTACTGGAAATATAGCAGAAAGGATATTGCAGCTTAGTTAAGAAGATAGTATGATGTATACAAATCTCTCATCCATTTCGGATGAGAGATTTTTTATTTAGATTCAATAGTTCCCTTTATTACCCTCTGATTTTTTTAACTATCTCATCTTTTTTATTTTTAATATGCCTTATTTCATTTTTAACCAAACCATCTTTTAGATCTACCCTTTCCATAAAGAACATGGAGAGTCCTCCTAATCCAACATGAGTCCCTACTGCAACTCCCATTTGCATTATATAGATGGTACCATCGAAATTTGTTTCTTCTTTGATTTTTTCCTTTAGAACATTTGCAATATCAATATCCGAAGAGTATCCAATAATAATAAAATCTGTAATTTCTTTTTCTACTCTTCTAACAAACTCATCTACATAAAAACTTAATACCCTATTACGGCCTCTTTCCTTAGCAACTATAGCGCCTCTTCCCTTTTTCATTGACATAATAGGTTTTACTTTTAATAATTTCCCTATAAAGGCACTAGCATTTGTCAATCTTCCGCTTTTAATTAGATTATTCAAGTCATCTACACAAAGAAAATGTTTAACATTAGTCTTATAAGTTTCATTAAATTCAACTAATTTCTTAAAATTATATCCCGCTTCTAATAATTTTGCTGTTTTTAAAATTAACCATCCACTGCCATGGCTCATAGATAATGAATCTACTACATGAATTTTTATACTGGAACCTGGATTATTTCCAAAGAAGATATCTTTTGCTAGAACAGCAGATTGATAAGATCCACTCGTCCCACTTGACATGCAAATACATAAAAATTCAGTATATCCATCTGTAATAGAATTATTTATTATTTTTAAATATTCCTCTGGACTTGGCATTGATGTAGTAGGTAAATTATCTAAAGTCGGTAATATTTTAAAAAATTCATCTGAGTTAATGTCGATTTTATCTCTATATGTTATATCATTTATTATAATATTAAGCGGAGCCACTCCAATATTGTATTTATCAATTATCTCTTGAGACAAATCGCAAGTTGAATCAGCCATTATCTTAATCATTTCATTCCTCCATTCTAATCTTTACAGTCAAAATCTCTTAAAATTCGACAAATTGTCATGAATATAATTATATCATATTATAAGTAAAAGATATATGAGTGTAGAATGATAGAATTTCAAAGAATCTCTCATCCATTTCGGATGAGAGATTTGTTATCTAGTTTCATTAGTACCATCTGCTATAGTTTTAAGCATTTTTGCCAGTTTCAACAGTACCAGATTTATCTAAAATATTCAAAAATTCATGGCTATTTTAGCACAATAGAATAGCTTTTTCAAAATTAAATAGTTATACCCCCGGTAGGTATGTTTACAATGTCTGCTATATTTGTTATAATACCTCCTAGGGGTATATATATTCCTGAATTTAATTTATGGAGGTTTTAAACTTGGATGTAAAAACTAAGATTAAGAAAAAAGCTAATGTTCTTCAAAATAGCTGTGTCGCCTGTGGTACTTGTATAAAGATATGTCCTAGGAATGCTATTAAAATAGTAAATGGTGTATTTGCAGAAGTTGATGAAAGTAAGTGTATAGGATGCACTATATGTACAAAAGAATGTCCTGCTTCCATCATTGAGATGATTACCATAGAGGAGGTCGTTACATATGCCTAGTAAAGATAAGAAAAAATGGAATGATTATCTTTATATTGCATCTATATTGTATTTATTACTTGGTGTATTCAATATCCTTTTTGCATGGTTGGGATTATTATGTTTTTCAATTCCACTGATTATATCATTAGTAGGTGGTGGAAAATCATATTGTAATAACTACTGTGGAAGAGGTCAACTGCTATACCTTCTTGGTAAAAAGCTTAAGCTTTCAAGAAATAAACCTATGCCTAATTTTATGAAATCAAACTACTTTAGATATGGATTCTTAATATTTTTTATGATTATGTTTGGAAATATGTTGTTTAACACTTACCTAGTCTTTTCTGGAATTAATAATCTTAAGGAAGTGGTGACTTTACTATGGACATTTAAACTACCATGGAATTGGGCAAATACAAGCATTGTATCACCTGGAGTTGCTCAATTTGCCTTTGGATTCTATAGTGTTATGCTCACTTCTACTATATTAGGGTTAGTGACCATGGTACTTTATAAACCAAGATCTTGGTGTGTCTACTGCCCTATGGGAACTATGACACATGGAATATCCACTATTAAGTATATTAAAAGAATAAAAAATATGTAATCCATCAATCTTATCATGATCTGCTAAATAATAAAATTAGAAAGAAAATCCACCAGAAAAACTGGTGGATTAAATTCATATTAACTGTTTAAACCTAAATCAAGTTCAACATCATATTCTACTGTCTTTTGCTTAAATAGATATTCTCCCTTTCTAATGGAAGCAAGAACTCTTGCACGATTTCTTATTACATCGAATGGACTGTTTCCATCAAGAAGGATGAAGTTTGCATCTTTTCCTACATCCAATCCATATCTATCTTGGATATTCAAGCAACGAGCTCCATTATATGTGATTAAATCTAAATCAGTTCTTATTTCTTCTGGTGACATAATTTGAGCTAAGTGAATTCCATTGTCAAGGATATTCATCATATTTCCATTACCCATTGGATACCATGGGTCATTTATTGAATCTTGTGCAAATGCAATATTGATTCCTGATTCTAAGAATTCTTTTACTCTAGTCAATCCACGGCGTTTAGGATATGTATCCTGACGACCTTGAAGATAGGCATTTTCAGTTGGACAAGAAATGAAGTTCATCTTGCTCTTTTTGAACAAGTCCATCATTCTATATGCATATGAGTTATCTGCTGAACCAAATGAGCAAGTATGGCTCGCTGTAGTTTTCCTACCATAATCCTCCATAAGGACAAGTGCATTTAGCAACTCAACAAAACGTGATTGAGGATCATCTGTCTCATCACAGTGAACATCTATAAGCTTTTCATATTTCAAAGCAAGTTTAACTATGTCGTGAACAGATTTTTCACCGAACTCTCTAGCAGGCTCATAATGTGGAATTCCTCCAACAACATCAGCACCCATCTTAAGAGCTTCTTCTACTAAATCAAGTCCACCCTTATATGTGTACATCCCTTCTTGTGGGAATGCAACAATTTGGATTTCAACTATATCTTTTAATTCTTCTCTCATTTCCAACATAGCCTTTAGAGCTGTGAATTTTGGATCTGTAACATCTATATGTGTACGAATATATTGTACTCCTTGTGAAACCTCATCTTTAATTCCCTTAAGAGCAAGTTTTTTAACACTTTCTATAGTTAAATTCTCTTTGAATTTTGGCCACATTTCAATTGCTTCAAAAAGGGTTCCAGAGCCAGCGCCTTCTTGTCCAAGTTCAGATAATGTGTAAACATAATCTAAATGTAAATGGGGATCTACATAAGGAGCAGTGACCAGTTTCCCATCTAAATCAATAATTTCATCTGCTGAGCCCAGTTCCTTACCAATTGCCTTGATAACTCCATTGTCTACTAAAATCTCATTCGCATCATCATGCCCATATATAACTGCATTCGTAAATTTTTTCATAATTACCCCCTTAATATTAAATCGTATTCTCTGAGACTACTTGTTTCTCAGTAATTTCTTTTTGTTTTATTGGAATAGTTATATTCATTAGAATGATAGATACTAGCATAATAGCTATACCGATGTATCCAACTAAATTGATTTTTTCGTTTAACAAAAATACTCCAGAAAGTGTAGCTACAACAACTTCAGCTGAAGTAATGATAGTTGCCTTAGAAGCATCTACATTCATTGATAACCCCTTCAGATATAAAAGATTTGCCATTAAACCAGTAGTCATAGAATTCAAAATTGCCCAGAATAGGAATGTGCTATTCGTAAACAAATCTAAATGTTGCCATGGCTTAGCAAATATACCCATAGTTATAGCACTGAACAATAACATATAAAAAGTCATTGTCTCAGGATCATCTCCGCTGGTTGCAACCTTACCTATGATAGTAGTAAGCGCATATAAGAACCCTGCAAGAGCTCCCAGAGTTAAACCTAATCCCGAAATATTTAATTCTGCGAAATTTCCACCTGTTACCATTAGGATACATCCGAAAAGATTTAGAACTAGCGCGAAGTGTTGATATCCACGTAACTTCTCTTTGAAAAAGATCATGGACATTATTGCAGTGAAAACAGGAGCTAAATACATAAGAATTGATGCTGTTGCTACCCCTACTAAAGTTACGGCAGTGTCATTAGCCAATTTGAAAATACCTTTAGTTAAAGCACCTAGTAAAATACTATATAGTAAGCCCTTCTTCGAAATTTTTAAGCCATTCTTACCTTTCTTTACTAATAAGTAAATGAGCAAAGGTAAAAGTGCTAAAAAGTGTCCGGGAAATGCAGTCATCAGTGAAGACACACCAATATTATTCATTTTAGTTACGAAATATCCTCCAAGACCCCATAAAACTCCAGAAATAAAAACAAGAAGGTAACCTTCTAGGGATCTTCTCTTCTCCATTAAAAAATCACCTCCCTTCATTTAGTTTACATAATTATTATAGCATGAAAAGGTGTAATTTGCAAAGGTTCCACCTACCCTAACCAGAAATACAGACCCAATTTAGAGATGGAATGTGCAAATGTAGAGACTTCATCTTACATATATTCCAAAAACTAACAAAACCTCTTGAAATCAAGAGGTTGTATTGTATCAATATTTTAGTCAATATATTGTGAAGGCGGTACGAACGGGTCATCAAATTATTCTATTGATTCTTGACCTCACCCTTGAAAAAACTTCGTCATGTCTATATCTAATATCAGTTAAAGCTGATTCTTTATCTACTTCATCTAATTTAAGTTCTACACCATCCATTAATTCAGCACGCTTTTCTAAACTTAACACAACCATAGAGCCAGTTTACCTCCTCTAACAACTAAATCCTCAATCTCAGGAAACTTATTTCTCAAATCTGAAATAGGTCTGTTTTGAATCATGATATCACCCCAAATTTGGACAGGTAATTACTATACCACCTACTCACTCTGGTCAACTTTATTCAATTTTACGACAATTTTATTATTTATCCTTTTTTCTAATCCATGAATAAACAAACATATATCTTCATCATATAATATTGGGCTATATTTAGATTTATCTTTGATATTAAACCACTTATATTTTTAATTTCCCATCAAAGTTAACTTTGCATCCTTATCCATTTTCTCTAAAGCATACCTAAATGCAGTTCTTGGCATATTATCTTTATTATTTATTAAATAATTAATGACATTATCTCTTTCAACTTGAGACAAAACCTTTAACATCCAGCCATAGCCCTTTAGTACTAGATAATGATCATCATACATTAGAGAGTCCGAAATCAAAAATGGGTTAATATCTTCATATTTATTTTGCTTAATTGGATATATTAAAACAACTGCAGCTGCACGTCTTACACAATAATTTGGGTCTTTAGTCCATTCTAAAATGTTAGTAAACAGTTCATTCTTTTGACTAAGTAATTCACCAAAGGCATGAGTGCAAAAATCATCACAATCACTCCAGCCAGTAATATATTCCTTAAGCCATCTTTCAAAGATATAAAAGGTATTATTATTATATTGCTTTCTGACCCTATATGCCCAGTCGTATGCAATAATATTTAATGCCCATTTACGTTCATTAAGTAAGTGTTCACAATGCATAAGAATTGTATTTATACTTTTATCTCCCATTATTTTATATAATTCTAAAGATATCCTCCTGACCTCACCTGTTGTTATCCCGTTAACTCTAGATAGACTTCCTAGTCTATTTTTTGCTTGAGTTATGATGTTTTCCATATGATCACTCCCTACCTTCTTTTTTCTATATTATTGCTTATCTAAAATTACAAATCAACTATTTTCTTTATACTATCAAATATATTAACTAATTTCTACCATAATATAAATATATAAGATATCCTGTTAACGCTATAATGTTTTCACCTTTAGCCCCTATTCCTTGTCCAAAGTTTTTACTATCAAATAAACTTATTCTAAATAGCCAGATATTTTTAATATCACTTGTTGAAGAAATCTTTATATCTTATTTATGGGATTAATAATATAATCTCTGCAAATACTAGTATATATTGTATTTTTGAAAGGAGATTTATTTATGAGTAAAAAGGTGATTGTTATTGGTGCTGGAATTGGTGGGTTGTCTACTGCTTTAAGACTTTTACATAATGGATATAATGTAGAGATTTATGAAAAGGACACTTCAATCGGTGGAAGAGTCAACATTTTAGAAACAGAAGACTACACTTTTGATTTAACAGCTTCAATCTTAATGATGCCTGATGTTTATAAAGAGCTTTTTTCATATGTTAATAAGAATTATAAAGATTATCTCGAGTTTAAAGAGATTGATCCTATTTACAGAGTCTTTTCCAATGGTGACCATTTTATGGATTTCAATACAAGCATCTCTAAATTAATTCAAAATCTAGAAGCAATATCAAAGGATGACTCTCTAGGTTATTTTAAATTTATATCTGATGTTTATGAAAAATATCTAATAGCTAATAAATATTTCCTGGAAAGATCACAAGATGATCCTAAAGATTTCTTTAATTTAAAAACTCTATCTAAAGCATTTAAAATCCATACTCTTACTACCCCTTATGATTTTATCTCAGATTATATTAGAAATGATAAAATAAGAGAATATTTGGCTTTTCAATCCATGTATGTAGGTATATCTCCTTATGAAGGACCCAATATATATACTCTTATACCAGTAGTATCTCAGATGTATGGACTATGGCACTTAAAAGGAGGAATGTATTCATTTGTTGATGCCATATCTCAATTAATTGCTGAATTTGGAGGTATTATAAAAACTGGATTAACTGTTGAAGAGATAATATTTTCTGAAGATAAAGCTATTGGAATAAAAACATCTAAGGGCATAGAAAATGCAGACATCATCGTATGCAATGCAGATTTTCCATATGCTATGAAAAACTTAATAAAGAACGAATACTTCAAGAAAGATTATACTGATAAAAAACTATCTAAGTTAAAATATTCCTGTTCTACTTTTATAATTTACTTAGGACTTAGAAAAAAATATCCTCAATTATCAGTTCATAATATATACCTGGGTGAAAACTTTAAAAAGAATATAGAATCAGCTTTTGAAGGTAGTTTACCTGAAAGCCCTACTCTTTATATTTACTGTCCTAGTAGAATTGATGATAGTATGGCCAAAAATGAAGGTGAATGCTTAAATATTATGCTAAGGGTTCCTAATTTATTTTTTAAAAAAATAAATTGGGATGATATTACAATTGATAAATTAACAAATAGGATTATTATGGAGTTGAAGAAAATTGAAGGTTTAGAGGATCTAGAAGAGAATATTGTATATAAAAGTTATCTTACTCCTCTTGATATGGAGAGTAGATTTAATGCTTATGGAGGTACGGCATTTGGACTTAGCACTACACTAACTCAAACAAATTATTTTAGGCCACATTTTAAATCAGATAAAGCTAATAACTTATTCTTCGTAGGTAACTCTTTACATCCTGGACCTGGAGTGTCTTTAGTTTTGAACTCAAGTAAATTAGTAACTGAAGAGATATTAAAAGAATTCTAATTTTAATAGAATTAAATGTATCAATATTTACATGTATGGTGGAGGCGGTGGGACATGCTATCCTATAGTTTCCTAAAGGCACTGACTATATCTTAAACTTTTCTCAAATTTCCCTGGCGTAATATGAAAGGTTATTATAGTTTTCACCTTCCATCCTAGTACTGCATATCTAATGACTTAGCAGCCTATAAGTCGATACTAGGCTGTTGGATTTCTCCACATACCCCTCGGTATTAGCATTTTACAGCCTTCACCGATAAAGCCAAGTTTTCACCTATAGATTACTCTATAGGGCGACTCCCTACTTGAATCGAACCCACATCCGAAAACATTTCCACAAGAGCTTCTCCGAGTGCATTCAGTAATTTAACATTCCCTCTACTGGACTTCTACTGACGAAATTCCAGTTTCAGTAGCTTCATAATTTCCGTCTTTAGCTCAAAGCTTTGCTAAATGCGGTTCCCTACTAAGTTGACACCTTAATCCAAGTCGTAGGATTCTCGGTTAAGATGCGCGGCTACTAAGCTGCGAATGCGTAATTATCGTTTGCGTTTATTGTTTGTGCCACTTTTAGCGTTGTTTGGCGACAACGACTCGCTACCCTTGATTCCACATATTTGATTAAATACAATGGTAGATTATCATATATTTCCTATTAGGATTTAACTTCCGCAATGGTAAATTCCAATTAAGACTACAACTACAATCTTGTTATTCTAATATATCTTGATATATACTCTTTTTATGTTTGAATGAATCTATACCTCCCTCTAAATAATTAAGAATGTTAATTTTTATTTTCTTTTCACTAGGATATCCTAATGCTTCAACCCAACCAAATTCCCCATCTGATTTCATAACGCACACCTGATCTGCCATGGCATTAGTAACAATAGTGGCATTATGAGTTGCTATTATTATTTGTCGTGTTGTTTTTGCCTTCCTAAGTTGAAAAACTAAGTTTTTATAAATATATTGGCTATCAAGATTATCTTCAGGTTGATCAATCAATAGTGGTCTATAATCTTCTGCATAGTCACTATATCCTAGAATAAAATCTAACATAGCAACTACTTTTTGCCCCAATGATAGTTTACGTACATCTTTAAAATTTAAACTATTTCCTCTATTTGATTCATTGCTATTAATATTAAATAACAGTGAAAATTGCTCTATTTGATGGATATATTTTTTCAAATAATCTATAATTTTTTTAACATTACCTTCAGTAACTAAGTTATCAAATATTTCATTTATAATCGCTAGTTCATTTAAATTGTTTAACTCTTGTATATCTGAATTAATCATATCTTGAGTTAATTCAATTGAATACTCTGTTAAAGAATAATCCCTTCTCTTTTCATAATAATCAGCATCAATAGATAATTTTAGCAATTCAAAAATCCCTACTTCATAATATATTCCTAATATAAAATCAACAATATTCTGTTCAGTGATGTTATAATGCTTGTAATAGTTTTTTGCACTATAATCATTAAAAAATAACCAATTTTTAACATCAGGATCCTTTGCGCATTCATCTTGAGAATAGTTAATTTTTAAGATATTGTTCTGCGTCGCGTTAAATGAATCAATTACTTCAATTACTTCCTTTTTCCTGTTCTCCAAAATTATATTGATATCTTTTATTAGCGTTAACAACCCTGATTTTTTTCTTATACTAATCAACTTTTCAGGACTAGATACCATTTTATTCTTAAACATCATGTTATATATAAAGTCATTAATTTCTACCCCACTGGCAGTACTTACTAACTCATTAACTGAATATCTACTATCATATAATAGTTCTAATAATTTCTTTTTATTTGGTGCAGTTTCAAAAAAAACCATACCATTTTTTTCTTTCACAATAAAAATTGATAAATATAAATCTCTTGCAATAGACTCAACTTGAGCAGTATCAAACTGATACCTATAATTATATCGATCCTCAGCGTTTTGTCCGAAACACCGCATGATATTATCATCATAACGCGTTTTATTGGGCATAGCCATCTCAATAAGATATTCTGTCTTCTCATACTCATACAGAATCCATGTATTCCCATGGTTACAAATAAAATCTAATAATTCTATAGATCCACATCTTTGTCCTAAAATAAAGTCAATCAGATGCAAAACCGTACTTTTACCAGTTCCTCTACCACCGATAAAACAATTCAAAGATTCAGAGAACCTTATACAGAATCCTTCGTCCTTATCTTTATTATTCAAAAATCCACCCTGCTCTACGTACATACCTATTATATTTTGCTTTAGTCTCGGCTCTTTTTTGTAACTAACTGAAATATCAAAATCTAATAATGCCTCTTGAATCATATTAAAATCAATTTGACTACCTTTTAACCAAAAATATTTCTCATTTACAGAATCTATATCGTGAATGTCGCTATCAATTATAAAATTAATATCTCTTTTTTGAAACTGATATAAAAATTTATTTATCTTATTCCTCTGATTATAATCTGATATCCCCACCATGCTAAGATACTTTGAACCTAGTAATTTCGCCTTGTATCCACCACTTAGATACTTTTTTTCATTATAAATATATGATGAATTTATATGAGCAATATAAGGTATGCATCCAATATTATTAAAATAATCCATTACTTCAAGACTTGTCCTAAAAGTGCCATCTTCTTCGTTTAGAAGACTTTCACTAAGCCACTCTGATATTTGTCTTTTAGTTTCATGAGAGTCGTTAAATAATACAACAACATGAACTCTATCAGCACAAGAAATTTCTAAAGAGGAAATTATCTCCGGGTATACTTTTCTTTGTTTCATTTTATGTAAATGTTTAATGGCAACTCTTAATTTATCTATACCTTGTATAGTATTATGATCTGAAACTACTGCTATCTCTATATCATTGTTTATTAGCTCTTCAGCTAGTAAAATAAATGATAGCCATTCCTTTTTTGATTTATATACCGATAATTCACCATTAAGCTCAAAGTCGTCTAAATTAAAACCTTCGGGAAGTATTTTATTATCTTTACAAAGTTGAACTACAGTACTTGTAGGTATTGACTTATACATATCTGCAGTCCAACTTTTTTTTAGTTTATAGTCATATGATTGAGGAGTATGGATATGAAACAGACTTTTATGGTAAACACCATATCGAACCTTCGTTCCTTTGATTTTATTATATGCATTTTGTACATCAGAAAAACTTCTAGACACTATTACACCCCTTACAAATTTTTATCTGATATCTGTCACAAAACTGATGATATCTGCCTAACAACCTTCATTGTTAGTTTGTTACTACTAGTTACATCTATCTCTCAAACAATAAATAAGACTACTAGATATTAAGTACTGAAAAATGCTTGTTCCAATTCGTTTTCATCATATTCTTTATTACAATATCCACTGCAGCTGTATGCTTATCTTGTAATATAAAAATATAGTCCCGTATTGTTCCGCGAACATATTTTAATCCTCTCCATTCTGCACCCATAAGTTCACTTCGTTGCATTAAGGGTTGAAATCGCTGCAAATATACATTTTCTTTTTCTCTACATCGATGATTATAAAAAATAATACTTTTTCCAACCTGATAATAAGAAACCAATTCATCGTGCAAAATGTATTTATCACTATTAACTGATTTTTGTGAGACACTTTTTACAATCAAACCATTATCTGGATCACAAAATATTATATCTGACTCCGATAACTCTTCCAAAGAAGATCTAAACCATTCCAATCTATCAAAATTTTTATCATTACCCGGTTTCAGTAGTTTATTATAATAATTTGCATTTGGAATTAAATTTGCCTTTTCCAATGCTTCTACACTCCTTGTCCCATTTGTAATTGTATATAGAGACTTTAATAGTTTATCATCACAGTCTTTGAATTGACTATTAGTTAAATATCCGATATGTTTTCCATCTGCCTTATTGTGTTCTTCTGGTTTATATGTAAGATACCAATTTACACCAATACTTAGACCTGATTCAGAAATTTTTTGTAACAATCCAATCTTCCCAAAATCACCTACATCACCTGCATATCTATCCTGCATTTAATTGTTCTCCTTTCTTTCCTATTGTAATATTAAAATTAATAGGCAATTTAAATCTTTCATTTATTATGAATATTATTAATTTATATCATATACCCTTAGAAGTTTTCATTTTCTATTAATGTCTTCTCAAGTTATTTATCCTTTGCTATGGATTCTTCTTCATCCCTAGCTACTATATCAATTCCTATATCTTCCCCAGGAGCAAAACGCTTAACTTTGTATCCTTGTTCTTCAACCAAGTTACTTATAAGCATCTCAAAATCATTAGGGGATAGGTTAATAATATCTTTTAATTCCATAAAGTCACCTCACCAAAATTCACTTATATTATAAGTTCGACATTAATTTCTAAAATCCTTCTTTATTATAATCTTTTCTTAATTAACTACTCACATCTAAAAATATCATTATAATTATTTACTTCTGGATATGTTTCAATAATGTATTATGTCCTGAATATATTCAAGAAAATTAAATCGGTCATAGACAAATCCTTTAATCTAATTTATAATATAATTAAGAACACTTGTTTTGGGAGGGTAATACAAATGACTAATACTGAAAAAGCTTATATAGCTGGTATTGTAGATGGAGAAGGTAGTATTATGCTTACAAGATTTCATAAAAATCAATATCATTCTCCATGTGTTTCGATTTCTTCTACAGATTTGGAGCTATTAGAATGGATTAAAAATACTATTAAATCTGGAAAGATTACTAATAAGAAAAATTATAATGAAGAAAGACATAAAGATTCTTATACATATACAATAATTTATGATGAAGCAATACAGTTTCTACAAAGTATCGAACCATATTTAGTAATAGAGAAAAAGAAAGCTAGGGCAAGGCACATTATTACAAAATACAAGGAAGTTACCATAAGAAATGGTAGCTATAACGATATTCAAAAATTAGCTAAAGAGCAATTTTATATTGATTTTATTGCATTATAAAAGCCTTGATTAGTTTCCTAATCAAGGCTTTATCCACCTTATGTATGGTGGAGGCGGTGGGACATGCTATCCAATAGTTTCCTAAAGGCACTGACTATATCTTAAACTTTTCTCAAAGTTCCCTGGCGTATTATGGAAGTAAATTATAGTTTGCCTCTTCCATCCTAGTACTGCATATCAAATGACTTAGCAGCCTATAAGTCGATACAGGGCTGTTGGATTTCTCCACATACCCCTCGGTATCAGCATTTTACAGCCTTCACCGATAAAGCCAAGTTTTCACCTATAGATTACTCTATAGGGCGACTCCCTACTTGAATCGAACCCACGTCCGAAAACATTTCCACAAGAGCTTCTCCGAGTGCATTCAGTAATTTGACTTTCCCTCTACTGGACTTCTACTGACAGAATTCCAGTTTCAGTAGCTTCATAATTTCCGTCTTTAGCTCAAAGCTTTGCTAAATGCGGTTCCCTACTAAGTTGACACCTTAATCCAAGTCGTAGGATTCTCGGTTAAGATGCGCGGCTACTAAGCTGCGAATGCGTAATTATCGTTTGCGTTTATTGTTTGTGCCACTTTTAGCGTTGTTTGGCGACAACGACTCGCTACCCTTGATTCCACATCCCCGTCGAAACCTAATTCGCCCCCATAAATTATTATTGTTTAGCTTAATTAGTATAACAGATTAATAGTATTATGTCAACCTACTTGTATTTCTCAGAACTATGTTGTTCTACTCTTCTAGCTGCATCCTTCTTGGCTATATCATCTCTTTTATCGTAGAGTTTCTTACCCTTTGCAGTAGCCAATTCTACTTTAACTAATCCATCTTTAATATATACGGATAGGGGAACTAAGGTATAGCCTTTTTGTGTTATGGCAATAAAAAGCTTCCTTATTTCCCTTTTGTGCAATAGCAGCTTTCTTTTTCTAATTGGATCTACATTATAAATATTCCCTTGTTCGTAAGGACTTATGTGTAGATTATTTAAATATATTTCTCCATTTTCAATAGATGCATAGCTATCCTTTATATTAAGTTTAGCTTGCCTAATTGATTTAACTTCTGTACCAGTTAGCACTAATCCTGCTTCAATGGTTTCCTCTATGAAGAATTCATATCTAGCTTTTCTATTAGTTGCAACTACCTTAGTACCTATCTTTTTCATATCATCACCACTTATAGTTTTCTGTAATTAAGTTTAACAAATATACATGGTGATGTCAATCTACTAAATTAATTCAAAATCAATATTTCTCTTGACTACATCAGCGTCTAGTACTCTTATCCTTACGGAATCTCCTAGTCTGTACTGCCTGTTTGTTCTCTCACCAATTATATAATATTTTTCTTCATCAAAGTGATAATAGTCATCTAACATATTGTTAAAATGAACTAAACCTTCTATTGTGTTTTCAAGTTGGACAAATAATCCAAAGTTTGTTAGGGAAGATATTATACCATCAAACTCTTCACCTATATGTTTAGTCATATACTGGGCCTTTTTCATATCTTCAACTTCTCTTTCAGCCTCTTCTGCTCGCCTTTCAGTCATAGAAGTATGTTCTGCTATGTCAGGCAAAGTCACTTCTAGTTTTTCTTGGAGCTTGCTACTAAGCTTTCCATTTATATAAGCCTTTATTATTCTGTGTATAACCAAATCTGGATATCTTCTAATAGGTGCTGTAAAGTGAGAATAATACTGAGCTGCAAGACCGAAGTGAATACCTGATTCACTACTATATATTGCCTTCTTTAGTGATCTCAACATTAATGTGCTAATTAATGTCTCTTCCTTTTTCCCTTTTATTTCCTTAGTCAATAGTTGCAGTTCTTTAGGATGAACTTCATTTTGTCCTTTTAAGCTATATCCAAAATTGTGAATTAATTTACTAAAAGCTTCTATCTTTTCTGAAGATGGTTCATCATGTGTTCTATATAAGAATGGGACTTCTGCCCAGAAGAATCTTTCAGCTACTGTTTCATTGCAAACTAGCATAAATTCTTCTATTAATCTATTCGCTATTCGTCTGTCTTCTTTTCTTATCTCTACAGGTATCCCCTTCTCGTCAAGGATAATCTTAGTCTCTGGAAATTCAAAATCTATACTACCTCTTCTCTCTCTTTTCTCATGTAGTATATGGCATAGTTCTTCCATTAGCTTTAGTTCCTTTGATACTGCAGATAACTTTACCTTGGCTTCTTCGTCATCATTCTCTAAGAAATCCGATACATGATCATATACTAGCCTTTGCTTACTATTTATTATTCCTTCAACTATTTCATGATCAACTACTTTTCCACTTTTATCTATTTCCATCATTACAGATAAAGTAAATCTGTCTACATTAGGATTTAAAGAGCATATACCATTGGATAATTCTTTTGGTAACATTGGTATTACCCTATCAATTAAATATACGGAGTTACCTCTTTCCAAAGCTTCCTTGTCTAAAGTGGATTTTTCTCTAACATAATGGCATACATCTGCAATATGAACCCCAAGATAGTAATTGCCATTTTCCTTGACTTCAATGGATACAGCATCATCTATATCCTTCGCATCAAAACCATCAATTGTAAAGGTGTTTAAATGTCTAAGGTCTACTCTTTTGACAGCTTCAACTGGATCAATTTCTTGTTCTATATTCTTTGCTGCTTCCTGTACTTTATCTGGAAACTCCTCTGGTAATCCAAATTGTCTAATAATCGATAAGATATCTGTACCCTTATCACTTAAATATCCTAGGACTTCTACTACTTTACCCTCTGGATTTCTTCTTGCTTCAGGCCATGTAGTTATCTCCACTACTACTTTTTGATTTGTTTTAGCATTATTTGTGCGAGATTTAGGTATAAAAATATCATAACCAATCTTGTGATTATCAGGCACTACAAATCCAAAGCTTTTATTGTCTTCAAAAGTACCAACAATCGTCTTGTTGGATCTTTCTAAAATCCTAATAATCTCCCCTTCTTCTCTCTTTCCTTCCTCTTGTCTTCTTGTAATAGTTGCTATAACCTTATCACCATGCATTGCACCATTCATATTTTCTGCAGGAATAAAAATGTCTCCTCTGGTCCTGTCTTTAACTACAACAAAACCAAAACCTCTTTCATTTCCATCTAAAGTTCCTGTAATTAAATAATCATTATCTATCAAACCATATCTTTCATTCTTAGCTTTAATTATTACTCCTTCTTTTTCTAAAGCTTTTAATACATTATAGAAACTCTCCATATCTTTCCGTTCCAAATTAAAATGCACTGCTAGTTCTTCTTTGAGCATTGGTTTATATTTTTTTTCTTCCATAAATTCAATGATCGTTTCTCTTATAGTCATCAATATTCCTCCTCTTTTGGAACTATTATCACTAGGGGTAAATAATGCTCACTCTATTTTATTTTAGATCCAAATTGTACTCTGTTAAATAAATTCGCCTCATATGAATAGATATTTTCTTTCTTCTCTTCATGGACTCTTATTGCAATAGATATTAATTCATCTATTAGTTTTGAGAAAGAATATCCTCTTCCTTCCCATAAATAAAAAGATATAGACCCTGGTAAAGTGTTTATTTCATTTATATACACCTTATTGTTTGCATCTATCAAAAAATCTATTCTTGAAACCCCTCTACCATCTATAGTAATGAATGCTTTTTTCGCAAGCTCTTCTACTTCCACTATAATATGTTCTTCAATCTCTGCTGGTATTATTCTTCTTTCACCAGATGATTTTCCGCCTTTTTCGTTTGATTTCACATACTTATCTTCAAAAGTTAAGATTTCTTCCCATCCAAGAGGTTCTTCGCATAAGGATGTAATTACTTTATCATCATAGCCCATGACCGCACAATTTATTTCCCTTGAGCTTTCCACTGCTTTTTCAATAATAATTTTCCTATCATACCTAATAGCAATCTCTACAGCAAATATTAATTCATCTCTATCCTTAGCCTTTGAAATACCTATGCTTGATCCAAGATTTGCAGGTTTTACAAACATTGGATAGGATATTTTATCTTCAATTTCTTTGATAACGATATCTTTTTCTTTTGTCCATTTAGATCTATAGAACCAAGTGTAATCAACTATTGGCAGTCCGTTGGCTTTATATACATCTTTCATCAAGATTTTATCCATGCCAACACTAGCACCTAGTACGCCACATCCTACATATGGTATATCCATTAGCTCAAACAATCCCTGAATAGTTCCATCTTCTCCATTCATACCATGAATAGCTGGAAAAACTATATCTATCTCTCCTAATATTTTTTTCCCAAATAGACCTAGCTTTTCTGGATTTGCGTATACATTTTTGTCACCACACTTGGGTAGTAGAGTAATTTCCTTAGCATCTTTAAAGTTATTATCTTTATAATTATTGAATTCTAGTAGACAAGTTCCTGTAAACCATTTGCCATCTTTGTCTATATAAATAGGAACTATTTCATACTTAGTTTTATCAATGTTCTCAATTATCTGCATTCCAGTAATGACAGATACCTCATGTTCTACACTTCGCCCTCCAAAAATTACACCTACTTTTTTCAATTGTCATCCCTCTCTCCTTTAAAGATATGATTATTCACTATAATTATCTGGTAAGTCATTTTCAAATAATATAATATCTTTTGGTCTTGCTAACTTTTGAATAGTTGCTGTTCCTTCGTCAAGAGTGTTTACTACAAAAATATTATCTTTATTATAATTGGCCTCCATTAATCCCTTATATATTGGTTTAGTTCTGTTTTCCCCAACTAATATTACATAATCACATACTTTCCCAATATTTCTACCAAACTCTCTGTTTACCTCTTCTTCCATGGCACCTAATTCAACCATACCAGGAGTAATAATTATCTTTCTTCCTTCTTTAAATTGTGATAATACTTCTAAAGCTGCCTTAGAGCCTATAGGGTTAGAATTAAAAGCATCATCTATGATCGTTATTCCTGTTCCTGGATCTATTATGTTTAGTCTATGAGGTATTGGTTCAATTTTTTCTATACCAGTTTTTATTTCATCATAGGATAAACCTAAAGACTTGGCTACAGCTACTCCAGCCAAGATATTATAGATATTATGCTTACCTAGTAGCTTTGTAGTACAATCCATAGTATATCCTTCATTATCTTTTATTGTAAAAGTTGATCCAGAATGAGAAACTTGGATGTTTTCTGCATAAATATCTAATTTTTCAACATCCTCTAGTCCATATAATACTTTCTCTTTAAATGTTTTATCTGCTAATTTTCTTATGTATTCATTATCATAGTTAAATATTGCTATGCCATCAGTAGGTAATTCTTCAATCATCTCATACTTTGTTTTCATTATGTTGTCTATATTTTTAAATGTCTCTATATGAGTTGGACCTATTGATGTGAGAACACCGATTCTAGGCTTTACCAATTCAGATACTTCTTTAATATCCCCTATATTTCTTGCCCCCAACTCTGCAATAAATACTTGGTGTTCTTCAGTTAATTCATTGTTAATTACTTTGGATAGGCCCATTGGGGTATTATATGATTCTGGTGTATTTAATACTTTGAATTTTTCTTCTAATATAGTACCTAAAATAAATTTAGTACTGGTTTTCCCAAAACTTCCAGTGACACCTACTACATCTAAATCTTGTCTGTTTTTTATTTTTTCTTGAGCCTTTAGATAATATCCCATATTAATTCTTTCTTCCCAGTGTTTTGTTATCTCATTAGTTCCTCGTATTAAAAAGGACTGAGCACAATACAAAATACTGAATAAAAGAACTAAAATTATCAAAGCCATAGGAAAAGACCAAAAAGGTGAAGGTATTAGAAAATTACGAGCTCTAAATATGAAAAATATGACGATTATAGCATTTAGTGCCATATTAGTTGCAAATAGTCTTTTAGCTCTATCTGTAAACACTAAGGGCTTCTTCAAAGGCTGTTTGTTTTTTTTAAATGAAAATAGTTTTGATTTATTAGCTATTAACCATTTTTGATATTGTTCTGAATCATATCCTTCAAGTTGAAGTATATGCAAAAAGTCTTTTGATCTATCTGCCATTAAAATTAATGCTATAACACCTAATATAATGACTATAATTAACAAATTAATCCCCCCAAAATATTGTGAATAACTAATAACTATTCTCTCTTAACTATTCACTGCCTTTATCATACTCCAAAAAGCTTTTAATTATTACTGTAAATCTTTGATAATCATCTAAATATGAAAAATGACCTGCTCCTTCAAATACTACTAGACCTGAGTCTGGTATATGCTTTTCCATTGTCTTTCCAAAATACAATGGTGTAGCTGTATCTTTATCTCCCCATATAAGTAATGTAGGAGCTTTTATTTTCTCTAGTAATGGTAGCAAATTTTCATTTACTGCAATAACCAATATCTTTCTCATAACACCTGAAGCATCTTTATAATCTGTTGATCCAAACTTACTGTAGAATTTCTCCATTTTCTCTTGGTTATTTAACCAGAAAAAAAGCCTTTTATATATAAATCTTAATGTCTTAAAGCTGTAAACTTTTACATAATATTTAGGACCTCTCTTAGGTTTTAATCCTGCACTATTTACAAGCACAATTTTATCCACTAACTCTGGGTACTTACTACCTAAAATAATAGATAGTTTCCCTCCAAAGGAATGACCTATTAAAGTAACTTTCATTATCCCCATCTTATCTATATAATTTTTTACTATTTCTGCATACTTAAAAGAGTCTATAGGCTTATCTGGTTCCTCACTCTTACCAAATCCAGGTAGGTCTAGAGCATGTACTCTGAACTTATCTTTTAGTATATTTACTATGGGCATAACAGTATCTATATTGGCACCCCAACCATGCAATACAATTATGTCATTTCCTGTACCTTCTATTATGTAATTTAACTTTAAATTATCAATTACAATCTCCATAAATAACCAACCTTTTTTATAGTCATAATGTCCTATATCTATATAATTATAACATACTATAGCATATTATTACAGAATTAAAAAAATCCCTCTTTCGAGGGATTTTATTTTAGAATAACAAACCGTTACCAAATAATCCAGCAAATACTAATGCTACTATTGTCATAAGTTTTATTAAGATATTTAGTGATGGTCCAGAAGTATCTTTGAATGGATCTCCTACAGTATCTCCAGTAACTGCAGCTTTGTGAGCCTCGCTACCTTTACCACCGTGAGCTCCTGCTTCAATATATTTCTTAGCATTATCCCATGCTCCACCAGCATTTGACATGAATATAGCCATCAATACACCTGTAACCAATGAACCTCCTAAAAGTCCACCTAATGCTTCTGCACCTAATAATAAACCTATTGCTACTGGAACAACTACTGCTAATAATCCAGGAATTATCATTTCCCTAAGAGCTGCTTTTGTACTTATATCTACACAATTAGCATAATCAGGAGTTGTTGTTCCTTCCATGATACCTGGCATTTCCCTAAATTGTCTTCTAACTTCTTCAATCATGGCAAAAGCTGCTTTACCTACTGCATCCATAGTCATTGCTGAGAATAGGAATGGTAACATACCACCTATAAACATACCTGCAATAACAGTTGGTTTTGTTAAATCTATACTAGTTAATCCCACAGCTTGAGTATAAGAAGCAAATAGTGCAAGAGCTGTAAGAGCTGCTGATCCTATTGCAAATCCTTTACCTACTGCTGCTGTAGTATTTCCTACTGAGTCAAGTTTGTCTGTAATTTCTCTAACATTTTCTGGTAACTCACACATTTCTGCAATTCCACCAGCATTATCAGCAATTGGACCATAAGCATCTACTGCTATAGTCATACCTGCTGTTGATAACATACCTACTGCTGCTAAAGCTATACCATATAACCCTTGAGCTGCATTAGTTGATCCACCTGATACATAATAAGCTACTAAGATACCAATAGCTATTACAATAATAGGTCCAGCAGTCGACATCATACCTACTGAAAGTCCACCAATGATATTTGTTGAGGCTCCTGTTTCTGATTCTTTAGCTATCTTTTTAACTGGACCATAATCTCCAGATGTGTAATATTCTGTTATTCTAGCTATAATAAGTCCTACTGCTAATCCAGACAGTATTGCTATAAATGGCTTATATGATTCTAATATATAATTACTTAAAAAGAAACCAGCTACTACAGTAATCAATGAACTTACTAATGTTCCACTATTTAATGCTTTTTGAGGGTCTTTGTCACCTCTAACAAAGTAAACACCAATTATTGAAGCAATAATACCTACAGCTGAAAGTGCAAGAGCGTAATAAACTCCTTTTTCTCCATAAGCTACAATACCTAAAGTAATAGCTGAAATAATTGCTCCAACATAGGATTCAAATAAGTCAGCTCCCATTCCTGCTACATCTCCAACATTATCTCCTACGTTATCTGCAATAACAGCAGGGTTTCTTGGATCGTCTTCTGGAATTCCAGCTTCTACTTTACCTACTAAGTCTGCTCCTACATCTGCTGCTTTAGTATAGATCCCTCCACCTACTCTAGCAAATAATGCTATAGATGAAGCACCTAATCCAAAGCCTGTTATAATATTTGCATCCTCAAATATTATGTAAAGTACTCCTACTCCTAAAAGCCCTAAACCTACTACAGTCATTCCCATTACCGCCCCACCTGAGAATGCTACATTTAATGCCTTTGTCATACCAGATTCCATCGCTGCATTTGCAGTTCTTACATTTGCTTTTGTAGCCACTTGCATACCAAAATATCCTGCTGCAATTGAAAATAACGCTCCAAGTAAGAAACAAAGTGCAGTTTTAATTCCAAGGCCTGGTGCAAATGTTAAAATAATAAAAAGTACTACAACGAAAATTGCTAATGATTTGTATTGTCTACTAAGGAAAGCCATAGAACCGTCATGAATGTATTTTGCTATTTCCTGCATTCTAGCATTTCCTGGTTTAACCTTCTCAACACCTTTTGCTTTATAAAAAGCAAATAATAACGCCAATATACCAACTACTGGCGCTGCAATTAATGCCATATTCATTTTTTTACTCCTCCTTCGTTATTTAGCTGCTAGTATTAAAGCTGATATTAAAAAGATAACAGCTGATATTACTGTTACTCTTTTAAGCATGTCTTGGCGGCTTGAACCTCTTGATTTGCCCCATAATGAATCTGATGAATTTCCCCCTACTGTTCCTAGGCCACCATCATTGCCTTCTTGTAATACTACAGAAACTATCAAAGATAAACTTGATGCAAGAATTAATACTGAAAATAATGTTGTCATATTTACACCTCCAACAAATAAAGTAGATATAACCATATCCCCTATAAACATTACTATTTTAACATAGAAGGAGCATAAAATCAATAGATAGATTAACTCTGTAAAAGATTAAATCATTGATCTACGCCCCCTTATTCTACTATTTTTTCAAATTATAAAATGTATTTTTTCCTCTATATACTGCGCTATTACCTAGCATATCTTCTATTCTTAGTAATTGATTGTATTTTGCAACTCTATCAGTCCTAGAAGGTGCTCCTGTCTTTATTTGGCCTGCATTTGTTGCTACTACCAAATCTGCTATTGTAGTATCTTCTGTTTCACCTGATCTATGAGATACAACTGCTGTATATCCATTTATTCTTGCCATCTCTATAGTATCTAATGTTTCTGTAAGGGTACCTATTTGATTTAATTTAACCAATACTGAGTTTGAAATATTTAAATCTATACCTTTTTCAAGTCTTTCTGTATTAGTTACAAATAAATCATCACCTACTAACTGGATTTTATCCCCAAGTCTTTCAGTTAGCAATTTCCATCCATCCCAATCATCTTCTGCTAAGCCATCTTCTATGGAGATTATAGGATATTTATCTACTAAGTCTGCGTAATAATCTATCATTTGTTCTACTGTAAGGGTTCTACCTTCTCCTTGAAGATTATAAACCTTTTTATCTTCATCATACATTCCTGAAGCAGCTACATCTAATGCTAGCATTATCTCTTCACCAGGTTTATATCCTGCTTTTTCAATAGCTTCAACTATGGTCTTTAATGCTTCTTCATTACTTGATAAGTTTGGTGCGAATCCACCCTCATCACCTACAGCTGTATTCAATCCTTTTGATTTAAGAACTATCCTTAGATTATGAAATATTTCTGCTCCCATTCTTAATGCTTCTCTAAAATTAACTGCTCCAACAGGCATTACCATAAATTCTTGGATATCTACATTATTGTCTGCATGCTCCCCACCATTTAAAATATTCATCATAGGAACTGGAAGCACTTTTGCATTTATTCCGCCTATATATTGATATAATGGCATGTTTAATTCATCAGCTGCTGCTCTTGCTACTGCTAATGATACTCCAAGTATAGCATTTGCTCCTAACTTTCCTTTGTTTGGTGTGCCATCTAATTCAATCATTATTTTATCTATATCGGATTGCTCAAATACATTCATGCCTATTATTTCTTCTGCAATAATATTATTAACATTTTCTACCGCTTTCATAACACCTTTACCTAAATATCTTCCTTTATCTCCATCTCTTAATTCAACAGCTTCAAATATACCTGTAGAAGCTCCTGAAGGAACTAAAGCTCTACCATGTGCATCATTTTCAGTCCATACTTCAACCTCTATTGTTGGATTACCCCTTGAGTCAAGTACCTCTCTTGCATAAATATCTGTTATTATACTCATATTTATCATCCTTTCTTTAATGATTTCCCTGTCATTTCTTCTGGTTTTTCCAGCCCCATTAATTCTAATATTGTGGGAGCTAAGTCTGCTAATATGCCTTCATTTAATTTAACATTCTTCTCTCCAACTAATATTAATGGTACTCTATTGTTTGTATGTGAAGTTATAGGACTGCCATCATTTTCATCTATGAGCATTTCTGCATTCCCATGATCAGATGTAATTAAAGCCTTTCCACCTTTTTCTAATAAAAGTTCTATTATTTCTCCTAAGCAACTATCCACTGTCTCTATGGCTTTTACTGTTGCTTCTACTACTCCTGTATGGCCAACCATATCTGCATTTGCAAAATTCAAAACAATTAAATCATATTTATCCATTTTCAACCTAGCTATTACCTCATCTTTTACAGCTATAGCACTCATCTCTGGCTTTAGATCATAAGTTGCTACTTTTGGAGAAGGGATAAGGGCTCTATCCTCATTGATAAAAGGTGGCTCCACACCTCCATTGAAGAAGAAAGTTACATGGGCATATTTTTCAGTTTCCGCAATTCTAAGTTGATATAGACCTTTATTACTTATATACTGTCCTAATGTATTAATAGGCGAAGCATTTGTATAGGCTATATGAACATTTCCTATAGTTTCATCATATTGTGTCATAGTAACAAAAAATGTTGCAACCTTTTTTTCTCTTTCAAATCCACCAAAATTCTCATCTACAAAGGCTCTAGTTAGTTGCCTTGGTCTATCTGATCTGAAATTAAAAAATATAATAGAATCAGAAGTGTCTATAGTGGCTACTGGTAAACTGTTTTCTTTTATAACAGTAGGAATAATGAACTCATCGGTAATGTCTTCACCATAGGATTTTTCCACAACTAGCAAAGGGTTACTGTTTTCATCGCCAATCCCAAGTACCATGGCATCATAAGCTAATTTTGTTCTATCCCATCTTTTATCTCTATCCATTGCATAATATCTTCCAGATATTGTGGCAATCTTACCTACTCCTATTTCTTCCATCTTATCCATTAGAGCTTTTATATCTTCTTTTCCAGAAGTAGGTGATACATCTCTACCATCTAGTATTACATGTACATAAACATCATAAAATTCATGTTTTTTCATCAATTCTAATAATGCGTATAAATGTGTATTATGACTATGGACTCCTCCTTCTGATAACAAACCTATTAAATGTAATTTTGAGTTATTTTGCTTTGCATTTTCTATCGCACCTAAAAATTCCTTTTTATCAAAGAAATCTCCATCTACTATAGATTTAGATATTTTGGTAAAGTCTTGATATATTATTCGCCCTGCCCCAATATTTAAATGACCTACCTCAGAATTACCCATCTGTCCTGCTGGTAATCCCACTAATAAGCCACCTGCTTCTAAAGTAGTATTTGGATTTTCTTCAAACAATCTATCTATATTAGGTGTTCTAGCTAATTTTACTGCATTCCCAGCATATTCCTTTCCTATACCAAATCCATCAAGTATTATTAGCATGACTGGTGTTTTAACCATATCTTCCTCCATTAATAATTTATTAAACTAACGAAGTCTTCAGCCTTTAGACTAGCCCCGCCAACTAAAGCACCATCTATTTCATTTTTATTCATCAATTCTTTTATATTGCTTGGTTTTACAGATCCTCCATATTGTATCCTAATTATATCTTTCTTGTCACCATATTTGCTACCAATGGTCTCCCGTATGAAACCTAGCATATAATTGGCATCATCTGATGAAGCAGTTTTACCTGTTCCAATTGCCCAAATTGGTTCATAGGCAATTACTATATTATCTAAATCTTTTCCTTCTATTCCCTCAAAGGCATTTAAGATTTGAGATTTTACCACATCTTTTTCAATTTCCTCTTCCCTTTGCTCTAGGGTTTCACCTACGCAAACTATTGGCTTAATACCATGGATTAGTGCAGATTTAATTTTCTTATTTACATTGTCATCGGTTTCATTGAAGTATTGTCGTCTTTCCGAGTGACCAAGTATTACATATTCAACACCTAGTTCCTTTAACATCAATGGAGATACCTCTCCTGTGAAAGCCCCATTATTTTCCCAATGCATATTTTGTGCACCTAATTTTATATTAGTATTTTCTATGGCTTTTTTACCAGCTTGAAGCATAGTAAAGGGTAAACATATTACTGCTTCAACTTCTTCAATTAATTTTTGAGATTTTATCTCTTCAATTAATTGAAGTCCTTCTTTTATAGTATTATTCATTTTCCAATTTCCTGCGATTATAGGAGTTCGCATTAATATTACCTCCTCTTTATCTTTCAGATATTGCCTCAATTCCTAGTAGAATCTTCCCTTCTAATAATTCTAAGGAAGCTCCTCCTCCTGTGGATATATGGGTCATCTTTTGTCCATAGCCTGCCTTTTCCACTGCAGAAGCAGAATCTCCACCACCTACTATGGTAATTCCATCTGTTTCTGACATTGCTTTTGCAATAGAGTTAGTTCCTTTTGCAAAGTTGTCCATTTCAAATACTCCCATAGGTCCATTCCAAATTATAGTTTTCGCCTTCAATATTTCATCTGAGAATAGTTTTATGGATTTTTCACCAATATCTAATCCCATCATGTCTTCTGGAATCTTTTCTATTTCAACAGTCTTATATTCAGTATCATTCTTGAATTCCTTTGCAACAACAGTATCTACTGGTAAAACTAATTGTACATTTTTTTCCTTGGCCTTTTGCAATAAACTCTTTGCCAAGTCTATCTTATCTTCTTCCAATAGTGATTTACCTATTTCATGACCCTGTGCCTTTAAAAAGGTATAAGCCATGCCTCCACCAACTATTATTGTATCTACTTTATTTATAAGGTTTTCGATTACCCCAATTTTATCTGATACTTTAGCACCACCTAAAATAGCCACAAATGGCCTTTCCGGTGCTTCAAGAGCCTTACCCATGATAGATATCTCTTTCTCAACTAAATAGCCAACAGCGGACGGTAAATAGGTAGAAACCCCTACATTAGATGCATGTGCCCTATGAGAAGTTCCAAATGCATCATTCACATATAATTCACCAAGAGATGCTAATTCTTTTGAGAAGTTTTCCTCATTCTTTTCCTCTTCTTTTCTAAATCTTGTATTCTCAAGTAAGGCAACATCACCATTTTTCATGGTATCTATTTTCTTTTTTACTATATCTGATACAACATTATCATCCTCTGCAAATATAACTTCTTTATTAAGTAATTCTGTTAGTCTATCTGCTACTGCTTTTAAAGAATATTTCTTATTTGGCTCTCCTTTAGGTCTACCTAAATGTGACATAAGTATTACTTTAGCACCTTTATCAGTTAAAAAATTTATAGTTGGCAAGGAACTAGTTATCCTTATATCATCTGTAATTTTTCCATTTTCATCCATGGGTACATTAAAGTCACATCTTACTAAAACCTTTTTCCCTGAAAAATTTAAATCTTTTAATGATTTTTTATTGAGCATTCCCATCCCTCCATAACAAATGTTTGAATAAGTTCGGTTTTTGGTGCCTGGCACCAGAAACCGAACTTATTTGTTAATCTATTTATTTGCTACTAATTTTGCTAGGTCAACTACTCTTTCTGAGTATCCCCACTCATTATCATACCATGATACTACCTTAACCATATTGTCTATAACCATAGTTGATAGACTGTCTACGATTGAGGAACGAGGGTCTGCTATATAATCTGAAGATACTAGTGGTTCATCTGAATAACCTAATATTCCTTTTAGTTCTCCTTCACTAGCTTCTTTTAATACTCTATTAACTTCTTCTGCTGTAGTTCCCTTTCCAACTTCAAATACTACATCTACCATTGAAACTGTAGGTACTGGAACTCTAACTGAGAAACCATTCAATTTACCTTTTAGTTCTGGCAATACTAATGCTACAGCTTTTGCAGCTCCTGTTGTAGTTGGGATTATATTTTGTGCTGCAGTTCTTGCGCGTCTAAGATCTTTATGTCTTTTATCTAGTATTTGTTGATCATTTGTATATGCATGAATTGTAGTCATCAATCCTTTGTTAATTCCAAAGTTCTCTAATATAACTTTAGCCACTGGTGCTAAACAGTTTGTTGTACATGAAGCATTGGAAATAATATGATGTTTTGCTGGTTCATATTTATCTTCATTTACTCCTAATACAATTGTAATATCTTCATCCTTAGCTGGTGCAGTAATTATTACTTTCTTTGCACCTGCAGTTATATGTTTAGATAGACCTTCTCTGTCTCTAAATGCACCTGTAGAGTCTATAACTAATTCTACTCCAAGCTCTTTCCATGGAATTTCAACTGGATCTCTATGAGCTACTACTTTGATTTTTTTACCATTGATTATAAATCCATCTTCTGCTACCTCTATAGTACCATCAAATTTTCCATACATTGTATCATACTTAAATAAATGTGCTAAATCTTCAAGACTACCAGATGCATTAACTGCAACTATCTCAAATTCGTCTACACCATTTTCTGCATAAGATCTTAATACATCTCTACCAATTCTACCAAATCCACTTAATCCAACTTTCATTGACATAAAAATTCCTCCTTAAGATTTTTTTATATTAATAGCTATAATTTAGCTTTTTATACGATTTCCAATATCTTTCTTGCAGATGATTCATCTGTTATTAATGTCATATTTTTATTTAAAGAAGATACAGCCAGTATTGCCTCTGCTTTATCCTCACCACCTGCTACTCCAATAATATTATCCAATAGCTTAAACTTTTCAAGGGGTAAGCCAATTGTCTTGTATTCTAAGACTTCTTCTCCATTTATATCAAAATAATGACCTAATGATTCAGCTACAGCTCCACAATGAATTAATTCTCCTATTTTTTCATCTTGCATATTTCTTCTTTTGGCCATTACATCAGCTCTACCTATGCCAAAAACTAGAATATTCATATTATCCATCTTTTCCATAGTTTCCTTAATATCTTTGTTTTTTAGCATTAGCTGTAATGTTTCTTCATCAATACTATCAGGGACATATAATAATCTATATGATCCACCTAGCTTTTCGGCTAGTTTTGCAGCTATTGAGTTGGACTGAGTCTCTACTTCAGATCCTAAACCTCCTCTCGCTGGTATAACCATTATATCTCTAGGTTTATTATCAAATGTAACTTCCTTTGCCACAGCTGCCATTGTACTACCACCAGTAATGCCAATAATATCTTTAGGCTGAATGATACTTTTAAGCATCCTTGAAGTAATTTTACCCATTTCTTTGAGAACCATCCGATTATCATTTAAGTTCCCAGGGGCTATTATAGCTTTTTTAATCCCTAATACATCTTTTAATTGCTCTTCAAGCTTTGGTATGCCTTTTAGTCTATAATAAATTGAATCAATATCTGATAAAATCTTTTTTCCATCTTCAGTTATATACATACCCATTATATCAACACTTAATAATCCTAGGGATTTAAGCATATCCACTTCATCCCTAACTGCTCGTTCCTTAAAGTTTAATTCATTTGCTAAAGTTCTTCTTCCAATTGGTTGATTATAAGAAACAGATCTAAGAATTTGGTATCTTTTCTCGATTATTTCTATCATTTCTGGGGATATTATTTTCAGTAATTCTAATGTATCCAATTCATCACCTCTTGATTAGAAAATTTAATCAAAGACATGGGATTATTCTTGTCCCACTCCGTGTATTATTTGTCCCGCAAATGATAAAGAAATAGTAGAATATTAATTCCACTACCCTTAGTATATATTAGTATAGTTTTTAATGCAATACGAAAATACAATTTATTTCTAATATCTTCTTCTCATGGAAGAGGACATAATATTTAATTCATCTCTGTATTTTGCTACTGTTCTTCTCGATATATTTATACCTTTTGATTTTAATATTTCAGATATTTTCTGATCGCTATAAGGTTTTTTAATATCCTCACTATCAATTAACTCCTTCAATGTGGATTTAATACTAGTTGATGATATATCACCATCATCCCCTAATAATCCTGATGAAAAGAAATACTTTAATTCAAATAATCCTCTAGGGGTCTGCACATACTTACCATTAGTTGCTCTTGATATGGTTGACTCATGCATTTCTATATCCTCAGCCACATCTTTCAAAGTTAATGGTCTTAATGATTTTTCGCCCTCTAGAAAAAAATTTATTTGAAATTTTAATATTGATTCTATTACTTTTTTAATTGTAGATCTTCTTTGCTCTATACTTCTGATTATCCACATTGCTGAATTAAACTTTTCGTTAAGAAATTCTATAGTATTCTTATCATTTCCTGTTTTCATCAGTTCTCTGTAATAGGAATTAATATTTAATTTGGGTCCTGCTGTATCATTTAAAACAACTACAAATTCCCCTTCTATTAACTCAATACTAGCATCTGGAGCTACATATCTAATCTCATCATTATTATAAAAACTTCTGCCAGGTTTAGGCTCCAGTCCTCTTATATAATCACATGCTTCTTGAACTTGCATTAAATCTAGATTAAGTTCTTTAGCAATTTTCTGTATTTTGTTATGCCCAAGATCCTCTAAATAATCTTGGATTATTGGTATTACATAGCTCTCATAATCTTTTCTTTCTCTTACTTGAATCAATAGACATTCTCTTAGATCTCTAGCTCCAACTCCTAGGGGTTCAAAGGTTTGTACTACTTTTAATATAATTTCAACTTCTTCTATACTACATTGCATATAATCTGAAATATCTGCTACAGATAGTTTTAAATATCCATTTTCATCTATATTATGTATTATATTCTCGCCTATTTTCCATTCTTTATTCCCTAAACATACAAGATTAAGCTGAGACATTAAATGTTCATTTAAAGTAGGTTCGTATGATACAAAAGATTCATAATTATAATCCTTAAGATTTTTATCTACTTGTGGTCTATAACTAATATCATCATATTTTTCTAAGTATTCCTTCCAATCTATTTCCTTATCTTCTGTATATTTGTCTAGATTCTCAAACTCATCTGTGGAACTTAATGATTCAAGCATAGGATTTTCTTCTAATTCATTTGCTAGATATTCCTTTAATTCTAGGCTATTGAATTGAAGTAGTTCTATGGCTTGTCTTAGTTCTGGTGTCATCACTAGTTTTTGTGATTGTTCAAGGGTTAAATCATAGCTAAGTCTCATTTATTCCAATCCTCTCTAGATATAATTTCTATACCTCTATTATATCAGATGTTTACAAAAGCACAAAATAAAAGACAAGGAATTTTTATTAACCTTGTCTTTATATTACATTCTTTTAAATTATCTTTGAGTTTTATCGTATGGAATACCTTCGGCTTTTGGAGCCCTTGATTTCTTAGATGTAAACGCAAGAACTATCATTGTAGCGATATAAGGCATCATCTTGTAGTAAGTTTGATTGATACCTAGATTATAAAGAAATGGTATCAAAGAAACTGAATAAGCTAAAGTTCTAAGGAATGCAAAAAATATTGCTCCAAAAAAGATTCTGCCTGGTTTCCATTGACCGAATATCATTACTGCTAAAGCTAGAAATCCAAATCCAGCAACACCAGTATGCCCATTTACATTACCATCCATAACTCCTACAGAATAGAAGAATCCTCCGATGCCACCTAATATACCTGATATGCAAACACCTGCATATCTCATTCTATGAACATTTATACCTACTGAATCAGCTGCATGGGGATGCTCTCCACATGCACGAAGTCTAAGTCCAAACTTAGTCTTATAAAACACAATAGCAGATATAATCAGAAAAATTAAACCAATGCCAACTGTTAAATATGTTTTTTGGAAAAACAATTGTCCTAATACTGGAATATCACCCAGTACAGGCATTTTTCGAATATAAAAATTCATCCTAGTTGTAATACCATCACTATTGAAGAACATCTTTGAAAATAACAAAATTGCTGCCGGTATAAGCATGTTTAGAGAAGTTCCTGTAATAGTTTGATTTGCCTTCATAGTTACTGCAGCGAAGGATAATAACAGTGAGTATATTATTCCTGCTATAGCGGCTATTATCATACCTATAAGTAAAATCGTTTGTGGACCCATACCTGATTCTTGAACTGCATAAACAAATAAGGCTCCAAAGAAAGCTCCAAAAAGCATAATTCCTTCAAGTGCTAGGTTTATTACTCCAGATGTTTCGCTAAACATACCACCTAGTGCTACAAGGAGCAGTGGAATAGCTACAGGAAGCATGTTTTGTATTAAATAATATACAGTTTCCATTATTCTGCCTCCTTTGTATTATTGTCAGGCATCTTATCTGATTTCATCTCTACAGATTTATCTTCTATAGTTTCAAGAACTGGATGTCTCTTTTCAATACGTTTTTTAAAGAAACTAGCTAGTGCAGAATTCATTATCATAGCAAATGCAGAAAAATAAATAATTATAGCTATTACAACATCTATTATCTCCGGCTTATATCCAACAAGGCTTGCCAGTGTACCTCCACGCTGTATATGGGAGATAAAGATTGATGATAAAATGATTCCCAATGGATGAGAATTCCCAAGGAGTGCAACAGCAATACCATTAAATCCAGCAGCAGCAATAATATTAATAGGTTCATAGGTCATACTACTTCCTGCTATGGCAGATGGTGCAAGTATTGCAAATGCACCCCCTAGACCCGCTAGTCCACCAGCTATTACCATTGTAATCATTATATTTGTTTTTCCCTTCATCCCAGCATATTCACTAGCATACTTATTAAATCCTGTTGCCTTTAATTCATATCCGAAAGTGGTTTTTTGCAAGATAATGTATAAAATGAATCCAATTATTATTGCAAATATAATTCCTAGATTTACATTGGACCCAGCAACACCCAGAGATGGAATTTGCGCATTTAATGGCAAATAGTTGGTTCTAGTCATAGTAGAATTATACATAATTGAATTTCCCTGAACTAGCATATCAACTAAATACATACCAATATAGTTGAACATAATTGATGTAATTACTTCATTTACATTTAGAAAGGCTTTAAAAAAACCAGGAATAAAACCCCAGAGCATACCTCCCAGCATTCCAGCTAAAATAGCCACTATCCAATGTATTCCACTAGGTAAATCCCACATAAAACCAACATAAAGGGAAAAAAACATACCCATTGTATATTGTCCTGAGGCACCTATATTAAATAATCCCATTTTAAATGCAAAACCTACAGCTAAACCTGTCATTAAAATTGGCGTTGCAAAATAAAAAACATTACCTATACGATTAAATCCTCCTAAAACTATATGTCTAAATCCTGCTATTGCACTTCCTGGTGCAGCGGCAAGCATTACAACAAATCCAAAAACTAGGCCCAGAAAAATAGCCATTAGCGCAGATGATAGGGAGGAAAATCCAACACTATGTGTTATGTTTCTCAGATTAAATTTATTTTTATTTATTGAATTATTTTTATCCTGCATCGTTAATCTCCTTTATGGTATCGCGTTTTGCTCCTGACATGTAAAGTCCAAGTTCTTGTACAGTAGTTGTCTTTGGATCAAGCTCCCCTACGATTTCACCTTCATATATTACCAAAATACGATCAGATACATCCATTACTTCGTCTAATTCCAGAGACACTAATAATACTGCTTTGCCTGCATCTCGTCTTGCTACAAGTTGTTTGTGGACATATTCTATAGCTCCTACATCCAAACCCCTTGTTGGTTGTACAGCCACTAGCAATTCATGTTCCTTATCAATTTCCCTTGCAATTATTGCCTTTTGTTGATTTCCACCAGACATACTTCTTGCTATGGTAACTGGTCCTTGACCAGATCTAATGTCATATTTTTCTATGAGATTTTCTGCATATTTTCTCACTGCATCAAATTTAATAAACCCGTTTTTTTGAAATTCAGGTTGCCAATATTTTTGAAGTACTAAATTTTCCTCTAATTTATAATCTAGAACAAGCCCATGCTTGTGCCTATCTTCCGGAATATGACTCATACCCAATATGGAACGATTTCTAATTGGTGCTTTGGTTATATCCTTACCACATAAACTAATATTACCTGAAGCAACTTTATCTAGACCCGTTAGTGCATTAACAAATTCTGTTTGTCCATTGCCATCAATTCCTGCTAGGCATACTATCTCACCTGCTCTAACTTGAAAAGACACATTTTTAACTGCATTATTTTTGTGAATTTTAGATGGAACAGTAAGATTATTTACTGAAAGCACTACATCACCAGTAGGCATTTTTTCCTTGACTACACTAAAATTAATATCTCTACCTACCATCATCCTTGAAAGCTCTTCTTTAGATGAATCTTTGATATCTACAGTTCCTATAAACTTACCCTTGCGTAGAACTGTACATCTATCTGCAACATCCATGATTTCGTTAAGTTTGTGGGTAATGAAAAGAATTGATTTACCTTCATTAGCAAATCCTTTCATAATCTGTAAAAGTTCTTTGATCTCCTGTGGAGTAAGTACAGCAGTTGGCTCATCAAAAATCAAAATTTCATTATCCCTATATAGCATTTTTAAAATTTCAACTCTTTGTTGCATCCCTACTGATATATTTTCAATATGGGCATCTGGGTTTACTTTAAGTCCATATCTCTCACTTAGTTCAATAACCTTCTTCTTAGCTTCTTTTTTTTCAAGAAAGCCTAATGTATTGGGTTCTACACCAAGAATAATATTTTCAAGGACAGTAAAGATCTCCACTAGTTTGAAGTGCTGATGAACCATTCCAATCCCCAATGCATTGGCATCATTGGGATTGTTGATCTTTACCAACTCTCCGTTCTTCCTTATTTCCCCTTTTTCAGGTTGATAAAGTCCGAAGAGCACACTCATCAAGGTGGATTTACCTGCACCGTTTTCTCCTAGTAGAGCGTGTATTTCTCCCTTTTTTAATTTTAAGGTAATATCATCGTTAGCAATAATACCTGGAAATTCTTTCGTAATATTAAGCATTTCAACAATATAATTTTCCACGTTAACCTCTTCTTATTATTTTTATTTTTTCCCATCAAATAACTAAACTTATATAATTTTTCAGTATGAAAATGGAGGAAAGTTTTAGCCTTCCCCCATTGTATTATTTTTACTTGCATAAGGTTTATAACAATATTGCAGGTAATTAAATTTCTCTAACTATCTTGTTGTAACTGAAATTTTTGTAAGACTTAATGAATTTACAAGCTCTTCTGCAGTAGCATAGCCTGATGCATCTTCAACATCTATTGTTCTGATAGGTTTAATGCTGCCATTAGCAAGTCTTGCAAATACATCTTCATATGCTTCCTTGTTAAAAGAATTAAATCTATCAAATGCATCTGCCTTGTCGTCTCCTATAACTATAGTTGGAAGTCCAACACCATCATTAGCTGCGTTGAAATATGTTGTTTTCGCACCATAAGTATCCCAGCTATTAGTTTTGTAAATAGATTCAAGTACAGCTATTACAGAAGCTGCAAGACCCTTTGTAGCAGAAGTCATTACAGTTTCACTGTCATATCTTTGGTCTACGTCAACACCAATAACTTTCGCTTCTTCTTCACTAGCTGCTGACATTACTGACTTACCAACTGAACCACCACATGCAAATATTGCTTCTACGCCTTCTTGATACATTGTTTTTGCAGTTGCTTTATTTGTATCAGTTTCGTCGAAGTTACCAGTATAATGGTAAGTAGTCTTTATTGCTCCATCTGCAAGCCCTAACTCCTTAGCTGCATCTTCTGCTCCTTGAAGATATCCGTAACCAAATGCTTGAACAGCAGGAACAGCCATACCGCCCATGAATCCAAGGTTAGTCAATCCATCCATAACTGCAGCATATCCTGCAAGATATCCTGATTCTTCTTCAGCATATAATATAGATGCAACATTTTCTTTGGTTAGGAAATCTGAATAATCAGCAGTATGTGGTGTACCATCTAGAAGAATAAACTTAACTTCTGGGTATTTTGTTTGTGCTTGGTAAACTGCAACTTCAAATAAAAATCCTGGTGTTACTATTACCTTAGCCCCGCCTTCTACTGCAAGATCAATAGCTGCTAGATATCCATCATCTGAAGCCTCTTCAGGTTTGATGTAAGTATGTGGTATCTTTTCTTTCTTAGCAAATTCTACTACACCCTCCCAGGAACCCTGGTTAAATGACTTATCATCTATGTTCCCTTTGTCTGTAATTAATGTAATATCTGGACCATTAAGTGCTGCCCCTCCTGAACACCCTACTAAACTCATAGCTACTAACATAATTGCTAAAGTAATGACTAATACCTTTTTCATTTTATGCCCCCCTAATAATTCATTTGACTAGCGTCTTTGACTTAATTATAACTCTTACCTAAAAAAATTACAACTATTATATTGAATAATAGATTTTCGACTGCTAAAAATCTTTGTATAAATTACACAAAGGAATTTTACTATATGTGCTAATAAAAAACTCCAAGTTTCCTTGGAGTAATTATTTAGCAAGGATCAGCTTCTCCTACATCATATCCAGCTTTTGCTAATGCTTTAATTGCTTCATTTAACTTTGCTTCGTTTACCATTACTATAGGTCCTGTACATCCCATTCCGGATTCAGCGTATATACCTGCTTTCCATAGAGATTCTACAGCCTCTTCTAATTCCATAATATCTATGCCATTTATTGTACCAGTTACAGTTTCTTTTTCTGGTGCAACTACAGTTTTTTCTTCTTTTGATTCTGCTTTTTTTGTATCCTTTGTAAGTCCTGCTAAGATATCTTTAAGACCTGCTTTATTCGCTAACCCAAATTCTTGCTTTGCAATTTCAGCTACATTTCCTCTAACTAAAGAAGCTGCATATCCAAGGGCATTTGCAACTACTGGAGTACCAGATGCTCTGGAAAGTATAAGGATTGTTCTATTATAATCTTCTCCAATACCAGGTCCATATCCATATCCTTGTGATTCATAGGATCCACCTGTTGTATAAGAGGAGAATACTTTCATTAAAATATTTCCTGTTAAAGTATCATTAATCATTACATCTGGAGTACCTGTTAAAAGGTCATTACCTCTCATAACATTACCACCATCTGCTCTGCCTGATTCTGTAAAATTAATTGGGTAACCCTTAGATGCTAATTCTTTAAATGCTCTTTCAACTTGTCTAGCACCGTCTAAATTTAATATACCTACTGTTGGATTAGAAACACCCATAGCCTTAGCGGCTATAATACCGTAGATACCATTTTTAACCATACCTTCTACTCTATGAGGAGAAGATGTCCCAGTAGTCGTAGCTAAGAACATTTCTTTTCCATGACCTGGAGTTACAACTCTACCTACAGTGGAAACACCTATAGGAAAATTGTAATGCATAGTAACACAAGCACCTATTTCACCGCTATCAAGTAGCTCTTCCATCTTTTTATGTTGTGCATCTTCACCTTCAACATTATATTGAGTTAGAGTTGAAGTTACTTTTGGTCCAATTAAAACTACTTCTATACTATTGTCTCTTGCTTGAGCAAGTTCTGCTCCTTTCACGATATTATCAATACCTAGCTCAGATCCAGCTACAGTTACTCCAACTCTAACCCTACCACCAAATTGGCCAGTTTGCATAGCATCTGCAATATCATTAAATACCTTTCCTATCATACCCTTTATGTTATTCTCTACCATAATATCACCTCTAATCCTTTAGTAGATGAGCAGCGAAATCTCTCATAGCTTCTGCCACAAAACCTCTGATTTCTTCTTCGGATACACCTTTATTTGAATCTACTTTTCCAGGATTTTTTTCTATAACTATTGAAGCACCATCAAATAGATTAGTCATTCTACCTAAGAATAAAGATCCTTTTCCTACTACCATTGTTCTATTCATAGTTCCTGCTAACATTTCTTCTCTAGCAAATCCAATAAATGGAATTCCTGAAGGAATATGTCCTTGAGTTGGTGCCCAGCCTTCCATACCATGATTTTGAATAAAATCATTTATAGCTGTTTTTTCAAGTTCCCCTCTCTTAACTCCTATTGCTGCTATCATCTTGTAGTTTGCTGTTGGAACATCTCCAGCTCCTGCTGGCTTTGTAATATCTGGGTTTTGCATTTCTACTGAGTATTTATCTATATCTGTAACTTTTAATCCTGCTTTATCAAGAGGCACTGTAACCAATGAAGTAACTACTGCTTGTGGTGATGAACCAGTACCTACTGTATGTCTTCCTACTAAATCATTTCTAAAAATCGGATTAATACCATCGTTTTCTGTAACAATTACTGCAAATCCTCCTACTACATCTTCTAAAACAGGCATGTCTTTTTTAACATGGTCTTTTCCATTCATACCTAACTTAGCTGTTGATCCACCTGATACTATCATTACTTTCTTGAAAGTACCTGATTGAACTAGTGAAGCAGCTGATATTAAAGCATGAGCTGGTGCAGCACAGAATCCTCTTAAGTCAGAACCAGTAGCATTTGTTAGACCAGCCATTTCAGCTATTGCCTTTGCAAAGTTTCCGCCACCTCTTTGGTTCATATCTCCACAAGCTTCTTCTGAACACTCAATTACATACTCTACCTCTTCAGGTTGTAGATTGTTTTTAGCTAATAAGTGCCAAGCGGCTAATACACCAGAAGCCTTTGATACAAGGTTTTCAAGTATTACATGTGCATTTAAATTAACGTCTACATCATGAGCTCTCTTTACACATCCAACTAATTTACCACCATTGTAAAGTCCCTCTGCATCCTGCTCATTTACAAACTTTTCGATATCAGCTATATCGTGACCTTCTTTTAGTTTAGCTACAAATTCATCCTTAATTAATGGATGTTTTTCTAGTTTTGGCTTAATTTCTGCTGAAAACTCCTTTGAAAGAAGTACAAGATCAAATACGTCTACAATCTTAATTAGTCCATAAAATTCATCTTGTGGCATTATTTCACCAAATTTACCATCTCTTTTAGCATCAGCTACATCTTTATCGAACCATGGTTGCTCAACTAATTTTAATTCATCTGGCTTATGATTTCCAATATATACTTGATTTGGAAGATAATTAACTGCTGCTTCAAAGCTACGTATATACTTTGGTAACTCTTTTAAATACTCAGAGTCTGGATGTAAGTATCTTTCCGTTGTCTGAGTTGTACCATTTTGAATAATCATATCTGGCGCATGCACCAATACATAAGATGTTCCTTTTACTACTGAATAATTCATATGTCCACCTCCATAAATTTTGGTATGTACCGTTTTTTTATAAAAGGGTGATAAAATCACCCTTTTATATTATATATTAATTATTTTTTTACATCAAATACAGTTTGTTCAGTTACTTCAGTTGTTAAAGCTTCTAATGCTCTTTCAACTATTTTTCTTCTTAAAGCTTTTTCTTCCTTAGGATCCAATGCTGGATTTCCTAATGGATGAGGGATAGCTATTGCTGGAACTATTCTATTAGCTCCTACTGTTAATGATATTGGAACTACAGTACATATATGAACTACTGGAATGCCAGCACGTTCAACTTCTTTAACCATTGTTGCACCGCAACGTGTACAAGTGCCTCAGGTAGAAGTTAAGATAACTGCGTCTACGCCGTCTCTCTTCATTTCTGCACTGAATTCTTCAGAGAATTTTTTGGAACTTGCTACAGCTGTACCATTACCTACTGTTGAATAATAATATCTGTGTAGTTTTCCAATTTTACCTTCTTTTTCCATGTCGCGTAATACATCAACTGGAATAACTCTATCTGCATCTATGTTTGCATATACTGGGTCATGACCACCATGTGCAGTTTCCCATTCTCCTTCTTTTAAATCATCTACACCGTCAATATCATATTTACCATATTTTTGAGCGGATGATGATTCAATACGATCTGGGTTGCCATGGGGTACAATACCGCCTGATGTTACTATAGCAATTGTAGCCTTAGATAAATCTAATACAGCTGGGTTAGGATCTACTCTATCGAAGTTTGGCATTGGGAATTCAGTTTCAAATTCTTCACCAGCAAGTTTCTTTACAAGCATATCAACTGCTCTTTCAGAACCTCTCTTATCAGTGAAATAATTCTTTCTAATTCCTCTTGGTAAATATCCTTCTTCTTCTGGAGAACCGATTTCCTCGCCTTTAGCTATCTTAAGTGCTAATGGCACTAAATTTTTAACTGCATCTCTCATACCAGCAGCTGAGTTTTTAGTAGAAACAACATAAACTGCCTTTTTGAACATATCAGCACCTGGGTTTTCAACATACATACCAGTTACTGCTGGGATACCTAATTTGTTTTGTACAGCTTCAGTAACTGTACCTGCTGCAACACCATATCTACCTGCATTAAATGCTGGTCCTGCTACTACTAAGTCTGGGTTATATTGTTTAATTAATTCAAGAACTTCTTTTTCAGCAGCTTCTAAGTTTTCACCAAAATATCCATCACCACATATAACTGTAGCAACTATTTCTGCTTCATCTTTGAATCCTGCTTGAAGAGCCAAACCAGGTCCCATTGCTCCTTCTCTAACTTCTGGTCTATGGTCAGCCATTTCTTCTCCACCAATTCCAGCAAAGAATTGATTTATATAATGTACTACTTTAATTTTCCCCATTTGTTCCCCTCCTCTCATATATTTCGTATCGGGATTTTATGTTTAATTAAAATTTGCTGAATTCTTCTCTTATACCCTTTACTTCTTCAACTATTTCATCAACTTCAAGAACCATTTCCATCATACCAATTTGCTCATCGTATACATCTGAATCAACTGATTCTTTGAAATCTGGTTCTACTGCATGATAAACTTTAAGTCCCAACGAGACTCCTGCTAATGGACCTGCAAATGTAGGGTCACCTGCTGTTACTGTTTCAGCTGCTAATCCTGCTGCTTCAGCTTCAGCTCCACCGATTAATACAAGCATGTTTTCTGCTCCGTATTTTTCAGTTAAGTCTTTAACCCTCTTTTGATTTTCTAAGTCCATTGCACCTGCAGCCGTTCAGACGAAACATTCAGTAGATGAAAACACTACTTCTGCAGGAGTGGTCTTTACACATTCTTCCATAGCTGGTCCTGGTATACCATCTCTATCGCCAATAATAATAACTTTTGTACTTTCGTTAAAAATTGACATCTTGCCACTTCCTTTCTTTATTTTGTAATAACTATTATTTTTCCTACATATATATCCTACTAGAATCCTCTTGCGGACATTTTATTGAAACCTACTTCATTTGTTGCTCCTGTAATAGCTTGAATTTCTACAGTGATAGTTCCGTCAGCTTGTAAGCTTCCGTCAAAACCACCAGCTATTATATCAACATAATCCAAAGTTCCAATTATTCTATCCATAGGTGGTAATACGATTATTTCATTTGCGTTTCCACCTGTAACTACTGCATTAGCTGAAGCATCAGCATCTGCTAGGGATTGACTCGCGCCATCACGTCCAGCATATTCATCAGTAATTATTACTGTTTTTATACCTTTTGCTTCGATTTTTTTAGTATTCATAATAAGGTCGGTATCTGGGTTACCAAAACCTTCTTGTGAAATTATAACACCGTCAAGCTCAAGGTATTCAGCAAGTTTAGCTGTCCAGTTTGATGATCTTTCTTTATCTGCAAGGTAAACGTTTTCGTTTGTAATGATAACTCCAACAAAGTTAACAGTTTTACCATGAGCTGCTAAAAGATCATGAATTACTGGGTTATTCATTTGATGATAAGTTGTGTTTTTATCACAAGCTGATACACAGTTACCACTTACAATAGCACCATCCATGATTTCAGTTGGATACATTATAGTTGGTACAATTTGCTTAGCGTCTACTCCATAAACATAAGTGTCATGAAGTAATCCTTGAGTTTGAAGCATTTGAACATATCCTACCTTTGGAAGATTAGGATATTTCTTAATTCCTTCTAATAATGTGTCTGTCTCATATACTTCCACTGTATCAGGTGTTAATGATTTTGCAGTTTCTGCAAGGTATGCAGCAGCTTTAAATCCTGCAAATCTTACTGCTCTTTCGTGATCATGTTGTTTTAATCCTTCAACAGGTTCACATTTCATTACTAGGTTTATTGTCTTTGAGAACGGAGTAAACTCAGCTCCAGGTCCTGTCATATCAACAATACCCTCTTGGAAACCTACTATTTTACCAGTTGTCATAACTGCACAACCTTTTAAAACATTAGTTTTTCCTGAACCTACAACATCAACCTTTGATAAAATTCCTGGGAAAACTCCCCCTGGACCTTCAACCTTAACTCTTGGTTCTACAACGTCCTTAACAGGTGTAATTCTAATACTTTCACCAGGTTTTGCGATTTCAACGTCTACTGATGCAAGGTGTTCATCTTCTCTTATTAAGTCGATTAATTCTTGTTTATTAACAGTTAATACACCATTTTCAATTTTGGTTTCAGCACCAAATTGAACATCTTTAATTAGCACATGGCCTAATTCCAGACGCATAAATTCACCTCCTCTTTTTTTTAGCAAGTATCTATATATCTCAATTCTGGGCACTAGGCCCAGAATCAAAAACTGGGTTAATTAAGCGTAATACTTCTTTAACAATTCTTCAACGGATTCTATTGTCGCTTCATCAGCTACTACTGCATCAATTCTTTCTCCGTCTTTATATATAGCCAATACAGGTAGTCCCATAACTTTTTGTCCAATAGCTAATCTTCTAGCTTTTGTAATATCTAAAGATGTAAACTTGATTTTATCTCCATAAGTCTTTTCAAACTCATGAACATGTGGCATAAGTGCTTTACAAGGTTCGCAAGTAGGTCCCCAAAAATCCACTAAAATATATCCTTCTCCTTGTAATACCTCTGATTCAAAATTATCCTTATCTAGTTCTATCATTTATAATACCTCCTAATATTTTTTAGCTTTTAAGCTATTAAGCTTCAAATGTTTCATCTATATACTTTTCAGCTTGAACAGCTGCAATTGCCCCATCAGCAGTAGCAGTAACTACTTGTCTAAGTGATTTAACTCTGTTATCTCCTGCTGCAAATACTCCTGGTATATTCGTTTTCATATTATCATCTGTTATAATATACCCATTTTCCATATTAATTAAGCCATCAAATAATTTTGTAGCTGGATTATATCCTACGAATACAAATACTCCAAATGTACCGTCATCTTCATCTGCAAATATTTCTGTTTCTTCATTAGTTTTAACATTTTTAACTATCATGGACTCTAAAATTCCATCACCTTTTACTTCTGTAATAACGCTATCCCACATGAAATTCATTTTTTCATTGCTAAAAGCTTTTTCTTGAATTGATTTAGCTGCTCTTAGCTCATCTCTTCTATGAACGATAGTTACTTTTCTTGCAAATTTAGTTAAATACATTGCTTCTTCAACAGCTGAGTCTCCACCACCAACTACAAACACTTCAAGGTCTTCAAAGAAAGCAGCGTCACAAGTAGCGCAATAAGAAACTCCTCTACCTGTTAAATCCTTTTCTCCTGGACATCCTATTAGTTTTGGTGTTGCACCTGTTGCAATGATAACAGTTTTTGCTTGATATTCTTCTTTAGTACCTTTTAAAACTTTAATTTGACCTTCTAATTCTACGGATTTAATTTCATCAATTGTTCTTTTTGCACCAAATTCATTAACTTGTTCTACCATTCTAGCTATTAAAGATGGTCCACTTGCATTTTCGATTGACCCTGGATAATTAGCAACTTCATCAGTTGTTTTAATTTGTCCACCGTCACCTTCCTTTTCGATGATTAAAGTGTTTAGTCTTGCTCTTGATGCATATAGTCCTGCTGCTAAACCCGCTGGACCTGCTCCTATGATTATTACATCATAAACCATTTAATTTCCTCCCTTGTAAATATTTATTATGTAGCTATAATATAAATTTAATTATTACCTTTTCATTTTACCCAATTTAATAAAATAAAAAACAAAAAACAGAATAAATAGGTCTAATAAACCTATTTACTCTGTTCATTTACCTGAGAGATTCTCCAATTGCTTGGGTTGCTCCTTCGGTGCTAGCGCTTTCCAGAGTGCTGTCAAAATACGGTCCTTTTGCCTGAGAGTTTCATTAAGAATCGGTTAATTCTTTAACTTACTCCTTCGGCGCCATAAAATGGTCTCTCCCGTATTTATCATCCAGTGTATGAATTTATATTGATAGATATTTATCAGTCATATACATTATATAATATAAACTATAAATATACAACCCCATTTATTATAGATTTTTTTAATGTTTAATTATTTTTTATTTATAGTTGTCTAAAACATATAATGCTATATTATGGCAATGATCTGATACTCTTTCTAGATTAGACATAACATCTAAGTATAAAATTCCAGGACCTGTAGAACACATTCCTCTGTTTAGTCTATCAATATGATTAGTTCTATTCCTTGTTTCTAGTGCATCTACTTCCTCTTCGATAGCTAATACTTCTTTGGCTAAGGATTCATTATTAGTATTATAAGCCTCTATTATTTTATTTAATCCTTCTTGACATTTATCAAACATTTCATTTAATTCAGCTATTGCTTCATCTGTAAATTGGTAATTATTTTCTTTTCTTTCTTCAGCTAGTTCAATTATGTTCTCAGCATGGTCTCCTACTCTTTCTATATCATTAATATTATTAAAGAAAACATTAACTTGCTTATGTTCATCATCCGTCATTGGTGCATTTGATAGTGCTACCAAATACTCGGTTATTTCTTTTTGCAATTTGTTTATTTTTTGCTCTTGATCCAATGCTGTTTCTATTTTTTCATATTGCCCTTCTACTAAGGCTTGTCTAGATTTAACTAGATTGTCTTCTACAAATTTTCCCATCCTAATAATTTCTTTTCTTGCTTGACCCAATGCTATGGAAGGAGTCTCGATAATTCTTAAATCAAGGAATTTACCTTCTTTGACTTCTCTTATATCATCTCCCGGAACAATTAATGTAGCTGCTTTAACTAATAAACTAGCAAATGGTAATTGTATAATTATATTGATTAGGTTAAATAATGTATGGGCATTAGCAATTTGCCTTTGAATATCATTTGGAGATATCTTTAGAACTAAAGCTTGTATTGGCACCCTTAAGATAGTCATAAATATAATTGTACCAATTAAGTTAAATAGAAAGTGGATAACAGCAGCTCTCTTTGCAGTTTTATTTGCTCCAACTGATGATATCATAGCTGTTGTAGTCGTACCAATATTATCTCCAAATAGTATTGGAAAAGCCATATTGATGTTCAGCAATCCTTGTCCTGCCAATGCTTGCAATAAACCTATAGAAGCACTACTACTTTGTACAAGTGTAGTCATTCCAAGGCCAACTAACATTCCCAAAACTGGATTGTTTAATTTTTTCATTACTTCAGAAAAAACTGGATTATTAGCTAATGGTTTTAATCCATCTCCCATCATTTCCATCCCAATAAAAAGAATACCAAATCCAATCAATATCTCAGCTATATTTTTAGATTTTTTCTTAGAAGCTGAAAGCCAAATCGCCACACCTATGGCTACTGCTAAAGGTGCATAATCTGTTAACTTAAATGCAATTAATTGAGCAGTAATTGTTGTACCAACATTAGCACCCATTATAACTCCTACCGCTTGGGTTAAAGACATAATTCCTGCATTTACAAATCCTATTACCATAACTGTAGTGGCAGAACTACTTTGAATAACCATAGTTACTAATGTTCCTACTAATACCCCCATTAGTCTATTGTTAGTAAGTACCTCTATTAATCTCTTTAGTTTATCACCTGCTGCTTTTTGCAAACCTGTTCCCATTATGTTCATTCCATATAGAAATAGCCCAAGTCCACCAAGCACTGGTAGCGCAATATCCATAACTAACCTCCTAAATAATTTATTAACCTATTTAATCTTTTGTTGACCTATTTATTCTAGTCATATAATATCATATTTTTGTAGTTTTTTATATTGATAATTAAATAAAATATTATTCTATATTTGGAAAGTTTAATTGTCTCAAAGCTTCAAATAATATTATATTTACAGAATTAGCTAAATTAAGAGATCTTGCTATGTCTGTCCTCATGGGTATTCTAATTCCCTTGTCAATATTATCATCTAATAATCCCTTTGGCAAACCTTTAGTTTCTTTTCCAAATACAAAAAACGATTCATCTTTATAATTTATATCAGTATATCTATGTTTTGCTTTTGTTGTAGCAAAATAAAAACTTCCATTAGGATATTTCTCCAATACTTCAGAAAAACTATCATAATAATGTATTTCAACTAAATTCCAATAATCAAGCCCTGCTCTTTTTAATGCTTTATCATCTACAGAGAATCCTAAGGGCCTAACTAAATGAAGTGCTGCACCAGTTAATGCACAGGTCCTAGCAATATTCCCTGTATTTTGAGGTATTTCTGGTTCCACCAGTACTATATGTAATGCCATAATTTAATTTTCATCCCCCATTATAATGCAAATTTTTCTATTACTTTAGCTACTCCATCTTCATTGTTTGAGTCCGTTATATAATCTGCTTGCTTCTTAATATTCTCATCACCATTTCCCATAGCTACACCTAACTTGGCAAATTTTAACATAGAAAGATCGTTTTCACTGTCTCCAATGGCTATAACCTCATCTGGCTTAATATTCAACCTATTACATAGTTCCTTTAAAGCCTCTCCCTTTGAAACATTTAGTCCCATCGCTTCGATATTATTATTCCAGGAGCTTGATGTACCTATTTTTTCTAATTTGTTTAGCTCCATTCTAAGATTATTTAGTTTATCTCTATCATTATCAACGAATAAGAATTTATATATGTTTATATCTTTTATTTGTAGTATTTCCTCCACATCTTCAAATACTGTCATGTCAATATTTAATTTGCCATTCCCTTCACTATAAAATGCAAGTACCTCTTCAACTTTTAGATGTGAATAAAATCTAGATTCATCATAAAAATGATAGTATATATTTTTTTCTCTAGCAATGTTCACTATTTGTTTCACCAAATCTTTTTCAATAGGCTTCTTATAAATAATATTAGCAGATTCATCTACAATTATTGCTCCATTACTCGCAATTATTGGGTTGTTTAATTTTAATGCATTTGAATAGAATAATGCTGATTTTAATATTCTACCTGTTGATATAACTATATGAACACCCTTCTCCTTTGCCATTTCTATTGCTCTTCTCGACCTTTCAGATACTTCATTATTGCTATTTAATAAAGTACCATCCATATCAATAGCAATCAATTTATATGTCATATATTTCACTCCCTCAATTACTTAATATAACATAAACTTAATAATAATAAAAGCTTCAAAAAAATGTTAAAAGACTTTAAAAAACCTCTCTATTAATAGAAAGGTTTTATTTACAATTATTATAAGGCAGTTAAATAAATAGTATCTGTATATTTACTTTTCTCTATGGCAACCTCTAGATTATACGCATGCTCAATATTTTCTTTGGTAATGACTTCCTCTGGACTTCCTATACCTATGATTTCACCTTCATTAAGCATAATTATTTTATCAGAGTATCTTGCCCCTAAATTTATATCATGAATTACGACTACTATAGTAGTTCCCTTTTCTTTATTTAATTTCCTTAAAAGGTTCAGTATCTCGATTTGATGATTTATATCTAAATGAGATGTTGGTTCGTCTAATAAGATAATAGAAGGATTTTGAGCTAAAGCTTTAGCGATTATAACTCTCTGCCTCTCCCCGCCAGATAACTCAGTAATAATCCTATCCTTTAAGTGAAGAGTGTTAGTTAATTCTAGAGCTTCCTTGACTATTTCATAGTCACTTTCATCTTCTTTTTGGAATCTTCCCTTATAAGGATGCCTTCCCATTAGTACTATATCTTCTACTGTAAATTCATAATCAATATTGGTATTTTGAGGCACTAATGCAATTTTTTTTGCTAATTCCTTAGTCCTTATCTTTTTAATATCGATATTATCTAAAAAAACCTTTCCTCCTCTAGGAGTATAAATACGATTAAGGTTTTTCAAAAGAGTAGATTTACCTGAACCATTAGGTCCTATAATGCTTATGAATTTTCCTTTTTCCACATTAAAAGAAATATCTTTTAAGATTAACTCTCTACTATATCCAAATTTTAAGTTTTTGACTTCAAGTGCATACATACTAACACCTCCGGTGTTAACAATTAACAGTTAAGCTTACATTAAATCATTGTTTTTTACTCTTTCTAAGTAAATATAAGAAAAATGGCCCTCCAAATAGTGCAGTTATGATACCTACTGGAATTTCAACAGGGCTGATAACTGTTCTAGCTATTGTATCAGCTGCCACCATAAATATTCCGCCTACTAGCGCTGACGCAGGAAGTAGTATTCTATTATCCGGTCCAAGCAAAATCCTTACTATATGAGGAATTATAAGTCCAACAAATCCAATAATACCTGCTATGGATACAACCATTGAAACCATAAAAGTTCCTAATATTAATACATAAATTTTAGTCTTCTCTACATTTACTCCCATACTCTGAGCTGATTCTTCTCCAGTTAGCATAATATTTAAATCTCTGGCATGAAAGTTAATTAAGACCATTGAGATAAATACTGGAATTGATATTTTTATCAATGGATCCCAGCCCTTACCTGCTAAACTACCCATTGTCCAATAAATAATCTTTGCCATATCCTTGCTGTATATAACCATAATAAAAGACATAATAGCTGTTAAAAATTGCCCTATGGCTACACCAGCTAAAAGCAAGGTCGTTACTGGAACCTTATTCTTTATCCTTGCAATATTATATACTATAAATACAGCTCCCAATGCACCTAAAAATGCAAAAATTGATATAGTGGATATGTTTATAAAGGATATATTTATTCCTAGGACTATTGCAATACTAGCTCCAAGGGCTGCTCCAGATGAAATACCTATTACATAAGGATCAGCCATTGGGTTTTTAAATATTCCTTGAAAAGCAGCACCAGCAATGGATAAGCTTGAACCCACTAAGACACCTAATAGTACCCTAGGAAGTCTAATCGCCCAGATTATAGTTTGATGGGATTTTTCAATATCTGAAATATCTACATAATTTTTAATAATAGGTAATTTTGAACCTACAATTCTAAAAGTATCAACAATATTTATATTAGCAGTACCTATTACTGAAAAAAATCCTACTAATAATACTAGTACAATAAACAATAGTATTAATATATAACTATATCTGGACTTGCTTATATTTAATTTCATCTAAATCCCAACTTTACTTAAATAATTCTGGATGAATAGCTTTTGCTACAATTTCTAAAGCATCAATTATCCTAGGTCCAGGTCTAGATACTACATTTGCTTCATTTCCTTCAAATAAATATACTCTATCATTTTTAATGGCTGAAATATTTTCGTACCCTACTCTTGATTTTATAGACTCTACAGTTTTATCAGGCATATCCTGAGCTGTTAAATATACTTCTGGATCCCTTTCAACTAATTGCTCTAAATCATATTGTGGATAAGCGCCTTCTGCATCATTAGCTATGTTTTTTCCACCTGCTAAAGTTATAAGTTCATCCATAAATGATCCCTTACCAGCTGCCATAAGAGGGTCGTGCCATATTTCATAGAATACCTTTAATTCTTCTTGTCCTTTTACTTTATCTAATATATCATTTTTCTTTTGATTCATTGCTTCAATAAGATCAGCTGCTTCCTTACTCTTTCCTGTTGCCTTTCCTACTGTCTCAATATCTTTTATAACTGCATCTATGTTTTCAGGCATAAAACCAAGTACTTTAATCCCCGCATCTTTTAATATTTTTACTTCTTCTTCTTTTCCTGCTCCATAAACTAATACTAAATCTGGATTTAACTCTACAATTTTCTCTAAATTATTTCCACTGTAATCTCCAATTATTTCTTTCGTTGCAGCTTCTGCAGGGTAATCACAATAACTAGTTACTCCAATTACTTTATCTCCTAAGCCTAATGCAAACAATACTTCAGTATTATTTGGAGCTAAGGAAACTATTTTCATAGGTTCTTCTTCTATTGTTTCCTTATTGCCAAAACTGTCTTCAACTTCTACAGGGAAAGATTGAACTTCTTCATTTTTGTCTTCACTATTATCATCTATATTTTTCTCTATTCCTTCAACCTTTAATTCCTCTTTATTTTGGTCCTTTGATACACAGCCAACCATAACTACTGCTACTAGCATCAATAATAAGAATAATGTAATTCCTCTAAATTTCTTCATCTTTTTCCTCCAATTTTCACTTTAGTCTCCTACATAACAAAAAAACTTATGCCTATTAAATAAGGATAAGTTTATGAATTCTCTCATCCCTCCCTCCGAGGCTTAAATACAGGCAGGTCTCCTGACTTATGGATCATCCTAATCCCAACACCTTCCCGGTTTCCCAGTGGCTATTTGTTGGTTTCGTACCCATTTACAGTAGCGGGGGCTGTAGTGGCATCTAACCACTTTCCCTTTTAAGTTCCATTTATATGGAACACCTATAAAGTTATTCTATTGTAGTTACATAATATCAGACTTGAATCTAATTATCAAGATTATTCTTTTCTAAAGACAATAATTTATCCTTCATATCTAATCCACCAGCAAAACCTACTAATTTGCCATTACTACCTATTACCCTATGACAAGGTACAATTATAGCAATTGGGTTTTTATTTAAAGCACCACCTACTGCCCTAGACCCCTTTGGAGAACCTACTATTTCAGCAAGTTCCTTATAGGTTTTAGTCTCACCATAAGGAATACTTAGTAGCCCATTCCAGACTTTTTCCTGAAATTCTGTTCCTTTAAATGAAAAAGCTACAGTAAATTCTTTAATTTTTCCCTCTAAATATTTAACTATTTCTTGATGATAATTATAATCCCCTTTATCTACTTCAATTGGGTTACCATAATATTTGTTAATATATCTAAGGTTGTCCTCTTCTTCAGTTAAAGAAATGGCTATTATACCATCCTCTATAAAGAATACTTTCATTTTACCCATAGGTGTTTCAAAAGAATAATATTTCGGATTCATTATTTACATCTCCTTTTAATAGCAAGAATTAATTAATATTTCATCCTTATATTATCATAGGAGGATTGGCAATACAATGTTTACTTTAATTAAGTAAACTTTTAAACATATCATATATTCGTATAAATAACAGTGCTGGTGTAGCTGAGTATAAATTTAGTAATCCATGAATTATAGCTGTATTTATAATAGCTTTTCGATCGCTTAGATGGAAAACAGCATAACTATAAGCTAGGATTAAACCAATTAAAGAGCTACATATTGTTTTAATAATACTATCTATTATTGTGGATGGAATTCGCCAATGCGCAAAACCGAATATTAGTGCAGATACTATAACTGGCAATCCAATTTTATATTCAAATTCGTAGTTTAAGTAAAAGAAAATTTTCAATATTAATACCTGATAAATTAATGTTTCAACTAGTGGTACATATATTACACCTATAAGAAATGCCCTGGAAAAATGTACCTGTTCTTCTAACCCTTCAGCTGTAAACATATATCTTAAATCTTCAACTTTTATTGTACCCCATAGATGAAAAGCAACTTGTTGAAGAAAAGTAATAGTCATTACCATAGCAAAGCCTAATAAAACTACTTTCCATGTTGACATCTTTACTAATCTATCTGTTAATTTTTCAAATTTGCTTTTACCCATCATATGCAACACCTCTTTAAGACTGTCTTAAGTTAATTATTCAACCAATTCCTTATCCTCCATATCCACTTTTCTATACTCCTTAGCTAACAAGAATGGCAAATACAATATGGAGAAAATAATTAGATTGAGTAGAACTGCATCCCATGTATATACTAGATTAGTTCCTGTTGCTCCATATAATACATTACCAAGACTATTGTTAAGAAAATGAATCATAGATATAGCCCATATATTTTCAGTCTTCATATATACATATCCCAAGAAAACTGAATAGGCAATACAACCTATTAATTGATTTATAATAGAATGAAATGGTGTTTCTGGACTATAATAGAACATATTTATTGGTAAATGCCAAATTCCCCAAATAATCCCTAGAATTATTACTCCCTTGACCTTTCCCATTCGTTCTTGAAGTGCTGGTTGTAGAAAATATCTCCATCCATATTCTTCACCTAAGAATAGTGGAAAGTTAGTTAGAAATGAAAGAGGTAACAAGCATAACATAAACCATGTTTTCAAAGTCTTAAATGGTTCAATATAACTACTGACTTCTCCAGTGAACAGTGGCACAATAAATAAAGAAATCATATATATCCCTACAAACAATAAAGTATTAATAAGTGCTGATTTGTTGTTTATCATGAATTTTAAACCAAAGCTTTCTATTGATGTCTCACTATCCATATTGTAGCCAAGAATTAAAGAAATGCTTCCTATAAATAACCAAAATGTTAAATGGTCATTTGGGTCTTTGTGTAATATAAATATAGAGAATAAAAGATAAAGAATAGATGTTATTGTAAAAAACAAGAATATACTAAAGAAATTCTTTGGTAATTCTTTTCTTAACCTTTTATTTAATAATAAAGTAACCATAGCACCTATTGCAGGGTAATACATTTGTACTAAGGGGAAAGAGTCTACAGAAGCTCTAGTATATGCGGCTCCCATTGCAAATCCCATTAGAATTGTTAAAACAAAAGTAATTGTTATAAATAAAATAAGATCCTTATTTGAAACTTTATATTTTTCCAAGATATCCCTCCTACTTATTATTTATTACATATTCTGTTAACGATATTTCTTAGTAAAACTAAATTGAATCATTTGACTAAATAAAACATATAATAAATTATAGTTCAATTGTTATTGCCATTAGCTCACTTACTTCTAAAACAATATATCATAAGTTCCTTAAATAGTTTGTCGAACTTTGTATCTAAATCAATAAAACAAAAAACAGCCACCTTTATATCAGTAAAGGTGGCTGTTCTATTTGCATCAGAAATTAGATCTGAATTATTCAATTTTAATACATATTTGAGACTTCCATTAGCCTCTTATAGCTAAAAGCTTAGTTTTCAGTTCTTCTTCAATCCTATTTAGCTCGACTTCTGCTTCCTTCCTCTTTTGATGACCTTCTATTTGAATACGCATAACTTCATCAAGGGTGGATATTAGTGACTCATTTGTAATGCGAAGTGTCTCAATGTCCACAATGCCTCGTTCTGATTCCTTTGCTGTTTCAATAGTTGCCATTTTAAGTGTTTCAGCATTTTTTCTTAAGAGTTGATTTGTCATATCTGTTACTTCTCTTTGAGCTCTTGCAGCCTGTCCTGAATGAGTAACGCCCAAAGCTAAAACCATCTGACTTTTCCATAGTGGAATTGTATTTACAATTGTAGACTGAATCTTTTCAGCCATTATAGTATCATTGCCTTGAACTAGACGAATTTGTGGTGCCATTTGAATCGAAATCATTCTAGTTAGTTCTAAATCATGAATCTTTTTCTCAAAACGGTTACAAATTGCGGTTAAATCATTAACAGCCTGTGCATCCTCTGGCAAGCCACTGGCAGCAGACTTCTCTATTAGGGCAGGTAGTTCTTCCTCCTGAACCTTAGCCAGTTTCTTTTTACCTGCCAATATATACATAGATAGTTCTTTAAAATATGTTTTATTAAGATCGTACATTTTATCAAGCATAGCTATATCTTTCAGCAACTGTATTTGATTGGCTTCCAATGCTTCACAGATTTTATTGACATTAACTTCTGCCTTATCAAATTTTGCCTTCATTGCTGTAAGTTTGTTGGATGTCTTTTTGAAGAAGCCTAAAAATCCTTTCTCCTCTTCTTCTACATCAAAGCTTTTCAACTCAGTTACAACACCAGAAAGCATTTCACCGATTTCACCTAAATCTTTAGTTTTTACATTGCCTAAAGCTGTTTCGGAAAAATCTGCAATTTTCTTTTGTGCTCCAACTCCATATTGAAGGATTTGATTTGATTTATTTAAATCAATCTGATTTGCAAAATCCTCTACAATCTTTTTCTCTTCAGGTGAAAGGATGCTTTCATCAAATACATGCTTTTTAATCTGGATATCATCCTTACTGATTATGTCTCCACTTGGTATTTCTTGAGTTAATTCATCATCGTTAAAAGGCTCAAAAGTTAATGTTGGTATTTCATTATTCATTTTTATCCTCCATAATTTTATTTTTGAACTCTCATATTCTTCTCTGTTAATCCTTCTTGTGCAAACATAGTTTCTAATACAGATATGTCAGTTGATATATCCATTGCTGCATCCTCGAAGAGACCATCCAATAAATTTTCAAAGGCAATATTAATGGTATCCATTGTTTCCTCTATTTCTTTCTTTGCGCTTGAAATATTCTCTCCTTGTACTGGTTGGTGATCGAATTTTCTATAAGCATCTACCAGTTTTAATGTTGTAGGAAGGAAATACTCAGTAAACTTCTTTATTTCATTAAACTTTTCTGGATGAATCTCCACATAATCATAGATCTTTCCTGTTATTTCTTCCAATCTATCTAACTTAAGTGAGATTTCTTCACCTGGAATTGCGATATTTGCATTTTTAATTTCCGTGACGAATTGTCGTCCTTCATCAATTGCTTTTCTAATCTCAGGTTTTAACTTATCATCTTTATTATTTTCTCCCTGTATAGCATCCTGTTTCTGACTTTCTTGCTTCTCCAACTCCTTCATTTTCATACCTTCTTGTAGCTCAAGATATTGCTCGTAGCATTCGTTATTTAACATAAAACAGGTTTTTTTATCATCAATATGCCCTTCTGGAAACATACCTATAGAAATCATCTTTTGCAAATCTTTCACAGTAGCTTTATCATTCCAACCTGCTACTGATGAAAGGTCTTTAATCAGGGCATAATTGCGGCCATTCATCTTTGACACATATCGTTGAAATCTCTTTAGTCTTTTACGAATCCTACTGCCATTCATTGATAAAATTACAGATCCAATAAAACAAGGTAATAGTCCCATAGCAATGGTATTAAATATTCCACCCATGACAGAACCTAATATGAGCAATACAAATACAGCTATTCCGAAAGCTGTACTACCTATAATCCCAAATACAGTAAGCAATACACTTGATACCTGTCCCATAGGAACTGTGAACTTTGTTAACTTTGGAACTGGCTTTCTCTGAATATTCCCTTGGGGAACATTACTGTAATTAATAATAGTATTCTTGCTATTTATTTGATTATTTCCATTGCTTAAATTATGATTATTCACTTGTTTCCTATTAATTGACCTTCCTACCTCATCAAGTGCACCTTTAACAACGCTCTCAATCTCGCGATTCAATGTTTTGAAATCTCCATTGTTCAACGCGTCCTGAACTATATCCTTAATCTGATTACCTAAATTTAAATTACCCCGCCTATTCATATTCGCCTCCAAGTTATTAACTTTAGATTCCATTTCTCTTTATAACACTAATCTATTTTTTATCATTTTGTAAATCATACCATATCTATTTTTCGAAATCAACTATCTACTTTACTATAAATACATAAAATAAGAGCTAGCTTTATAATAATAAAGTTAGCTCTTGTTTTCTACATCTCTCTTATCAATCTCCATTGTTCCCTAGCCATTTCATTTAATGCTGGATTCATTTTAGTTGATGCAAGCCCCAGGCAAGTGTTAAACCAAGATAAAGATTCTTCTGCTTCATTTAATCTCCTTGATAATTCTCCTATTAAATAGGACAATTTGCTATCATCCATATTAGTTCCTGATAAGGATTCATTATTATATGCATCTATAAATTGATCTCTAGCTAATCTTAAAAATCTCATTTCTTGATCTTTTTCTTCTTTAAGTCTATATAGCCAACCTATATTTAGGCAATTATTTCCTTGCTCCAATTTTGTATCATTTAATAAAGTTCCTGAAACTAAAGCCAATTTATATGACTCAATTGCCTCATCTAAATCTCTCTCTCCACCAAAATCTCGTTGTTTCCATCTTGAAGTAATATTATCAATAATAATTCCTTTTTGATCCTTTTTAATAGCTTCAAAATTATTATCAGCTGCAGCATACCCACAGTGAGGGCATACAAATATGTGATATTTTATTGGATTTTCAGTACTATAATAGTTTAGAAAATCTTCATCTCTCTTAACTAATCTTAGCTTTGAAAGCCGTACTTTTTTTGTAGTAAACTCCTTTGAGCATACAGGACACTCAATAGTTTTATCATATAGTGCACTTATTTCTTCCATTTTATTTGCTTCCTTTCTTTATCTAATGTTCTCATCTATTATTGTATCATCTTTTATCGTGTTCTGTAATAGGGGACCTACTTTATAAATATAATCTTTTTTTCTATAATGGTCTGTAGTTATTTGCTCTTTTGATACAACTTTCCCGCTTTTTATTATGGATTTAAAGGTATTAACTTTATACCCAGTTCTACCTTTTTGAATATCTAATTTAGTACCTGGTGATAATTTTTCATCATATATTTCCTCAGTCTTTGCATATATTTTTTCTACTATCACTGGATTAATCTTAACCTGATAATCCTTTGCCTTGGTATCTCCATAAATATAGATATGCACACTGGATCCTACTACTTTGGCATAAGTATAAATAGGGAAATCAAAATCATTTCTAAATCTTAAATCTAAGTAACCATAAGCAACTGCAGCATCCTGACCATATGGTACATAATTTGCTGGTATAGAATGTGGATGTCGTTCAAGAATTGTAATGTCTGCAAGTAATAAAGCATTATACATAGTTGTGGATGTCTGGCAAACCCCTCCACCTAGCCCAGGTGTAAGCTCGCCTCCTATGATTACATTGGCTTCCTTATAACCATTTTTCGATTCTCTCGGTCCAGTTGTATTGTTGTATGATACTTCTTCACCTGGAGAAATCAACTTATTGCTTATGGCTTTAGCGGATAACTTAATATTTTCTATTCTTCCACTACTGCTACCTTTAAATGAAGTTGAAAATTCTCCTATTATGCCATCTATTCTAGATATAAATGCTTTTGTAATTCTAGGCTGAATATCCTCTACAGGAATTTCTATATCTTTAAGTAGATTTATATTCTCTATAATATCTCTACTCAGCTTATCTGACATTAGTTTCTTTCCGACTATTTCATCATTTATTGTAATTTTTCCATTAAGTATCTCAATACTAGCATCTGTTTTCTCTCTATTTATTTGTCGGGAAATATCTTTTACTACATCTTCTATCTTACTATATTGGTATGAAAAATTTAATGATACTTCAACTCCATTTTTAATCTTCATAATGTCTCTTAATCTTTTAAGGACATTTCCTTGCCTTCCAAGTTTATATGCAGTTTTTACAGCAGTTTCGTATTTATATGAGAATCCCAGTTGAGTTATTTTTATATTAAAGATCTTTTCTTCATATAATAGATTCATGCTTTTATTGGGAATTTCCATTTCCTTTTTTTCTTTAATATACTTTAAGGCTTGTTCCATAGTTTTATTACTTACATCATATCCATCAATTGAAATGCCTTTATATATAGTATCTATATTGAGGATAGTTTTGTAAATATAAAATCCTGATCCTAATGCTGTAGCTAAGACTGCTACAGCAATGAATATCGAAACAATTATAGGTTTTTTCATTTATAGCCTCCAGCCTAAAGTATTGCTATTTTATTCCCAGTAGACTTTTATATTATCTCCATTCTTTAAGTCTTCCATATATTCTGCATCTCTGCCATTTACCTTCAAAACTAACTTCCCTTTTAATGAAGATCTATCAAAATCTATATGGTCAAAAATATCTACAAAGACAAATTTGTCTTTTTTATAGTATATGTCCATTTGGCTATCATTTATCACTAATCTTATTAATTTATTATCTCCTATGGTATTATCAACATGATGATTGACTTCTTCCATCGATATTCTTGAAACTATATCGCCTTTCTTTAACTCATAGTAATATGGATGTTTTTCTCCGTTTATTAAGTATTCTTCAGTACTTGATCCATTACCATATCTATCTATTAGATTTCCAAATGATTTTATTTCATTAACTTGAATTTTATCTTCTTTATTTAGCTTAATATTACTACCTATGACCTTATCATTAACTTTAATTTCTTCCACAAGATCAATTTCTGTTTTATCAAATAATATTGTTTTGTCCATTAATACAATATCATAGAGGTATGGTGGTTCAATAGGTTCAACTATGCTAGGAATAATATCTATAACAGCTCCATCCCTTAATTTAGTTTTTAAATTTCCTGAATTTTTATCTACCAATAACTCTGGATGGGTACCTTCTTTGCCCCTTATTATTCTTTTCTTGCCATTGATATAGTATATAAAATCATCGGATCTCTTAGGCATTAAATCTCTTGGATTATACCCAGTCAATACTAAAACATCGGATACTTTAATATCCTCAGTGTTAAATACTCGAATTTCTTCTCCATTGAATGTAACTTTAATAAAGTTTCTATATTTATCCTGAGCACCTTCTATGGCAATACCAATTGGCGTTATCATATCAGGCCCATTAGTCTCTTCTAACCCTTCAATATTTTCAATCGCAGATGTATCTCTTATTGCTACTCTTTCTTTCGGCAGTCCTAGTTTTTCGGCTATGGTCTCCTTTAGCATTGGCATTTGACTACTTCCTCCAACTAGAAATACTGCACTGGGAGCTTTACCATTATACTCAATTATTTTATCTGCTATTTCTGTAGCTATCTTTTCAATTACATCAAAAATTGTATTTACAATTTCATTAGTACTTAGATTGTGGGATACCCCTATTACATCAATAAAATCGTGCTCTTCTTTTCTGCTAAGCTCTACCTTTAGCTTTTCACTATTATTAAAATCCAATAAATAGGCCTGAGCTAATCTTTCAGTTATTTCATCTCCCGCAGTAGATGTCATGGCATATGAAATAATTTGACCATCTTTTGTGATGGCAATATCTGATGTACCTGCCCCAATATCCACTAAGGCCAAATTCAATAATCTTAGCTCCTTCTTAATTGCCACATTAATTGCAGCTATTGGTTCAAGAGTAATACTACCTACTTCCAGTCCAACCCTTGATATTACAGTATATAAACTTTCAATAACTATTTGAGGCAAAAATGTAGCCAAAAGCTCTACTCCTATTCGCTCTCCCTTATGACCAACTAAAGACTCCATTCTATTTTCATCTAAATAATAATCTACTACAGTATAACCTATACTATAATACTTAAGAATTTTATTTATCTCTAATTGGTTCATCTCATCTTGGGCTCTTTGAACAGCTTCTAATTCAAGAGCCTCTACCTTATTTCTAGTTATCTCTAAGTCATCAATAGTCTGTTCCACTCTTATTTTATGAGTCTTAAGAGCTCGACCAGCAGCAGCTATGGATACAACCCTTAGCTTAGTGCCTGTTTTTTCTTCCAGTTCTACTACTACATCCTTAACTACCTTGGCTACTCCTTCAATATCATGGATCTGTCCATCAAACATATTTCTTTTTTTATGTTCTTTTACGGTATATGCAAGTACCTTAAAACTTTCATCCTCCAGATACTCCCCTACTATGCCTATAATAGTTCTAGTTCCAATATCTAGCGAAAATATTAGTTCACCCTTCAAAATACCACCTTCCCCCTATTATTTACTCTCTTTTTTGTAATAGAAACAATAATCAGTTACTGGACAAATATCACATAATGGTTTTCTTGCTTTGCATATTCTTCTTCCATGGAAAATTAGCAGATGATGTGCCTTAGACCACATCTCTCTTTCTATATTATCCATTAAATCCTTTTCTGTATCTAAGACATTTGTACTATTAGCTAGTCCTATCCTATTAGATACCCTGAAAACATGGGTATCTACTGCAATTGCTGGAGTATTAAAGGCATTGCTCAATACTACATTGGCAGTTTTTCTACCTACACCAGGTAAAGATGTTAACTCCTCCATAGTACTTGGCACTTCACCATTATATTTTTCTAGTAGTAGTTTGCATGTTTCTAGTATATTTGTACTCTTAGTCTTGTAAAATCCACAGGACCTTATTTTTGCTCCCAATTCATCTACAGACAATTTTATATAATCTTCAGGCTTTTTCAATTCTTGAAATAAAACCTTAGTAGTCTTATTTACTTGTACATCTGTACATTGGGCTGAGAGTATAGTTGCAATTAATAGTTCAAAATTATTCGTAAAATCCAGCTCTGCTTTTGCATCTGGAAACCTCTCTAAAAGCTTATTTATTACTATTTTAGTTTCTTCTTTTGAAAGCATCATTTTATTTCACCACCTATAATATCTCTATTTCATGGTCTATTATTTCTAATCTACCATCCTCATCTATAAATTTTATCACATTTGAGAGGATTTGGTTAGCATGATTTGTGTCATTAGTAACACAAGCGAATCCAATTACTGATGATTGCCAACTATCATTTAAATCTATTTCAGCTATTGATACATTAAACCTTGATTGCACCCTGCCTATTATACTTTTTATTACATGTCTCTTATCCTTCAAAGAATTTGATTCATATATTCTCAATTTCAATGAACAAGCTCCTACTATCATCTATACCACCTCTATTATAGGTTAAGCATTTTTTTATATTTTAGACCCAAATATGTAAAAGAAAAAGGGAGAATCTTCTCCCTTTTAGATTATTTTAATATATTCATCTCTTTTCCAACTGCTTCAAAGACTTCTACTGCTCTGTCTAATTGCTCTTTAGTATGATCTGCTGTTACCATACATCTAACTCTTC